>NZ_JBHWHY010000028.1:65645-140883 GCF_042732265.1 Streptomyces sp. NPDC059788 | reverse complement strand
CGCCGCGGCGGGGTCCGGGCCCGGTGGTGGAACGGTCCGGCAGCCGGTCAGTCCGTGAGGTTGACCGCGCGCGCCGACGTGGCGCCGATCTCGTCGGCGATCTCGGCGAGCACCGGCGCCGGAATCGTGTCGTCCACGGTCAGCGCGACCAGCGCCTCGCCGCCCGCGTCGGCCCGCGAGACCTGCATCCCCGCGATGTTGATGCCCGCCTCGCCGAGGATGCGGCCGAGCGTGCCGACGACGCCGGGGCGGTCGCCGTAGCGCAGGAAGGCCATGTGGTCGGCGAGCGCGAGGTCGATGGAGTGGTCACCGACCGCGACGATCTTCTGCTGGTTCTTGTTGCCGGCGAGCGTGCCGGAGATGGAGACCTCGTCGCCGTCGGCGAGGGTGCCGCGCACCGTGACCACGTTGCGGTGCTCGGCCGACTCGCTGCTGGTGGTCAGGCGGACCTCCACACCGCGCTCCTGCGCGAACAGGGGCGCGTTGACGTACGAGACCGTCTCGGCCACGACGTCCTCGAACACGCCCTTGAGCGCGGACAGTTCGAGCACCTTCACATCGTGCTGGGTGATCTCGCCGTACACCTCGACGTCGAGGCGCACCGCGACCTCGCCCGCCAGCGCGGTGAAGATCCGGCCCAGCCGCTCGGCCAGCGGCAGGCCCGGCTTGACGTCCTCGGCGATCACACCGCCCTGGACGTTGACCGCGTCCGGCACCAGCTCGCCGGCCAGCGCCAGGCGCACCGACCGGGCGACCGCGATGCCCGCCTTCTCCTGCGCCTCGCCCGTCGAGGCGCCGAGGTGCGGGGTGGCGACGACCTGGTCGAACTCGAACAGCGGGGAGTCCGTGCAGGGCTCGGTGGCGTACACGTCCAGGCCGGCGCCGGCCACCCGGCCCTCCTTCAGGGCGCTGGCGAGCGCGGCCTCGTCCACGATGCCGCCGCGCGCGGCGTTGACGACGCGCACCGTCGGCTTGACCTTGTGCAGCGCGTCGTCGCCGATCAGGCCGATGGTCTCGGGGGTCTTGGGGAGGTGGACGGTGATGAAGTCCGCGACCTCCAGCAGCTCCTCCAGGGAGACCAGCTTGACGCCCATCTGCGCGGCGCGGGCCGGCTGCACGTACGGGTCGTAGGCGACGATCTTCATGCCGAAGGCGGACATGCGCTGCGCGACCAGCACGCCGATCCGGCCGAGGCCGACCACGCCGAGGACCTTCTCGGACAGCTCGACACCGGTGTACTTGCTGCGCTTCCACTCGCCGTTCTTCAGGGCGGTGTTGGCCTGCGGGATGTTGCGGGCCGTGGCGAGCAGCAGACCGCAGGCCAGCTCGGCGGCGGTGACGATGTTGGAGGTCGGCGCGTTCACGACCATCACGCCGGCCTTGGTGGCGGCGGAGACGTCGACGTTGTCCAGGCCGACGCCGGCGCGGGCGACGACCTTGAGCTTGCGGGCTGCGGCGATGGCCTCGGCGTCGACCTTGGTCGCGCTGCGTACGAGGATCGCGTCGACGTCGGCGATGGCGGGCAGCAGCTCGGCGCGGTCGGCGCCGTTGCAGTGCCGGATCTCGAAGTCCGGACCGAGGGCGTCGACGGTGGCGGGCGACAGTTCCTCGGCGATCAGAACGACAGGTTTCGAGCTCACGTGGTCTTCAGTCCTCACTAGTCCTGGGGGCCCCTCCCGTGCCCCTTATGGCTACGGGCGAGGACGGCCGTCCCGACGGCCGAAGGCGGTGAAGGGGGCAGCCGCGTGGAAGACGCACGACGCTGTGAGCCTGACGCGCTTGTGGTGTGCAGTGTAGTGGCGGGCCCCGTCCGTTCATCCGCCGTTTCGGAAGGATCACCCGGTAGTGGTGTGCCGGGATGGACAACGTCGCGCACGGCGCTGACGGTCCGCTGACCGGCCGCTGACGTGGCCGGTCATGGCGAACGGGGCCGCGGCGGCTGCCACGGCCCCGTGCCCTGCGGCTTACTGCTCCTCGTCGACCCAGCTCATGAGCTTGCGGAGCTTCTTGCCCGTGGTCTCCAGCAGGTGGTCCTCGTCGGCCTTCTTGTACTCGTTGTACTTGGGCAGGCCGGCGTTGTACTCCGCCATCCAGTTGTTGGCGAAGGTGCCGTCCTGGATCTCGGCGAGCACCTTCTTCATCTCGGCCTTGGTGGCGTCGTTGACGATCCGCGGGCCGGTGATGTAGTCGCCCCACTCGGCGGTCTCGGAGACCGACCAGCGCATCTTCTCCAGGCCGCCCTCGTACATGAGGTCCACGATGAGCTTCAGCTCGTGCAGGCACTCGAAGTACGCGATCTCGGGCTGGTAGCCGGCCTCGACCAGCGTCTCGAAGCCCGCCTTGACCAGCGCCGAGGCGCCGCCGCAGAGCACCGCCTGCTCACCGAAGAGGTCGGTCTCGGTCTCCTCGGTGAAGGTGGTCTTGATGACGCCGGCGCGGGTGCCGCCGATGGCCTTGGCGTACGACAGGGCCAGCGCGAAGGCGCCACCGGAGGCGTCCTGCTCGACGGCCGCGATACACGGCACGCCGCGGCCCTCCTCGTACTGACGGCGCACCAGGTGGCCCGGGCCCTTGGGGGCGACCATGCAGACGTCGACGTTCTCCGGGGGCTTGATGAAGCCGTAGCGGATGTTCAGGCCGTGGCCGAAGAACAGCGCGTCGCCGTCCTTGAGGTGGTCCTTGACGGACTCCTCGTAGACCTTCGCCTGGATCGGGTCCGGCACCAGGATCATGATGACGTCGGCCTCTTCGGCCGCCTCGGCGGGGCTGACCACGCGCAGTCCCTGCTCCTCGGCCTTGGCCTTCGACTTCGAGCCCTCGTGCAGACCGACGCGGACGTCGACGCCGGAGTCGCGCAGGGAGAGGGCGTGGGCGTGGCCCTGGCTGCCGTAGCCGAGAACCGCGACCTTGCGGCCCTGGATGATGGACAGGTCGGCGTTGTCGTCGTAGAACAGCTCGGCCACTTCGGGTATCTCCTTGGATCTAGCTGGTTGCCCGACACATTACGTCGGGCGGGGAAGGAAGGGATCGGGGGTCTCGCGTTATGGTCCGGGCGGGCCCCGACGGGTCAGGCGGAGCGGTCCAGCGCCCGCAGCGAGCGGTCCGTGATGGACCGGGCGCCGCGCCCTATGGCGATCGTGCCGGACTGCACCAACTCCTTGATGCCGAACGGCTCCAGCATCTTGAGCATCGCTTCGAGCTTGTCGCTGCTGCCGGTCGCCTCGATGGTCACCGCGTCCGGGGAGACGTCGACGGTCTTGGCGCGGAAGAGCTGGACGATCTCGACGACCTGCGAGCGGGTCTCGTTGTCGGCGCGCACCTTGGCCAGCACCAGTTCCCGCTGGACCGCGGAGCCGGGTTCCAGCTCGACGATCTTCAGGACGTTGACGAGCTTGTTGAGCTGCTTGGTGACCTGCTCCAGCGGGAGCGACTCGACGCTCACCACGATGGTGATGCGGGAGATGTCGGGGTGCTCGGTGACGCCGACGGCGAGTGAGTCGATGTTGAATCCGCGGCGGGAGAACAGGGCGGCGATCCGGGCCAGGATGCCGGGGGTGTTCTCCACCAGGACGGAGAGCGTGTGCTTGGACATGGTCGGTCTTCTCTCTTGTTATCCGCGTGTCTCGCGCGTCCCGGCGTCTCAGTCGTCTTCGCTGTCGCCGAAGTCGGGGCGGACCCCGCGGGCCGCCATGACCTCGTCGTTGGAGGTGCCGGCCGCGACCATCGGCCAGACCTGGGCGTCCTCGTGGACGATGAAGTCCACCACCACCGGACGGTCGTTGATCGCGTTCGCCTTGGCGATCACCGCGTCCAGCTCGGCCGGGTCCTCGCAGCGCATCGCCACGCAGCCCATCGCCTCGGACAGCTTGACGAAGTCCGGGACGCGGGTGCCGCCGCCGGCCACCTCGGCCGTGGCGAGGCAGTCCTCGGGGCCGCTGTGCAGGACGGTGTTCGAGTAGCGCTGGTTGTAGAACAGCGCCTGCCACTGGCGGACCATGCCGAGCGCGCCGTTGTTGATGATCGCGACCTTGATCGGGATGTTGTTCAGCGCGCAGGTGACCAGTTCCTGGTTGGTCATCTGGAAGCAGCCGTCGCCGTCGATCGCCCAGACCGTACGGTCCGGCTGGCCGGCTTTGGCGCCCATGGCGGCCGGGACGGCGTAGCCCATGGTCCCGGCGCCGCCGGAGTTCAGCCAGGTGGACGGCTTCTCGTAGTCGATGAAGTGGGCGGCCCACATCTGGTGCTGGCCGACGCCCGCCGCGTAGATCGTGCCCTCGGGGGCCAGCTCGCCCAGGCGCTGGATGACCTGCTGCGGGGCCAGGCTGCCGTCGTCCGGGTGGGTGTAGCCGAGCGGGTAGGTCTCCCGCCAGCGGTTGAGGTCCTTCCACCAGGCGGTGTAGTCGCCGGTGTGGCCGGCCGCGTGCTCGGCCTGGAGGGCGACGACCAGGTCGGCGATGACCTCGCGGGCGTCGCCGACGATCGGCACGTCCGCCGCGCGGTTCTTGCCGATCTCGGCCGGGTCGATGTCGGCGTGCACGATCTTGGCGAACGGGGCGAAGGAGTCCAGCTTGCCGGTGACGCGGTCGTCGAAGCGGGCGCCCAGCGCGACGATCAGGTCGGACTTCTGCAGGGCCGTGACGGCGGCGACCGCGCCGTGCATACCGGGCATTCCCACGTGCTGCGGGTGGGTGTCGGGGAAGGCGCCCAGGGCCATCAGGGTGGTGGTGACGGGCGCGCCGGTCAGCT
This sequence comes from Streptomyces sp. NPDC059788, assembly GCF_042732265.1. Lineage (NCBI taxonomy): Bacteria > Bacillati > Actinomycetota > Actinomycetes > Kitasatosporales > Streptomycetaceae > Streptomyces > Streptomyces sp. NPDC059788. Next base: position 136,137 of record NZ_JBHWHY010000028.1, on the reverse strand, counting down.
CGGCCAGCACCTTCAGTTCGGCGGTGGCGCCGGACTTCAGGACGCCGCCGCCGACGTAGAGCACCGGGCGCCGGGCCTCGGTGATCAGCCGGGCGGCCTCCCGGATCTGCTTGGCGTGCGGCTTGGTCACCGGGCGGTAGCCGGGCAGGTCGGTGTGCGGCGGCCAGGTGAAGGTGGTCTGCGCCTGGAGGGCGTCCTTGGCGATGTCCACCAGCACCGGCCCGGGGCGGCCGGTGGAGGCGATGTGGAACGCCTCGGCGATGGTGCGGGGGATCTCGGCCGCTTCGGTGACCAGGAAGTTGTGCTTGGTGATCGGCATCGTGATGCCGCAGATGTCCGCTTCCTGGAAGGCGTCCGTGCCGATCGCCTTGGAAGCGACCTGGCCGGTGATCGCGACCACCGGGACGGAGTCCATGTGGGCGTCGGCGATCGGGGTGACGAGGTTGGTGGCACCGGGTCCGGAGGTGGCCATGCAGACGCCGACCCGGCCGGTGGCCTGTGCGTAGCCGGTGGCGGCGTGGCCCGCGCCCTGCTCGTGGCGGACCAGGACGTGGCGGACCTTCGAGGAGTCCATCATCGGGTCGTACGCGGGGAGGATGGCGCCCCCCGGAATGCCGAACACGGTGTCGGCCCCGACCTCTTCGAGCGAACGGATGAGGGACTGCGCGCCCGTGACGTGCTCCACGGCGGCGGTCGCGGGGGCTCCGCCGGAGGTACGGGCCCGCGGCTGCGGATGGTGGGCCCCGGTGGCCTGCTCGGTCATCTGCGTCTCTTCTCGAAGCTGAGGGTTTTGATGGGGTATGGGGGTGGTTATGCAACAAAAAACCCCTCGTGCCGTAGGGCAAGCGAGGGGAGCGCGCCGGTGCGGAGCGCTGGGTTTGTGTGGGTGACCCAGCTTCAGCCGACGCGCTTTCCAAGTACGAGAATTCGGGTGCGCATGGAACTGACCCTCCCCCCGGGGCCAGGGGAGTGTCAAGTGGGTGGGACGGAGGTCTCACTATTTGGGCGCAGCGGAGGCCGCGCCAGCGCCGCCTCCGCGCCGTCGCGGCCCTCACCCGGCGCGAACCGCCTGGGCAGTTCGCCCAGCACCCGTCCGGGTGACAGCGGTTCGCGCCCCTTCTTGACGTGGCGTACGGGCAGGCCCGTACCGCTGAGCACCACCGCGCGGCCCTCGCTGCCCGGACCCGGCACCGGATAGCCGCCCTCGGTCAGGGCACGGCGCAGCCGGTGCTCGTCCAGCGGTCCGGAGAAGGCCATGCCCTGGCCGTGCGTGCAGCCCATGGAGCGCAGGGCGACGATCTGCTCGGGCAGGTCGACGCCGTCCGCGACGGACTGCATGCCGAGGTCGGAGGCGATCCGCAGCAGCCCCGACGTGATCTTGTGCAGCCGGGCGGAGTCCACCACTCCGTCGACCAGATCACGGTCCAGGCGCAGTACGTCGACGGGCAGCCGCCGCAGTGCTCCGATGGCGGCGGCGCCGCTGCCGAAGCCGTCCAGGGCGATCCGCACCCCCAGGCGGCGCAGGGCCACCAGGCGTCGCTCCAGCTCCTCCAGTGGTATCCGCGGGTCGGTGTCCGCCAGTTCCAGGACCAGCGACCCGGACGGCAGGCCGTGCCGGGACAGCAGGGCCTCGATGCTCTTGGGCGGCAGCGCCCGGTCGAGCAGCCGGTGGGCGGAGATCCGGACGGCGACCGGGACCGGATGGCCCGCCCGGTGCCGGCCGGCGGCCTGCTGCACCGCCTCCTCCAGCTGCCAGCGGCCCAGCTCGGCGGTGCGGTCGCCGTCCTCCTTGAGCCGGCCGCGGTCGCCGACCCGCAGGAACTCGGCGGGGGTGAAGAGTATGCCCTGGGCGGAGCGCCAGCGGGCCAGTGCGGCGACCGCCGTGATCCGGCCGCCGGCCAGCTCCACCACCGGCTGGTGCAGCAGCGCGAACTCGCCGTCGTGCAGAGCCGTGCGCAGCTTGGTGGCCAGCTCGGCGCGGCGCACCACGTCGGCCTGCATCTGGGGCGCGTACAGCTTGACGCAGCCCTTGCCGGCCTGTTTGGCGCGGTACATCGCCAGGTCGGCGTTGCGCATCAGGGGGCCGGGGGTGATGCCCGGCTCGGCGAAGGCGACGCCGATGCTGGCGGCGACCCGCACGTCCCGGCCGTCGATCTTGTACGGGTCGGAGAGCCGGATGCGCAGCCGGTCGGCGATCTCCTGGATGCGGTGTTCGCGGGCCGTGTGGTCGCGGCTGCCGTCACCCATGATCAGTGCGGCGAACTCGTCGCCGCCCAGCCGCGCGGCGGTGTCCCCGGCCCGTACGGATTCGGCCAGTCTGCGGGCGGCCTGGATCAGCAGTTCGTCGCCCGCCTGGTGGCCGATGGTGTCGTTGACCTGTTTGAAGCCGTCCAGGTCGATGTAGAGCACGGCGGTGCCCGGATCGGTGGCGCGGCGGCCGGTCAGCGCCTGGCTGACCCGTTCGGTGAACAGGGCCCGGTTGGGCAGGTCGGTGAGCGCGTCGTGCGAGGCGTTGTGCTGGAGCTGGGCCTGTAGACGGACGCGTTCGGTGACGTCACGGGAGTTGAAGATCAGGCCGCCGTGGTGGCGGTTGACCGTGGACTCGACATTGAGCCATTTTTCGCCGCCCGGACGGTGCTCGCCCGCCCGGAAGCGGCACTCGATGCGCGTGGTCGGTTCGTCCTCGGGCCGGGCGGCGAGGAATCTGCGCACCTCGTGCACCACCCGTCCCAGGTCCTCGGGATGGATGAGGGAGGCCAGCTCGGAGCCGACCAGTTCCTCCGCGTCCCGGCCGTAGACCCCCGCGGCGGCGGGGCTGACGTAGCGCAGTATTCCGGTCGGCGCGGCGATCATGATGACGTCGCTGGAGCCCTGCACCAGGGACCGGAAGTGGTTCTCCTTCTGGGCCAGTTCCTGGGTGAGGGTGATGTTGTCGAGCAGCATGATGCCCTGGCGCACGACCAGCGCGAGGACGACCGTACAGCCGGTGAAGAGCACCACGCGGTCGATGCGCCGGCCGTCCAGCACGTTGTACAGGATGCCCAGCGTGCAGACGGCGGCGGCCAGGTACGGCGTGAGCGCGGCGAGCGAACCGGCTATGGGCCGCGTGGCCGCGGTGGCCGCGGCCGACGGCGTACGGGGCGCGGTGCGCTCGGGCTCGGCGGCCGGGGCGTCGCCGCCGGACAGCCGCCGGGCCACCCAGGGCGCGTACGTGAGCAGCATGGAGCCGGCGAACCAGCCGGCGTCCAGGATCTGGCCGGAGCGGTAGTGCTCGCGCAGCAGCGGCGAGCTGAACAGCGCGTCGCACAGCACCGTCAGGGCCAGCGCCGCGATGGCGGTGTTGATGGCCGAGCGGTGCGCCGAGGAGCGCTTGAAGTGCAGCGCGAGCACCATGCTGACCAGCACGATGTCCAGCAGCGGATACGCCAGCGCGAGCGCGCCCTGCGGCACGCTCTGGCCCTGGAAGTGCGCGGTGTGCGCGAGCGCCAGGCTCCAGGACAGCGTCAGCAGCGAGCCGCCGATCAGCCAGGCGTCCAGCCCCAGGCACACCCAGCCGGCCTTCGTCACGGGCCTCTTGGCGAGCACGAGCAGGCCGACGATGGCCGGTGGCGCGAACAGCAGGAAGCAGAAGTCCGCGAGCGACGGGCTCGGCACCGGCTCGCGCAGCACGACCTCGTACCAGCCCCAGACGCCGTTGCCGATCCCCGCCATCGCGGAGGAGGCGGCGAACAGCAGCCAGGCGGGTCGAAACCGGCCGTGGTGCCTGCGGGCGTACAGGAAGCAGGAGACGGCGGCGGCGAAGGCGGCGACGCTCAGACCGAAGTCGCCCATGAAGAGCGCCAGTTCGGGTGAGCCCCAGCCCAGCGCGGCGCCCAGCGCGTAACCACCGCAGACGACCGCGAGCACGACCTGCGGCACCACACCCGGGGCCCCGCCGGCCTGCACCGGGGGCCTGGTGAGGACCGCGCCCGTGGCGCTCACCGCCCTCTCCTCCCGTCCGCCGCTCGGCATCGTGGTGGTCGCTGCGCGCCCGGCGTCCGGCGCGCCCAGGGTTCCGGAGGTGTCCCCCCGGAAGATCGCGGAATACCTGTCTCGCGATTCGTCCATCGGCCGTACATCGCCCGTCGCCCCCCTCGGTTCCGGTCTTTCGCGCTGCGCCGCATCACTCCCGGCGCGGTCCCCGCTCGGACGATACACCAGGTTCGTCACTCAGGGACATAGCCTCTCTACGCAGCGTGACTGTCGGTGGGATGCGGATACCCAGTGCAGTCGTACGGCCCCGTAGAGCTACCCGCAAGGGGGCCGGGCAGGTTTCACCCGGCCGTAGCCACGACGTTGCTCAAGGGTTCACCGGTGGCGAAGCGCGTCAACTGCTCCCTCAGGAGACGCTTCGCGCGGGGCAGGAAGGCAGAGCTGGGGCCGCCGACGTGTGGAGTGATGAGCACGCCGGGAGCGTGCCACAACGGGTGCCCGGCGGGCAGCGGTTCCGGATCGGTGACGTCCAGGGCCGCCCGCAGCCGCCCGGATTCCAGCTCCGCCAAAAGCGCCTTGGTGTTGACGACGGCGCCGCGCGCCACGTTCACCAGCAGCGCTCCGTCCTTCATGCGGGCCAGGAAATCGCTCCCGACCAGGCCACGGGTGGTGTCGGTGAGGGGCGTGGTGATGATCACGACGTCCGCCTCCGGCAGTTCGGCGGGGAGTTCGGCGAGCGGAAGCACGGGCCCGCGCACGGTCTCACGTGCGGTGCGCGCAATGCGCGCCACCCGCGCACACTCGAAAGGTGTGAGCCGGTCCTCGATCGCACTGCCGATCGATCCATACCCCACGATGAGGACGTTCCGGTCGGCGAGCGCCGGCCGGAACCCGGCCAGCCAGCGCTCCGCTTCCTGGCCGCGGACGAAGTCCGGGATGCCGCGCAGCGAGGCGAGCGTCAGTGTGAGCGCCAGCTCGGCCGTGCTGGCGTCGTGCAGCCCGCGGGCGTTGCACAGCGGGGTCCCGAGGGGCAGCCGGGGCAGGGCGGGCAGCATGTGCTCGACGCCGGCGGTCAGGGTCTGTACGGCGCGCAGCGCGGTCATCTCCGGCAGCGGCCGTAGGCACGCCTCCGGGTTCTTCATGTACGGGACCACATAGAAGGCGCAGCGGGCGGGGTCGGCGGGGAACTCCGGTCCGGCGTCCCAATGGACGTAGTGAAAGCCGTCCGGCAGTCCACCGACCTCATCAGGAGGGATCGGAAGCCATACGTCGTTCGCGGCGGTGCGCGGGTCTGCGGAAGCCATGGCCCGAGGCTATGCGATACCCCCTTCGCTCAGACGTTAGTTTGGTCAGGCCCTTGATCGGGGGCGAGGGGATGGAGGCACGGCCACGTGGAGCGCAGGACAATCGGGGCTACAGCGCTCGAAGTGGGTGCTATCGGACTCGGCTGTATGCCGATGAACTGGGGGTACACCGAGTCGCAGCGCAACGGCGAGAGCTCGCTGCGCACCGTGCACACCGCGCTCGACCGGGGCTGCACCCTCCTGGACACCGCCGACATGTACGGGCCGTTCACCAATGAACTGCTGGTCGGGCGGGCCCTGAAGGAGCGGCGCGCGGAGGCCTTCGTGTCGACCAAGGTCGGGTTGCTGGTGGGCGAGCAGCACATCGTCGCCAACGGGCGCCCCGGGTACGTGCGGCGGGCCTGCGACGCCTCGCTGCGCCGCCTGCAGACCGACTGCATCGACCTGTACCAGCTGCACCGGACCGACCCCGAGGTGCCCATCGAGGAGACCTGGGGCGCGATGGCGGAGCTGGTGGCTGCCGGGAAGGTGCGGTCGCTGGGGCTGTGCGCGGTGGGCGCGCGCGCCGGACGCCGCAGGGGCACGCGGCTGTACGACGGGACACTGCGGCAGTTGGACCGCGTACAGCAGGTGTTCCCGGTGAGCAGCGTGCAGGCAGAGCTGTCGGTGTGGTCGACGGAGGCGCTGGAGTCGCTGCTGCCGTGGTGCGTCACGCGCGGGGTGGGTTTCCTCGCCGCCATGCCGCTGGGCAACGGTTTCCTCACCGGCACGCTGACGCCCGGGCAGGGGTTCGAGCCGGAGGACATACGGGCCCGGCACCCGCGCTTCACGGCCGAGATGATGGCCGCCAACCAGCCGGTGGTGGCCGGGCTGCGCCGGATCGGTGCGCGGCACGGGGCGACGCCGGGGCAGGTGGCGCTGGCGTGGGTGCTGGCGCAGGGGCCGCACGTGGTGCCCGTACCGGGGACGAAGAAGGAACATTGGGCTGCCGAGAACGCCGGGGCGGCCGGGCTGGTGCTGGACCGCCGGGACCTGGCGGAGATCGCCGCGCTGCCGCCGGCGCTGGGGTCGTGGGACTGAAGGCGGCATGGCGCGGTGCGGCACGGCGCCGGGCAGCGGCGGGCCGGGGCCGGGTGGCGGGCCCGCGGCGGCCGGGCCGGAGTGGGGGCCTGACGTGAGGGGTGGGGTGTGGTGTTGTAAGGCGGGTTTTGTCGATGAGAGGACTTCGCCGTGCAACGACGCTCCGTGACCTCCGTGTTGGCCGCTGCCTCGGTGCTGCTGGCGGCGGGTTGCTCCTCCGGGGGCTCGCCGGACCCGGCCGGCTCCCCCGGTGCCTCGTCCGCCGCTTCGTCCCCGGACGGCGCACGGACCTCCGCTTCCCCCTCCGTCCCGCCCGCCAAGGGGTCGGTGAAGGTCGTCAGCACCGTGACCACCGATCTCACCTCACCCTGGGGAGTGGCCGCGCTGCCGGGAGGTGACCTGCTGGTGTCCTCGCGCGATACCGGCAAGGTCTTCCGGGTGGCGGCGGACGGCGGCGCGAAGACCGAGCTGGGCACGGTGCCGGGGGTCGTGCCCGGCGGCGAGGGCGGCCTGCTGGGGATCGCGGTGGCGCCGTCGTTCGGCCGGGACCACCAGGTGTACGCGTACTTCACCACCGAGTCCGACAACCGCATCGCCCGTATGAACTACGACGCGAAGCGGCAGCCCGGCCGTCAACTGGGCGCTCCCGACACGGTGCTGAAGGGCATCCCCAAGGGGCAGGTCCACAACGGCGGCCGGATCGCGTTCGGGCCGGACAAGATGCTCTACGCGGGCACCGGCGAGACCGGCGACACCGGCCTCGCGCAGGACCGGAAGTCGCTGGGCGGCAAGATCCTGCGCATGACGCCGGACGGCGAGCCGGTGCACGGCAATCCGGACGCCGACTCGGTGGTGTACACGTACGGGCACCGCAACGTGCAGGGGCTGGCCTGGGACGCCGAGGGCCGGCTGTGGGCCGCGGAGTTCGGCCAGAACACGTGGGACGAGCTGAACCTGATCGAGCCGGGCAAGAACTACGGCTGGCCCGAGGTGGAGGGCAGGGGCCGGGGCGACGCCCGGTTCGTGGACCCGGTGGCGCAGTGGAAGACCGCGGACGCCTCGCCGAGCGGCATCGCGTACGCCGAGGGCTCGGTCTGGATGGCGGGGCTGCGCGGCGAACGGCTGTGGCGGATTCCGCTCGACGGGCGGCGGGCGTCGGCGCGGCCGCAGGCGTTCCTCCAGGGCGCGTACGGGCGGCTGCGTACGGTCGTGGCGGCCGGGGACGGCGGGCTGTGGCTCGTCACCAGCAACACCGACGGGCGTGGTGAGCCGAAGAAGGGCGACGACCGGATTCTGCGCCTGTCCGTGAGCTGACGGCGCCGGGACGGAACGGGCGGAACGGGGCAGAACGGGGCAGGGCGGGACGGAATGGCGCGGGACGGACGGCCTCGGGGCATGCCGCGGCACGGGACCCATCCGTTTCATCCCGGTGGTGCCTACACTCGTCGTACGGGACCGGGCACGTCGTCAGGGGGCGGGATGTTCAACCTCATGGAGGAGTTGTTCGCGCCGGGGCGCAAGCACACCGACGAGGAACAGCGGCGGCTGGCCCTGGTGGTCACCGACACCGGCGACAGCGATCCGGGCAAGGGGCCGATAGACCTGTCCTCGGGCAGGGTCACGATCCGCCTGCCGGAGCAGGAGCCGCCGCCGCGGTCCTGACGGCGGCCGACCGGGACCGCCGCCGGCTGTCCGACGACGGCCGCCGGGAGACCGCCCCCACGGGCCGAATGGCGCAAAGGTGACCCCCACAGGCGCGGCCCCGGACCGGCGGTGCCCAGACGGCCGCGTACGGCCGGGGCACGGCCGGCTCCGGGACGGTCGCGGTGTCCGGGGCCTCAGGAACCCGGGGTTCCGGCGCCGCCGGTCTTGGGCAGCGTGGGCAGGCTCGCGAACAGGTCGAAGTACATGCCGGCGGAGACGATGATCCCCACCACGCCGAGGGCGAGTCCGCCCCAGGCCACGGCCCGTACCCAGGCCGGGCGGGTCCGGGTGAGGACCAGGCCCGCGACCACGACGGCGAGCAGCGCGAAGAGGCCGTTGACGAGGGCGTGGGTGTGCCAGGGGGCGCCGTAGACGGTGCCGATCTGGTCGGTGGCCTTGCCCGTCTGCAGCTTGATCTGGCCGAGCAGCGTCTGGCGCTCGGCCAGCACCGTGCCGAGCCAGGTGCCGGTGAGCGAGGCGAGGCCCAGACCGGCGGCGACGACGGCACCGGCGCCGGACGCCACCGACGCGGTCGCGGCGGCGGGCGGCGCGTCGGCGACGGCGTCCCCGGTCTCGTCACCGTCCGCCGCGTCGGCGTCCGCGTCGTTCGGGGCGTCCGCGTCGGCCGGCGCCTTCCCGTCCGCCCCGGCGGTCCCGGACGCCCCGTCGGCCTCCGTCGTCCCGGTGGCCGCCTTGGCCTCGTCGGCCTTCGTGTCGTCGGTGCGCTCTTCGGTCTTGGTGGTGTCCATGGGCGCGACCGTAGGCGTCGCGTCTGAGAGACGTATGAGAACGGCCGGGACCGGTGGGAAACCGGCCGCGGTGGCGGACGGGTGAGCCCTCCGGGGCGGCCGGTGCGCGCGCCGGGCGCGCCCGCCCCGCGGTCACCGCCGTACGAGTCCCTCGTCGTCCCGCCGCGGCCCGGGCACGGCAAGCGGAACCGCAACCGGAAGCGCCGCGCCGCCGTCCGTGCCCGGGCCGGCGCCCGGCTCCCGCTCCGGCGGCGGCTCGATGCTGATCCGCGGCAGCCACCGCTCCAGCCACCCCGGCAGCCACCAGTTGGCGCCGCCGAGCAGGTGCATCAGGGCGGGGACGAGCAGGGTGCGCAGGACGAAGGCGTCCAGCGCGACGGCGGCGGCCAGACCGATGCCGAACATCGCGATGATGCGGTCCCCGCTGAGCACGAACGCCGCGAAGACCGCGATCATGATGACGGCCGCCGAGTTGATCACCCGGCCGGTCTCCGCGAGCCCGACCCGTACGGAGCGGCAGTTGTCGCCGGTGCGCCGCCATTCCTCGTACATCCGGCTGACCAGGAAGACCTGGTAGTCCATGGACAGCCCGAAGAGGACCGAGACCATGATCACGGGCAGGAACGGCTCGATCGGGCCCGCGCTGCCGAGCCCGAGCAGTTCGCTCCCCCATCCCCACTGGAAGATCGCCACCACGATCCCGAAGGAGGAGGCGACGGCCGCGACGTTCATCGCGGCGGCCTTGAGCGGTATGCCGATGCTGCGGAAGGCGAGGAGCAGCAGGACACAGCCGAGGCCGATGACGACGCCGACGAAGAGCGGCAGCTTGCCGACGATGACGGAGGCGAAGTCGTCGTAGCTGGCGGTCACCCCGCCGACGTGGACCCGCATGCTGGTGCCCTCCCCGGCTTTCGGCAGCACCTCGGCACGCAGCTGTTCCACCAGGTCGGAGGTCTGCCGCGACTGCGGGGAGCCGTCCGGTACGACCGTGATCACGCCCGTGCTGCCGCTGCCGTCGAACTCCGGGCCCTGTACCCGCGCCACGCCCGGGGTGCCCCGCAGCTCGTCCGGCAGCCGGTCGAAGGCGAGCCGGTCCTTGGCCCCGTCGAGGTCGCCGACCAGGGTCAGCGGCCCGTTGGAGCCCGGCCCGAAGCCCTTGCCGAGCAGGTCGTAGGCCTGCCGGGTGGTGCTCGTCGCGGGGTTGTTGCCCTGGTCGGAGGTGCCCAGGTGCAGGGAGAGCGTGGGCAGCGCGAGGACCAGCATGACGACGGCGGCGGCCGCCCCCAGCAGCTTGGGGTGGCGCTCCACGAAGCCGGACCACCACGCCGCGAAGCCGGCGGGCGGCGCGGGGCAGGGCCCGTCGGCGGCCAGCTGCCGCCGCTCGCGCCGGCTCAGTGCCCGCGGTCCGATGACGCCGAGCAGGGCGGGGAGCAGAGTGACGGAGGCGGCGACGGTCAGGACGACGGTGAGCGAGGCGGCGATGGCGACGCCGTTGAGGAAGCCCAGCCGCAGGATCAGCATCCCGAGCAGGGCGATGCAGACGGTGGCCCCGGCGAAGACCACCGCGCGCCCCGACACGCTCACCGCGCGCTCGGCGGCCTCCTGGACGGTGAGACCGGATTTCAGCCCTCTGCGGTGCCGGGTCACGATGAAAAGCGCGTAGTCGATGCCGACACCGAGGCCGATGAGCATCCCCAGCATCGGGGCGAAGTCGGCCACCGTCATGGCGTGCCCGAGCAGGGTGATGCCCGCCGAGGCGGTGCCCACGCTCACCACCGCCGTGACCAGCGGCAGGAGGGTGGCGGCAAGCGATCCGAAGGCGAGGAAGAGGACGACGGCGGCGGCGCCGAGTCCGATGAGTTCGGCGAGCTGGGACCCGGCGGTCTCGGTGACGGCGACGCCGGCGCCGCCCAGCTCCACCTGCAGTCCGTCCGCGGCGGCCGACCTGGCGGTGTCCACGACGCGCTGGACCTGGGCCTTGTCCAGGTCCTCGGCGGGGGCGTCGAAGGTGAGGCCGGCGTAGGCGGTGTGCCCGTCGTGGCTGATCTGTGCGGCGCCCTCGCGTCCGTACGGGCTCTGTACGGACGCGACCCCGGGCAGTCCGGCGACCTTGTCGAGGGTCTGCTGGAGGTCCTTCTGCACGGCGCCCGCCCGTACGGTGCCGTGCTCCGTGTGCCACACGATCGTGTCGCCGTCCCCGGACCCGCCGGGGAACGCCTGCTCCATCAGGGCCTGGGCCTGCCCCGATTCCGTGCCCGGGACGTCGTAGTGGTCCGAGTACGCGGAGCCGGCGGCTCCGGCCGCGGCGGCGGCTCCCGCGAAGGCGGCGAGCCAGAGCACGATCACGACGATGCGGCGCCGCAGGCACCACCGGGTCAGTGCGGTCATCAAGCTCTTCGTCTGCTTCCCGGGTCAGGCGCCGATGTCTCCCGGGATGTACCCGTGGTGCCGAACGCGTAATGGAGGGGGAAGCACGGGACCGCCGCCTGCCGACGAAGGGGCGGCGGGCCCGTACCTCCTGCAGACTGACAGCACCAAGAGATCCTTTGACCTCTTTGTGGACTTCCCCACAAAGGGACCGGGAAGCGGAACCCGGCCGGGCGCCGGAGCCGACCGGTTCCGCCCGCCCGGGGTCAGCCGGTGATCGATTCCTTTCCGTTTTCTATGTGCCCCATGAAGCGGCGGTGGAAGGCCGTGTCCTGCGCCACGGACAGGTCCAGGTCGTACCAGCCGTGCGCCGCCGCCGCGGAGTGCGCGACGGTACGGGTGCTGCCCGCCCGCACCGTGACCTTGCGCGGCGCCGCGTCGTCGTACGCCAGCGGTTTGAGGGTGAAGGTGAGGTCGGTGCGCCCCTTGTTGACGAGCGTGAGGTGCAGCTCGCGCCGGTGCGCGTCCAGGCGGGTGCCGATCCGGAGCGCGGCGGCGGCGCCGTCGGCCGTGCCCGCGTGCTCCCGCCGGAACCCGTTCGGGCCCGTGAGGGTGAAGCGGTACGCGCCGTCCTTGACCGGCACCTCCCAGTCGGCCCGGCCCAGCACGTCGCGGTGCTGCGGCGTGCCGTACTCCCCCGCGTACGGGTACAGCGCGAAGTGCGCGCTGGCGCTGCCGCTGTTGCGCACGGCCAGCCGGAAGCGCTTCGCCTGCGCGTCGTAGGCGCCGTCCGCGTCGGGCTGGTACGGCAGCGGGCGCGCGGGCCGGGTGCCCGGCTCCTGGCGCGGCAGCTGCTGCTCGCGCGGCGGGCGCGGGGCCCAGCGGCCGCTGAACGGCGGGATCGCGCCGGGCCGGTCGACAGCGGGCTTCCCGCGTCCGCGCGAGAAGTCGAAAGCGCTGGTCAGGTCGCCGCAGACGGTGCGCCGCCAGGCGCTGATGTGGGGCTCGCGCACGCCCGTCCAGCGCTCCAGGAAGCGGATGATCGAGGTGTGGTCGAAGACCTGCGAGCAGGCGTGGCCGCCCACCGTCCAGGGCGAGATCACGAGCATCGGTACGCGCATCCCGAGCCCGGTCGGCTTGCCGTCCCAGAACTCGCCGTCCGTGCCCTGCGGCGGGACCGGCGGCGGCACGTGGTCGAAGAAGCCGTCGTTCTCGTCGTAGGTGAGGAAGAGCGCGGTGTGCCGCCACACGTCCGGGTTCTTGCCGAGCGCGTCGAGCACCTTGTAGACGATGGTGGCGCTGGCGACCGGCGAGGACGAGCCTGGGTGCTCGGAGTCCGCGGCGGACGGGACGATGTAGGACACCTCGGGCAGCTTGCCCGAGGCGACGTCGGCGGCGAAGGCGGTGGCCGTGGAGTTCGGCTCGCCGCGGCGCAGCGCGCGCTCGAAGAGGCTGCGGTCGGCAGCGCTCAGCGCCCGTACACCTTCGTCCAGCAGCCCTTGCAAGCGCTTGCGCTCCGCCTCGCCCGCCGCCGCCACCTTCCCGTAGAAGGCGGTCATGTTCTGCACGCCGCCCACCTTGGCGAGGGCCTTCTTCATGACCGCCTTGAAGGTGGCGTAGAACTCCAGGTTGTTGTCGGTGAAGTTGTCCCACTCCTGGTAGACGCGCCAGCTGTGGCCGGCCTTCTCCAGGCGCTCGGCGTACGTGGGCCAGGTGTAGCCGGGGTGGGAGTCCTCCGCGTAGGCGTCGTTGCCCACGGCGCGCTTGCCGGAGCCCGGTTCGAAGCCGGTCCAGCCGCTGACCAGGTGGTTGCGGTTGGGGCTGGTGGAGGAGTGGATCGAGGAGTGGTAGGCGTCGCAGACGGTGAAGGTGTCGGCCAGCTCGTAGTGCAGCGGCACGTCCTGGCGGTCGTAGTGGGCCATGGTGGCGGCCGTCTTGGCGGTGACCCAGTTGTCCATCCAGCCGTCGCGCCACGCCTTGGCGCCGCCGGCCCACTCGTGGTTGAGCGCCCCGATGTACTGGAGGTCCTTCTTCTGGGCCGCCGCGGCCTCCCGGACCGAGAAGGGCAGGACGGTGCCGGCGCCGGACGGGCCGGGCTGTTCGTAGACGCTGCGGCCGTCCGGGAGCCGGACGGCGTTGCGGTCGGCGTAGCCGCGTACGCCGCGCAGCATGCCGAAGTAGTGGTCGAAGGAACGATTCTCCTGCATCAGCACGACGACGTGCCGGATGTCGCCGAGCCCGCCCCGGCCGCGCCCGTGCCCGCGCCCGGCGGCCGCCGGTTCGGCGGCCAGCGCCTGCTGCAGCGACGGCGGCAGGAGCGACCCGGCGGCCGCCGCGCCCGCCACCGCCGCGCCAAGTCCCATGACCCGTCTACGAGATACCTCGGATGCCACGCTCGACCTCCCAGTCGACTGCCCACGGTCGGGCAATGGTTCACCACCGGCCCATTGGCGGGGGCGAGCCGGACGGTAGTGGAGCGGGATGGCGGGCGACAGGTGTCGGAGTGACGTTTTCGAGAACAGATGGGTCCGGTTCCGGTTGTGAAACAGCGGGACGGGTGGGGGTGGGGCCTTTTGCGTATCCGGGGCGGGGTCCGCGTCGTACGCTCGGAACATGAGCACTGCGGGGCAGAGGGTCAAAGAAGTCCGCAAGCGTCGCGGGCTGTCACAGCGTGAATTGGCGGACGCGTCGGGAGTCTCGCTCTCGGCCATCCGGAAACTCGAACAAGGAGAGCGGGAATCCGCCCGCCTGGAAACTCTGCGCAAGCTCGCGCACGCGCTGAGGGTGCCGACGATGCGTCTGGCCGGTGAACCGGACCCGGAGGGCGCCGGCGCCGACACAGTGGACCGGTGGGCAGCCGTCCGGGACGCGCTGGAGCGTCCCCCCGTCATCATCGGGCCGGACGACGAGCCGCCGACCGTCAGCGGAGTACGTGCCGCCCTGGCAGACACGGCTCCCCTGTTCTCCGGCGACCAGTACACGGCGCTGTCGGTGCTGTTGCCGCCCTTGCTGCGCGATGCGGACGCGCTGGGCGCGGAGGGGCGTGCGGTGCGTGTGCGACTTCTGCAACTCGCCGGATGGCTCATGGTCCAGACCCGGCAGTTCGACGCCGCCGAGACGGCCCTGGAGCGGGCCCTGGACGACTCGGCGCACCGCATGGAGGGGGCTGCCACAGTCAACACACAGTGCTGGCTGCTGCTGCGGCAGGGCGAGTTGGGAAAAGCATACGACCTGGCCGTCAAGTGGGCCGACGAGACCGAGCCCCGGATGTCCCGCGCGACCCCGGCGGAGCTGAGCACGTGGGGCTGGATGCTGCTACGCGTGTCCGCCGCTGCCGTACGGAACTCACGGCCAGGCGACGCGGAGGACGCGCTGAGGCTTGCCACGGCGGCAGCGGTCGCACTGGGGCGTGAGCACGCGCCGAACAACGACTTCCTCCGCACGTTCGGCCCCACCACGGTCAAGCTCAAGGCCGCGGAGAACGCCAGTGTGACCGACCGGCCCGACATGGTGCTCCGCATCGCCGAACGCGTGCCCGTCTTCAGCCTCAAGCCGACGTCGAACAACCGGAACCGCCATTTGCTGGACGTGGCCGACGCGTACGCCAAGACCGGCGACTACGCCGAGGCGTTCGGCAAGCTGGAGCAGATCCGTGCCGACAGCCCGGAATGGCTGCCGAACCAGCGCTATGCCCGGGACATCCTCGGCCGGGTGACCCAAGGACGGCGGACGTTGACGGCGGACATGCGGGCCATGGCTGACGTGGTGGGCCTGCCGCTCTAGCACGTGTGGCACTTCCCCTCGGCGGGCCTCCGAAGTGCCACAGACAACAGAGAGTGGCCGTCCCTAGCGTTGAGTCATCGGACCACGCGAGGGACGGCGATGCACCATGGCCCACGACTGGGCGCCCGCCACGGGCACGTACGCGGTAGACACGACGAACGGCCGGCTCGGCGAGGTTCGCAGACTGCTCGAAGGCTCTGCCTGCCTCGTTCCGCCGGGCGGAGGCGCCGAGTGGACAGTCCGCCCCCACCAGCTGCGCAAGCCCACCGACGAGGAACGCGCCCGGGCCCGGACCTGGACGCGCCCGGTCGGGAGCCGACCATGAACCGCCCCCATCCCCCACCGCACCGCAGCTACCCGGAGCCACCGGTCACTCTCCCGATGCACGCCCCGTCACTGGAACCGGCGCCGGTCGAAGGCTGCAAGGTGTGCGCAAGCGCTGCGGCATGGCGACGGGCCTACCGGACGGGCAAGGGCACCGCGGACGGCTACACCAACCACTCGGCGGCCCTGGACTGTTCACTGGAGATCCGCAACCACCCTCACGAGCCGCGCGTGCTGGGACTGCCGACCGCCGAACCGGCGGTGCGCCCATGAGCCCCCGCAGCGTGATCCGCGCCGTGCAGCACGCCATCGGCACGCACCCGCAAAGTGAGATCACCGTATCGGCGTGCTGCCTGACCGGCGGATGCCCGTGGACGCTGTCGGCGACCGCCGATCTGAAGGCGGCCGACCTGGCGGCCATGGCACACACGGGCCGTACGGGGCACCCGACGTTCGCCCGGACGTTCCAGGACGTGGCACTCGTACGCCGCCTGGAACTGAACGAGGGCCAAGCGCCCCTTCCACCACTCCCGGCGCCCCGCTGAGCCCCCGCTCCGGCCGCCCTCACCCTGGACAGGCCGAGCGGCCGGAGCGGGTCGACCCGAACAGGGAGACACAGCACATGCACGACGCACGCGCACTTCTCACCCCTGCCGCATTCGGGGGTGTCGTCGCAACGGTCATCGACAACAACCCCGGCATGGAGAGGGCTACAGCCACGCGGATCGCCACGGAGGCCATCAAGTTCGTGGACGCGGCCGCCACGTTCCCCACGGTGAGGATCACCCCGTCACGCGTGGTGGACGAAGGGTGGCACGCGCTGATTCTGCACACGGACCCGTACGCCAAGTTGTGCGAACAGCTCGGACGGTTCGTGCACCACTACCCGGAGCGGCCGGGCCCCGAGCGGCACGACCCGCACGCACTGGCCCGCACCGTGTCCCTCATCGAGCAGGCCGGGCACAGCGTGGACAGCGCGCTGTGGACGGGGCCGGCCAAGGCCCTCGTACCGGTTGCGGCGAACTGTTCGCACACCCCGAAGCCAGGAGGGTGTGGCCCCATCAACCCTGGAGACTGCGCGACACATGGCGGCGGCCAGAACAGCTAGGCTGCCGCCCCCGGCAGAGAAGGTGAACGCATGGACGCGGAAGCAGCCCGGCGCGTGGACGTCACGCTGAGGCGACTGGGTATTCCCGGGGTCGTCGCGCCGGAGGAACCGGGCCGCGCGGCAGGGGGTTGGCGCGTGTACGACAGCCCCGATGCCGGGACGCGCAAGGACATCACCCCTGACGTACTGGCGGCGGTCGTCGCCCGGTTCGGGGAGCCCGAAGCCGGTGGCGGCCCTACCCGGGGCTTCATCGTCCCGCCCGGCGGCAGCTGACCGCCCGCGCCCGGCCTGCCCGTGGGCAGCCCGGGCGCGGGTACGATCACCGCGGTAGGCGGATGGACAACGCGTGCCGGAACTCGTCGCGCGGGTCCCAGCGGGCCTTGACGCGCTGCAACCGCGGGTAGTTGTCCTTGTAGTAGAGCGTGTGCCACGGGACGCCGGAAGTGTTCAGGGCCGGGTCGGCAAGGTCCACGTCCGGGTAGTTGACGAACGCGCCGTCACTGCCCTCCCCCGGCACGGGCACGCCGCCGCTGTCGGCGTACACCGCACGGTAGAAGTTCCGGATCCAGGCCAGGCGCGGTCCGGCCGCCTCCCCCGCTTCCCAGCTGGTCAGGTAGATAGCCTTGAGGATCGAGTCCCGCTGGGCGACGGCGGTCGCCTCCGGCGCGACCGTGTTGACCTGCCCGCCGTAGGAGACCAGCCACAGCGCTCCCCGGGCGCTGGTCTCCCCGCCCTCCTCGCCGGCAGCACGCGTCAGGTACGTGTGGGCCGCCCCGATCTGCTGGTCCGTGAACCGTTTCCGCAGATAGCCCGCCTTGATCTTGAACGCGGCGGGAGCGGTCTCCTGTACCGAGGCCACCGCCTGGAGCCACGGCGTCTCGTCGTGGCCGACGACGGGCCGCGCCCCCACCTCGTGCCCGACGGCGTCCACATAGTCCCGCATCAGCCGCTCGGCACCGGGCGTCGCCGCGTCCAGCTGCCCGGTCAGGACGATGTCGCCGCTGCCGCGCGCGTTGGCCATCAGCAGGCTGAACAGCCCGGCGTACGGGGAGTGCGGTCCGCTGTTGCGCTCGTACCAGGTGCCGTGGTTGCGCAGCAGCCGGGTGAAGGCACGCTCGTCCAGGTGCTTCCAGTCCCAGGCCGCGTAGAAGCTGAGGAGCGCCCCGGGCGCCCTGGGCAGGAGCCGCGCGGGGTCGTCGCCCTTCGCCGCCGGGTCGCGGAACCAGTAGCGCGTGACGATGCCGAAGTTGCCGCCCCCGCCGCCGGTGTGCGCCCACCACAGGTCGTGGTTCGGGTCCTTCGGGTCCCGGGTGGCCACCACGCTGCGGGCAGTGCCCGACCGGTCGACCACGACGACCTCGACGGCGTACAGGTGGTCGACGGACAGTCCGTACCTCCGGGAGAGCGTGCCGTATCCGCCGCCGAGGACGTGCCCCCCGACCCCGACCTCGGCGGTGGCGCCCGCCGGGATGGTCACGCCCCAGCCGAGGAACAGCGCGCGGTAGACCTCGCCGAGCAGGGCGCCGGGCTCGACGGCGAACGCCCGCCGGGCGGCGTCGTAGCGGACCGCCCGCATGGGCGAGGTGTCGATCAGGGCGCGGACGGACGGGTCGTCGACGAAGTTCTCGAAGCAGTGGCCGCCGCTGCGTACGGCGATGCGTCTGCCGTCCCGTACGGCCTGCTGCACGGCGGCGACGACCTGCTCGGTGGTGCTGACGACGTGTACGCGCTCGGGCTTGCCGGTGAAGCGCGCGTTGCTGCCGCGGCGGGTGAGCGAGAGGTAGCGCGGGTCGTCGGGGCCGACCGTGACCGGGCGCTGCCCCGGCGGGCGGTCGGCCGCCGGGGCGGCGGGGGCGGCAGGGGCCGCGGGGGCGGTCGGCGCGGCGCTCGCGATGCCCGGCGCGGCCGTGACCGTTCCCCCCAGGGCCGCCGCACCCGCGAGCAGACTCCGACGCGTCACTTCGCCCATGGCCCGCTCCCGTAACTGTGGTGTTTTCAACGGTGGTTGCTGCTGATGCACGTATCCACGATCGGCCCCGTCCGGCGCCGGAGCATCGTCCACGATGACCAACCGCACCGTAGGGAGAACGATGTACGGCGCACGGCGCTCCCCATCCCCCAGGAGGGCGGGCTGCGGGCACACATCCTCCGCGAGAAGGGTTGCCTGCTTCCCCCGTGGCAACGGGCGCCCGTAAGCGAACTCTTCACAAACTCTTGACAACCGCATTGGTCTGGACCATTTTGTGCGCAACGCCCGACGCACCTCCGGACCGGGCGGGCGGCCCTCCCGGGCCCATGACTTGGAGACAGCCATGCCGCACCCCCTCATGTCCCGCACCCCCCGCTCCCGGCACAGACGGTGGCTCACCACCGCCTTCACCGGTCTGGCCGCCGCCACCCTGGCCGTGACCGGCACCCAGGCCGGCGCCTCGGCGGCTCCCCACCCCGCCGGCCAGGCCGCCGCCGACGTCAACAACGCCAAGAACCCGGGCTTCGAGGCCGGGCTCTCCAACTGGACCTGCTCCTCGGCCGCCGGCTCCACCGTGTCCTCCCCCGTGCACGGCGGCACCTCGGCCCTGAAGGCCGGCCCCTCCGGCACGGACCAGGCCAAGTGCTCGCAGAACGTGGCGGTCAAGCCGAACTCCACGTACACGCTCAGCGCCTACGTCCAGGGCTCGTACGTCTACCTCGGCGCCAGCGGCACCGGCACCACCGACGTGTCCACCTGGGCCCCCGGCGCCACCACCTGGCAGCAGCTGAAGACCACCTTCACCACCGGCCCCTCCACCACCTCCGTCACCGTCTACACCCACGGCTGGTACGGGCAGTCCGCCTACTTCGCCGACGACATCAGCGTCTTCGGACCGGACGGCGGCAACGGCGACCCGGGCGACCCCGCCCCCGAAACGCCCGCCGGGCTGACCGCGGGCGCGGTCACCTCGTCCTCCGTCGCCCTGTCCTGGAATCCGGCCAAGTACGCCACCGGCTACCACGTCTACCGCGACGGCACCAAGGTCCAGGCGGTCACCGGCACGTCGGCCACCGTGACCGGCCTGAGCCCCGCCACCGCGTACCGCTTCCAGGTCGCCGCCACCAACGCCGCGGGCGAGTCCGCCAAGTCCGCCGAGGTCACCGCCACCACGTCCCCGGGTGGCGGTGAGCCCGGCCCCTCCGTACCGAAGCACGCGGTCACCGGCTACTGGCAGAACTTCAACAACGGCGCGACCGTACAGAAGATCAGTGACGTGCCCGGCCAGTACGACATCATCGCGGTGTCCTTCGCCGACGCCACCACCACGCCCGGCGCGATCACCTTCAACCTCGACTCGGCGGGCCTCGGCGGCTACACCGTCGCCCAGTTCAAGGCCGACATCAGGGCCAAGCAGGCGGCCGGCAAGAACGTCATCCTGTCCGTCGGCGGCGAGAAGGGCACCATCTCCGTCAACGACCCGGCCTCCGCGAACAACTTCGCCAACAGCGCCTACGCCCTGATGCAGGAGTACGGCTTCAACGGCGTCGACATCGACCTCGAAAACGGCATCAACCCGACCTACATGTCGCAGGCCCTGCGCTCGCTGTCCCAGAAGGCGGGCAGCAAGCTGGTCATCACCATGGCCCCGCAGACCATCGACATGCAGTCCACCCAGGGCGGCTACTTCAAGACCGCGCTGAACATCAAGGACATCCTCACCGTCGTCAACATGCAGTACTACAACAGCGGTTCGATGCTCGGCTGCGACGGCAAGGTCTACTCGCAGGGCACGGTCGACTTCCTCACCGCGCTGGCCTGCATCCAGCTCGAAGGCGGCCTCGACCCGTCCCAGGTCGGCATCGGTGTGCCCGCCTCCACCCGCGCCGCGGGCGGCGGCTACGTGTCGCCCGGCATCGTCAACAACGCCCTCGACTGCCTCACCAAGGGCACCGGCTGCGGCTCCTTCAAGCCCGCCAAGACCTACCCGTCCCTGCGCGGCGCCATGACCTGGTCCACCAACTGGGACGCGGCGACCGGCAACGCCTGGTCCAACGCGGTGGGGCCGCACGTGCACAACCTGCCGTAACCGTTCGACGGCTGTACGCCAAACGGCCCGACGGCTGTACGGCAAAGGGGCGGCACACCGCGGAGGTGTGCCGCCCCTTCGGGCCGCTGCGGCCGGACGTCAGCCCTCGACGCCCAGCTTCTCCAGGATCAGCTCGCGGACGCGGGCCGCGTCGGCCTGGCCGCGGGTGGCCTTCATGACCGCGCCGACCAGGGCGCCGGCCGCGGCGACCTTGCCGCCGCGGATCTTGTCGGCGATGGCGGCGTTGGACTCGATCGCCTCGTCGACGGCCTTGCCCAGCGCGCCCTCGTCGGAGACGACCTTCAGGCCGCGCTTGTCGACGACGGTGTCCGGGTCGCCCTCGCCCGCGAGGACGCCCTCGATGGTCTGGCGGGCCAGCTTGTCGTTGAGGGAGCCCTCGGCGACCAGCGCGGCGACCCGTGCGACCTGCGCCGGGGTGATGGGCAGGGCGGCGAGGTCGACGCCGTCCTCGTTGGCGCGGCGGGCCAGCTCGCCCATCCACCACTTGCGGGCGGCGGCGGAGTCCGCGCCGGCCTCGATGGTGGCGACGATCAGGTCCACGGCGCCGGCGTTGAGGATCGACTGCATGTCGTGCTCGGAGACGCCCCAGTCCTCGCGCAGCCGGTTGCGGCGCACGCGCGGCAGCTCGGGCAGGCCCCGGCGCAGCTCCTCGACCCACTCGCGCGACGGCGCCACCGGGACGAGGTCGGGCTCCGGGAAGTACCGGTAGTCCTCGGCCTCCTCCTTGATCCGGCCGGGCGTGGTGGAGCCGTCCTCCTCGTGGAAGTGACGGGTCTCCTGCACGATCGTGCCGCCCGAGGACAGCACGGCCGCGTGCCGCTGGACCTCGAAGCGGGCGGCCCGCTCGACGCTGCGCAGCGAGTTGACGTTCTTCGTCTCCGAGCGGGTGCCGAACTTCTCGGTGCCCTTGGGACGCAGCGACAGGTTCACGTCGCAGCGCATCTGGCCCATCTCCATCCGGGCCTCGGAGACGCCCAGCGCCTTGATCAGTTCGCGCAGCTCGGCGACGTACGCCTTGGCGACCTCGGGGGCCCGCTCGCCCGCGCCCTGGATGGGCTTGGTGACGATCTCGATGAGCGGGATGCCGGCGCGGTTGTAGTCCAGCAGGGAGTGGGACGCGCCGTGGATACGGCCGGTGGCGCCGCCGACGTGCGTCGACTTGCCGGTGTCCTCCTCCATGTGGGCGCGCTCGATCTCCACGCGGAAGACCTCGCCGTCCTCCAGCTGGACGTCCAGGTACCCGTCGAAGGCGATGGGCTCGTCGTACTGCGACGTCTGGAAGTTCTTCGGCATGTCCGGATAGAAGTAGTTCTTCCGGGCAAAACGGCACCACTCGGCGATCGAGCAGTTCAGGGCCAGGCCGATCTTGACGGCGGACTCGACGCCCACCGCGTTGACGACCGGCAGTGAGCCGGGCATGCCGAGGCAGGTGGGGCAGGTCTGCGAGTTGGCGTCGGCGCCCAGGGCGGTCGAGCACCCGCAGAACATCTTGGTCTCGGTGCCGAGTTCGACGTGCACCTCAAGACCCATCACGGGGTCGTAGGTGGCCAGCGCGTCCTCGTACGACACCAGTTCAGTGACGGTCACGGAAAACTTTACCTCTCAGTCCCGCTCAGCCCGCGAGCACGTCGTCGTTGCCGAGCCGACGCAGATCGCGGACCAGCAGCGCGACTCCGGTGGCGATGGCGGCGGCGGAGACGACGGCATCGAGCAGCTGGAGCCGGTCCTGCTCGCCCTTGGCCGCCTTCGCCTGCTTGACGACGCTCACCGCACCGAACAGCGTGGTGCCGATGGACAGATACGTACCGGCCTTGGACTTCTTGAAGCCCTTGGCCTTCGCGAGCTTTCCACTCACAGGGACGGTGCCTCCTCAAGCAGCGGGTGCCCCCAACGGGCGGTGAACGCGGCCTCGACCGCGGCACCGACCTTGTAGAGCCGGTCGTCGGCCATGGCAGGAGCGATGATCTGCAGACCCACCGGCAGCCCGTCCTCGGGGGCCAGGCCGCAGGGCAGCGACATGGCCGCGTTGCCTGCCAGGTTCGTCGGGATCGTGCACAGGTCGGCGAGGTACATCGCCATCGGGTCGTCGGCGCGCTCGCCGATCGGGAAGGCGGTGGTGGGCGTGGTCGGCGAGACCAGCACGTCGACCTGCTCGAAGGCCTTCTCGAAGTCCCGGGTGATCAGGGTGCGCACCTTCTGCGCCGAGCCGTAGTACGCGTCGTAGTAGCCGGAGCTGAGCGCGTACGTGCCGAGCATCACGCGGCGCTTGACCTCGGGGCCGAAGCCGGCCTCGCGGGTCAGGGCCGTGACGTCCTCGGCCGAGCGGGTGCCGTCGTCGCCGACCCGCAGGCCGTAGCGCATGGCGTCGAAGCGGGCCAGGTTCGAGGAGCACTCGGACGGCGCGATCAGGTAGTACGCCGACAGTCCGAGGTCGAAGGAGGGGCAGGAGATCTCGACGACCTCCGCGCCCAGCTCCCGCAGCAGCTCCACGGACTCGTTGAAGCGCTGCATGACGCCGGCCTGGTAGTGCTCGCCGGAGAACTCCTTGACGACGCCGACGCGCATGCCCTTGACGTCGCCGTTGCGGGCCGCCTCGACGACCGCCGGGACCGGCGCGTCGATGGAGGTCGAGTCCAGCTCGTCGTGGCCGGCGATGGCCTCGTGCAGGAGCGCCGCGTCCAGGACCGTACGGGCGCAGGGCCCGCCCTGGTCGAGGGACGAGGAGAACGCCACCATGCCGTAGCGGGAGACCGCGCCGTAGGTGGGCTTGACGCCGACCGTGCCGGTGACGGCGGCGGGCTGGCGGATGGAGCCGCCGGTGTCCGTGCCGATGGCGAGCGGGGCCTCGTAGGCGGCGAGCGCGGCGGAGGAGCCGCCGCCGGAGCCGCCGGGGATGCGGGTGAGGTCCCAGGGGTTGCCGGTCGGGCCGTAGGCGCTGTTCTCGGTGGAGGACCCCATGGCGAACTCGTCCATGTTGGTCTTGCCGAGGATGACCACGTCGGCGGCCTTGAGCCGCTTGGTCAGCGTCGCGTCGTACGGCGGGATCCAGCCTTCGAGGATCTTCGAGCCGACGGTGGTGGGAATGCCCTCCGTGGTGAAGATGTCCTTCAGGGCGAGCGGCACGCCGGCCAGCGGGCCCAGCTTCTCGCCGCGCTCGCGCTTGGCGTCCACGGCGCGGGCCTGGGCGAGCGCGCCCTCGCGGTCCACGTGCAAGAAGGCGTGCACCTTCTCGTCGACGGCCTCGATGCGGGCCAGGTGCGCCTCGGTGACCTCGACGGCCGTGACCTCGCCGGAGGCGATCTTCGCCGCGGTCTCGGCGGCGGTGAGCTTGATCAGATCTGCCATGTCGGTCACTCCTCCCCCAGGATCTGCGGCACCTTGAAACGCTGCTGCTCCTGGGCCGGGGCGCCGGACAGCGCCTGCTCGGGGGTCAGCGACGGACGGACCACGTCCGGCCGCATGACGTTGGTCAGGGGCAGCGGGTGGGAGGTCGGCGGTACGTCTTGGTCGGCGACCTCGGAGACGCGGGCGACCGCGCCGATGATGTCGTCGAGCTGTCCGGCGAAGTGATCGAGCTCTTCGTCCTTCAGCTCCAAGCGCGCCAGCCGGGCGAGGTGGGCAACCTCCTCGCGCGTGATGCCAGGCATGCAGCGATCCTCAGGGTGAGTGTCTTGGCTGTGTTGTCCGGGCCAATCCTATTGCGTAGCCGATAGGGGTTCGAAACGCATTCCCGGAGGGGCTCGCCGCAGTCGTTTCCGGAGGGGTGGGGAAAAGGGGGCGGGAGGCCGTACGGAGCCACCGGCGGGGTACGGGTGCGGGCCGGTGGCGGCCGGTCCGCAGGGCTGCGGACCGGGGCGGGGTACGGGGCCGGCGGGGTACGGAGCCGCGCGACGGCGGCGGGCGCGTCAGGTGACGCGCTGGTCGGCCTCCTCGACCGCCGTGGCGCGCTCGTGCTGGGGCTCGGCGGCGGGCCGCTCCGTCTCGCGCTGCCAGCCGCGCTCGCCGCGGGCCCGCAGCCAGGCCGTGGTCTCGTCCGGCGGCATCGCGGCGGCGACCAGCCAGCCCTGTACGGCGTCGCAGCCCAGGTCGCGCAGCCGCTCCCAGGTCTCGTCGTCCTCGACGCCCTCGGCGACCACGAGCAGGCCGAGCGAGTGGGCCAGGTCCAGCGTGCAGCGGACGATCTCGGCGTCCTCGTTGTCGACGGCGAGCCGGGCGACGAAGGAGCGGTCGATCTTCAGCTCGCTGACCGGCAGCCGGCGCAGGTGGACGAGGGAGGAGTAGCCGGTGCCGAAGTCGTCGAGGGACATCTTGACCCCGTGGCCGGTCAGCCCGGCCAGCGTGTCGGCGGCCCGCTGCGGGTCCTCCAGCAGGACGTGCTCCGTTATCTCCAACTGGAGGGAGCCGGGCGGCACCTGATGGCGGGCCAGCCGCGCGGCCACCGCGCCGGCGAAGCCGGGGGTGTGCACGTCGCGCGGGGAGACGTTGACCGCGACCGGCACCTCCAGGCCGGACGCGCGCCAGCGGGCCACCTGGGCGAGCGCGGTCTCCAGGACGTACTCCGTCAGGCGCGGCATCAGCCCGGACGACTCGGCGATGGCGATGAACTCGTCCGGAGGGACCCTGCCGCGCTCCGGATGGACCCACCGGACCAGCGCCTCCAGCCCGGCCACGTGGCCGTCGAAGCCGACCTTGGGCTGGTAGTGCAGCTCCACGTCGCCGGCGTCCAGCGCGCGGCGCAGATCGCCCAACAGGCCCAGCCGGTCGGGGGTGTTGCCGTCGCGCTTGGCCTCGTAGACCTCGACGCCGCTGCGGTCCCGCTTGGCCTGGTACATGGCGACGTCGGCCCGGCGCAGCAGGCCCTCGGCGTCCAGCGCGTGGTCGGGGAAGACCGCGACCCCCGCGCTGGCTTCCAGCACGAGGGTGAGTCCGTCCAGGTCCAGCGGGGAGCCCAGGGCGGCGACCAGGTTGCGGGCCACCCGCTGGGCGCTGGTCAGGGAGTCCGCGGTGGGCAGCAGGACCGCGAACTCGTCGCCGCCGAGCCGGGCCACTTCCGCCCCGCGCGGCAGCGCGTGCCGCAGCCGGTCGGCGATCTGGAGCAGCAGCCGGTCACCGGCCAGGTGGCCGAGGGTGTCGTTCACCGAACGGAAGCGGTCCAGGTCGATCAGGACCAGCGCGGAGCGGGCGCCGATGCGCTCGGCGTCGTCCAGCGCGGTCCAGGTGCGCTCCAGCAGCCACTGCCGGTTGGGCAGGCCGGTCAGCGGGTCGCGCAGCTGCTCCTCGGCGCGGGCCCGGGCGATCCACAGGGTGGAGTCCAGGGCGATCAGGGGGACGGCGAACATCGGGAGTAAGAAGGGCGCGTGCACGGCGGCCACCACGATCAGCGGCGAGATCCCCAGCAGCGCCACGCCGACCAGGGCCTGGCGGGCCAGGGCCGTCCGGGCGATGGTGGGCAGGCCGCCGCCGCGCGGGGCCATCGTGAACCACAGCAGGGCGCGGGTGACGACCAGGTAGGCGACGGCCGCGACCAGGATGTCGGGCAGTACGGACAGGTCCCAGGCGGCGGGCTGCCACGGGTGCTCGATGGTCGGTACGACGTGGAAGGCGGCGAGGCCCAGCGCCGCGGCGCCGATCCCGAGGATGTCCACCGCCCCGTGCAGCAGGGCCTGTCGCCAGCGGTGGCGGCGGGCGGCGCCGACGAGCAGGACCACGGCCACGCTCACCAGGACGGCGGGCACCCAGCCGTACAGCAGCAGGACGGCGAGGGCCAGGGCCGCGCCCGAGCCGGTGCCGCCCCACCAGCGGTCGCGGCCGAGCGCGACCAGGTGGCCCACGATGACACCGGTCAGGATCGCCAGGGCCCAGCCGACGGCGCCTTCCGGGAAGAGCGCCCGGCCGGCGCCGAGCGTCCGGATCACTCCCACCGCGAGCGCGCCGCCCGCCACCAGCACGACGGCCGCGGGCAGCGCGGGCACGACGAGCCGGCCAAGCCGCGACGCCGGAGCGGCGCTGTCGGTCGGTTTCATTCCGATACCTCTCACAGCCGGCTGTGCCCGCGCCACGGCAGGCGCACACCTCAACAGTAGGCCGCAGAAGGCCGCCGCGGGCAGCGATCGGCAGCGGTTGCCCGAATGCGACCCGGCCATCCGGAACCATCTGCTATGCGCCGATGAGGTGACTCCTCACTCGCCCTCAGGCGGAGTGACAGCTACCGCTCGTGCTTCATCGGGACCCTGCTCAAGCAGCACCGCGAAGCCGTCATCGTCTAGCACAGGCACCTTCAACTGCATGGCCTTGTCGTACTTCGAACCAGGATTGTCTCCCACCACCACGAAACCGGTCTTCTTCGAAACGGAACCGGTCACCTTCGCTCCGAGACGCTGCAGGGCTTCTTTCGCGCCATCTCTGGTGTGTGACTGAAGTGTGCCCGTTACAACGACGGTGACGCCTTCAAGTGGACGCGGGCCTTCTTCTCCTGAAGATTCCTCCTCCATCCGGACACCGGCGGTCCGCCACTTCTCCACGACCTCGCGGTGCCAGTCCTCGGCGAACCACTGCTTGAGCGAGGCCGCGATGGTCGCGCCGACGCCCTCCACGGCGGCCAGCTCCTCCTCGCTCGCGTCCCTGATCCGGTCCAGCGAACGGAACTCCAGGGCGAGCGCCTGGGCCGCCACCGGGCCCACGTGACGGATCGACAGGCCCGTCAGAATCCGCGCCAGCGGACGCTCCTTGGCTGCCTGGATGTTCTCCAGCATCGCCAGGGCGTTCTTCTTCGGCTCGCCCTTCTGGTTGGCGAAGAAGGTGACGACCTTCTCCTCGCCGGTCTTGGGGTCGCGCTTGGGCAGGCCGCTGTCCGGGTCGAGCACATAGGACTTGATGGGCAGCAGCTGCTCGATGGACAGGTCGAAGAGATCGCCCTCGTCCTTCAGCGGCGCCTCGGCGGGCTCCAGGGGCTGGCTGAGGGCGGTGGCCGCCACATAGCCGAAGTTCTCGATGTCCAGGCACTTGCGGCCGGCCAGGTAGAAGAGCCGCTCGCGGATCTGGGCGGGGCAGGAGCGGGCGTTGGGGCAGCGCAGGTCGATGTCGCCCTCCTTGGCGGGCTGCAGCGCCGTACCGCACTCGGGGCACTCGGCGGGCATCACGAACTCCCGCTCGCTGCCGTCCCGCAGGTCCACCACCGGGCCCAGGATCTCCGGGATCACATCGCCCGCCTTGCGCAGCACGACCGTGTCGCCGATGTAGACGCCCTTGGCCTTGACCACGTCCTGGTTGTGCAGCGTGGCGAACTCGACCTCGGAGCCGGCCACCGTGACCGGCTCGACCACCGCGTACGGCGTGACGCGGCCGGTGCGGCCGACGCCGACGCGGATGTCCACCAGCTTGGTGTTGACCTCCTCCGGCGGGTACTTCCAGGCGATCGCCCAGCGCGGCGCGCGCGAGGTCGAGCCGAGGCGGCCCTGCAGGGCGATCTCGTCCAGCTTGACCACGGTGCCGTCGATCTCGTGGGCGACCGCCGTGCGCCGGGTCTCCGGGTCGCCGTAGCGCTTGATGAACCCGCGCACCGCCTCCAGGGAGTCGACGACCTCGTTGTGGTCGGAGGTGGGCAGGCCCCACTCGCGCAGCAGGTCGTACGCATGCGACTGGCAGTCGATGTCGAAGCCCTCGCGGGCGCCGATGCCGTGCACGACCATGTGCAGCGGGCGGGTGGCCGTGACCTTCGGGTCCTTCTGGCGCAGCGAACCGGCGGCGGCGTTGCGCGGGTTGGCGAACGGGGGCTTGCCGTCGGCGACCAGCCGCTCGTTCAGCTCCAGGAACTTCTCCATGGGGAAGTAGACCTCGCCGCGCACCTCCACCAGCTCCGGGACGCGGTCGCCCTTCAGGCGGTCCGGGATCTCGGTGATCGTGCGGACGTTGGGGGTGATGTCCTCGCCCGTACGGCCGTCGCCGCGGGTGGCGGCGCGGGTGAGCCGGCCGTTCTCGTACGTCAGGTTGACCGCGAGGCCGTCGACCTTCAGCTCGCACAGGAAGTGGTAGCCGGCGCTCTTCGGGTCGCCGCCCAGCTCCGTCGCGAGGCGCTCGGCCCAGGCGCCCAGTTCCTCGTCGTCGAAGGCGTTGTCCAGCGAGAGCATCCGCTCGCGGTGGGCGACCTCGGTGAACTCGGTCTCGTACTGCCCGGCGACCTTCTGGGTGGGCGAGTCCGGGGTCCGCAGCTCCGGATGCTCCTCCTCCAGCGCCTCCAGGGAGCGCAGCAGCTTGTCGAACTCCGCGTCGCTGACGACGGGGGCGTCCCGCACGTAGTAGCGGAAGCGGTGCTCCTCGATCTGCTCGGCCAGATGAGCGTGCTCTTCCCGCGCCTTCGCGGGCACCGCGTGCCCCGCCGTGTGCTGTTCGCCGGCCACCGTTACGTCCTCCCGTGGTCCTTGAGTGCGGTCACTCAGGGTTGTCTGCGAGCGATCTCGCGGCCCGGACACAGTGGGCGAGGGCCTTACGGGCATATGCGGGCGAAGCACCCGCCAGCCCGCACGACGGAGTGACCACCACGGACTCGGCGAGAGTCCCCGGCGACAGCCCCAGCCTGCGCCACAGCGTCCTGACACCCATGACGCTACCGGCAGGGTCTGACAATGGGCCGTCCACGCCCGGCACCACGCCCGCCAGGAGCGTCGTACCGCCCTCGACCGCCTCGCCGATCGCCTCCTCCTCACGCTCGGTGAGCAGCCCGAAATCGAACGAGACGCCGGTCACGCCCGCCCGGCGCAGCAGCGCGAAGGGGACCTCGGGGGCGCAGGAGTGGACGACCACCGGCGCGCCCGCGTCACCGGCGACGGCGACCAGGTCGCGCAGGGCGCCCTCCACGACGGCCCGGTCCACGGCGCGGTGCGTGCGGTAGCCGCTCGCGGACTTGATCCGCCCCTGGAGCACCGCGGTCAGCGACGGCTCGTCGAGCTGGAGCACCGGTCGCGCGCCGGGCACCCGGTGCCGTACGTCGGCGAGGTGTGCCCGCAGTCCCTCGGCCAGCGACGCCGTCAGGTCCCGGCAGGCGCCGGGGTCGCTGAGGGCGGCCTCGCCGTTGCGCAGTTCCAGCGCGGCGGCCAGGGTCCACGGGCCGACGGCCGAGATCTTCAGGTCGCCCGCGTAGCCCTGGGTGAACTCCTCCAGCGCGTCGAGGTCCTCGCCCATCCAGGAGCGGGCGCGCCGGGTGTCCCGGCCGGGCCGGTCGCTGATCCGCCAGCCGCTCGGCTCCACGTGGGCGTACACCTCGACGAGGAGACCGGCGGTGCGGCCGATCATGTCGGCACCGGGCCCTCGGGCGGGCAGCTCCGGCAGGTACGGGAACGTCTCCAGCGAGCCGGTCACGGTCCTGGCGGCCTCGCGGGCGTCGCCGCCGGGCATCGAACCGACTCCGGTGGCGGTGCCGGCGTTGCCGACGAGGCGGGCGGGGGTGTTGTTCTCGGTCACCGTCCGAGGGTAAGCGGTGCGGCCGTTGGCCGCGGGGGGCCGGGGGACGTCCGGGGCCGGGCGTCCGCCGTTGCCGCGTCGCCCGCGGCCCGCTCGTCCTCAAGCGCCGGACGGGCTTGATGGTGCGGTGACGGGCCCCGGATCGCGGTCGGACCAAGGGGCCCGTCAGCGTGCGTTCACCGCCCCGGTCGCACCGTCAGGTCGTTGATCTCCGCGTCCCGCGGCAGGTCGAGCGCGGTCAGCATGGTCGTGGCGACCGACTCCGGGTCGATCCACTGCGCCGCGTCGTACTCCCGGCCCTCCTGGCGGAAGACGCTCTCCTGCATGGGGGTGGCGGTGCGGCCCGGGTAGACGGAGGTCACCCGTACGCCGTTGCCGTGCTCCTCGGCCCGCAGCGAGTCGGCCAGCGCCTTCAGGCCGTGCTTGCTGGCGGCGTACGCGCCCCACTGGGGGCCCGCGTTCAGGCCGGCGCCCGAGTTGACGAAGATCACGTGGCCCTTGGCGAGCCGCAGCTGCGGGAGGAACTGGCGGGTCAGCTCGGCGGGCGAGAGGAGGTTGGCGGCGAGGGTGCGCTGCCAGGCCTTGGGGCCGAGGTCGCCGATCGCGCCCAGTTCGACGACGCCCGCGATGTGCATGAGGGAGTCGAGGCGGTCCGGCAGGGACTGCTTGCCGAAGGCCCAGTCCAGCTTCTCGGGGGCGGCGAGGTCGCCGACCACCGTACGGGCGCCGGGGAACTGCCCGGCCAGTTCCTTGGCGCGGCCGGCGTCGCGCGCCAGCAGCCAGAGGTCCTCGCCGCGGTCGGCGAGCCGCCGCGCGATCGCCGCTCCGATGCCCGATCCTGCGCCTGTGATCAAGTGCGTACCCATGGGCCCGATCCTAACGAGGGGCAGGGGTTCTGGGCGGCACCGTCCGCGTGAAGCGGAATCACCGGCTCCGCCGCATCCGCACGGGCCGGTCCCGCCCGTACGGCTCGCCTCCGCCCCGTACGGCCGTCTCGCCCGTACGACCGCCCCCCGAAGCCGCCCCCGTGTACGCCTCAGCCCTGGATGCCCGCCTGCTCCTCCAGATACGCCAGGGCGCCGGCGCCGTCCTCCGCGAAGAAGACCAGCTCCGTGAGCGGCAGCGGCAGGAAGCCCTCGTCCTCCATGCGCCGGAACTGCTCCTTGAGGCCGTCGTAGAAACCGGCGGTGTTCAGGAGCACCACGGGCTTGGTGTGCAGCCCGTGCTTCTTCAGCTCCAGGATCTCCGTGGCCTCGTCGAGCGTGCCCGTGCCGCCGACCATGATGACGATCGCGTCGGCGCGCGCCAGCAGCTCGGCCTTGCGCTCGGCGAGGTCCTTGGTGACCACCATGTCGTCCACCCCCTCGCGCACCTTGTGCGCGAGGAAGTCCACGGAGACGCCGACGAGCCGGCCGCCCGCCGCCTCCACGCCGTCGGCCATGACCTTCATCAGACCGCTGTCCGAGCCGCCCCACACCAGCGCGTGGCCGCCCTTGCCCATCAGCTGGGCGAACTCCCGGGCCGGGGTGGTGTAGCGGTCGTCGAGGTCGGCGGCGGAGCAGAAGACACAGATGTTCATGCCGCTCACTCTACGAGCCGCCACCGGCATCGGTCCGGTGCCGGGCGGGCGGCGCCCGCCGCCCGCCCGGCCCGGTCCGCCCTCAGATCAGGCCCTGCGCCAGCATCGCCTCCGCCACCCGCTCGAAGCCCGCGATGTTCGCGCCCGTGACGTAGTCCCCCGGCACGCCGTAGCGCTCCGCGGTCTCGGCGCACGTGTCGTGGATGTTGCGCATGATCGCCGCCAGTTCGCCTTCGGTGCGCTCGAAGCTCCAGGACTCGCGGCCGGAGTTCTGCCGCATCTCCAGCGCGCTGGTGGCCACACCGCCCGCGTTGGCCGCCTTGCCGGGCCCGAAGGCCACCCCCGCTTCCTGGAGGAGGGCCACCGCCCCGGGCGTCGTCGGCATGTTGGCGCCTTCGGAGACCGCCTTGACGCCGTTGCGCACGAGGATGCGCGCGGCGTCGGCGTCCAGCTCGTTCTGGGTGGCGGAGGGCAGTGCGACGTCGCAGGCCACGTCCCAGACCCGCCCGCCCGGTACGTACCGGGCCGACGCGCCGCGCCGGTCCGCGTACTCCTCGATGCGGCCCCGCTCGGTTTCCTTGATCTGCTTGAGCAGGGCGAGGTCGATGCCCTTCTCGTCGATCACATAGCCGCCGGAGTCCGAACAGGTCAGCACGTTCGCGCCGAGCGCCTGGGCCTTCTCGATCGTGTAGACGGCGACGTTGCCGGAGCCGGAGACCACGACCTGCTGGCCGTCGAAGTCCTCGCCGCGCTGCCGCAGCATCTCGGCGGTGAACAGCACGTTGCCGTAGCCGGTGGCCTCCGTACGGGCCGTGGAGCCGCCCCAGTCGAGCCCCTTGCCGGTCAGCACCCCGGCCTCCCAGCGGTTGGTGATGCGCCGGTACTGCCCGAAGAGATAGCCGATCTCCCGGCCGCCGACGCCGATGTCGCCCGCCGGTACGTCGGTGTGCTCGCCGAGGTGCCGGTGCAGCTCGGTCATGAAGGACTGGCAGAACCGCATCACCTCGGCGTCGGAGCGGCCGCGCGGGTCGAAGTCGCTGCCGCCCTTGCCGCCGCCGATGTTCAGCCCGGTGAGCGCGTTCTTGAAGATCTGCTCGAAGCCGAGGAACTTGACGATGCCGAGGTTGACGGACGGGTGGAAGCGCAGCCCGCCCTTGTAGGGCCCGAGCGCGCTGTTGAACTCCACCCGGAAGCCGCGGTTGATGTGGACGGCCCCCGAGTCGTCCTGCCAGGGCACGCGGAAGAGGATCTGGCGCTCCGGCTCGCAGATCCGTTCCAGGATCTTGGCCTCGGCGTATTCGGGGCGCGCCGCCAGTGCCGGGGCGAGCGTCTGCAGCACTTCGAGTGCGGCCTGGTGGAACTCGGGCTCTCCGGGGTTGCGCCGCACCAGTTCCTGGTGCAGAAACTCCAACGACACCGAGGTTCCCCGCCCGGCCGTACCGGCACCGGCATGAACTGTCGACATGTCTTCTCTTCCCTTCGTCGCCGACGAAGGGCCACCGGTCGACCGGGACCACGCGCACAGCGCCGCACCGGCCGGGCGGCCCCTGTGCGTCCCGTCGCTACCGTCGAGCCTAGGGGCCCGCGGACCGCGGGGGGCCACCGGGGCGGAAGTCGCAACCCGCGAAGTCCGGGGTTTAGGTTGCCGTCATGGTGGACGGAACGCGTACGGATACGCACAGGCGGAACACGGCCGGAGGCAGCGGGGGCAAGGGGGCGGATGCGGTCGAAGGGGCGGATGCCGCGTTAGCGGCCGGTGGCGGGAGAGAGGCGGACGGCGGGGCCGGGCCGTCCCCCGGCAGCCTGCGCCGCTCCTCCCTCCTGATGGCCGCGGGCACGGTCGTCTCCCGGGCGACGGGCCTGTTCCGCGGCGTCCTCCAGGCCGCCGCCCTCGGTACGGGACTGCTGGCCACCACGTACAACACGGCCAACCTCGTCCCGATGAGCCTGTACACGCTGCTGATCGGCGGCGCCCTGAACGCGGTGCTCGTACCGCAGCTGGTGCGGGCCAGGGTCGAGCACCCGGACGGCGGGCGGGCCCACGAGCAGCGGCTCGTCACGCTCGTCCTGACCGTCCTCGGCGTCGGCACGCTGCTCGCGGTGTGGGCCGCGCCCGAGATCGTGGGCCTCTACACGACGGACACACCGCAGAACCACGCCGCCTACGAACTGACCGTGGTCTTCGCACGGTTCCTGCTGCCGCAGATCTTCTTCTACGGGGTGTACGGCATCCTGGGGCAGGTGCTCAACGCGCGCGGGAAGTTCGGCGCGATGATGTGGACGCCGGTGCTCAACAACGTCGTCCTGATCGCCATGTTCGGCGCCTACGTGGGCCTGCTGACCGTCCCGGAGACGGTGGCGGACATCACCGACGCGCAGGTGCGGCTGCTCGGCGTGGGCACCACGATCGGCATCGCCCTCCAGGCGCTCGCGCTGATCCCCTACGCCCGCGAGGCGGGGTTCCGCTTCCGGCCGCGCTTCGACTGGCGCGGCACCGGGCTGCGCAAGAGCGCGAACGCGGCGCGCTGGACGCTGCTGTTCGTGCTGGTCAACCTGGTCTCGATGACCGTGGTCACGCATTTCGCGACGGCCGCCGACCAGGAGTTGCCCAAGGCCGGTGCCGGCTTCTCCTCGTACACGTACGCGCAGAACATCTGGGGACTGCCGCAGTCCATCGTGACCGTCTCGCTGATCACCGCGCTGCTGCCCCGGATGACCCGGGCGGTCGCCGAGCGGCGCTTGGACGACCTGCGGGACGACCTCTCCCGCGCGCTGCGGATCAGTGGCGCGGTCATCGTCCCCGCGGCCGTCTTCTTCGTGGCCTTCGGCCCGGAGACGGCGCAGCTGCTGTACGCGCACGGCGCCGCCAGTGCCGAGTCCGCCGTGCCGCTGGGCCAGATGCTCCAGGCCCTGGGGCTGGGACTGATCCCGTTCTCCGCCCAGTCGCTGCTGCTGCGCGGCTTCTACGCCTTCGAGGACACCCGTACGCCGTTCCTGATGGCCGTCTGGATCTCCGGCGTCAACATCGCGCTCGCCACCGCCTGCCACTTCCTGCTGCCGGCCCGGTGGGCGGTCACCGGCATGGCCGCCGCGTACGCCGTGTCGTACGCCGTCGGGCTGCTGGCCAGCGCGTACCTGCTGCGGCGGCGGCTGGAGGGACGGCTGGACGGGCGCCGGCTGAGCCGTACGTACGGCAAGCTGACCGGTGCCGCGCTGGCTGCCGGGGCGGCGGGCTGGGCCGCGGCGCGCGCCTGTGCCGGTGCCGGCGGGGACGCCTTCTGGTCGACGGCCCTGGCCCTTGCCGCCGGGGCCGCGACCATGGCCCTGCTCTTCCTGCTGCTCGCGCGCGCCCTGCGGATCACCGAGCTGCGGTCTCTTCCGGGACTGCGCTGACGGACGGGGCCGGGGCGGCAACCGCCGTTCCGGCCTCCGCCGCCTCCGTGTGCGCCGCCGCCTCGGCCCTGACCAGCTTCTCCATCCGGTCGATGCCGAGCACCCCCGAGACCACGATGGCGAGGACGATGGCCGCGATCAGCATCACCGTGCCCAGCCACACCATCGTGTCCACCGGCAGCGTGAACGCGCCGATCACCCGCGCCACGCACTCCCCCAGCAGCGCGGCGCCCCACACGGCGGAGTGCCGTCGCTGCACCCGCCGGAACCACGCCGACTCCGCCGTCAGCCGGTCCCACGCGGCGCTCCTGGCCGCGTCGCCCTTGGTGATCCACGGCTTGAGCGCCGGCGCCATCAGCGGCCGGCCGATCAGCGCGGACACCAGCACGGCCAGGCCGAAGGTGCTGCTCACGGCGCTGTCCTTGGCCAGCATCAGCCGCTCGTCGCCCGCCACCAGGCTCAGCAGCAGGCCGACGAGATTGGTTGCCGTCATCAGGGTGGCCACCGCGTTGAAGCGGCGTTCCCTGGCCAGGCTCCACAGCGAGCGGGCGGCCGGCAGCGCGCCGCTCCAGGCCAGCGCGGCGAGGGTGCTCATGCCGAAGACGCCGGTGAGGACGTAGTACGAGGCGATCGGGACGCCCGCGTCCACGAGCAGCGCCCGGGGGCCCTCCAGCTGCGCGCCGGACCGGGGCGTCCCGCCGGAGCCGGTGCCGGAACCGCCTGCCGTGCCGTGCGGGATCTTGCTGCTCATGGGGTCCTCCGTGTCGCTGTCCGCGCCGTCCCTTGCGATGCGTTCAGCTTCGCCGCCAGGGCCCTCGCTCCGGCAGGAACGGGTGTAAGCACATCCGCGTGACATTTGTCAGTGCCCGGGCCCCCTGCGGCCGGGCCCTTGCGTTGGAGTGCCCTCCAGCTCCTAGCGTCTGACGCACGACCCGACCACCGAAGGGGAACTCTTCGTGCGTTACACACTGTTCGGCAGGACCGGTCTGCGGGTGAGCGAGCTGAGCCTCGGCACCATGACCATCGGCTCGGACTGGGGCTGGGGCGCCCCGGAGGACACCAGCGCGCGGATTCTGGACGCGTACGAGGACGCGGGCGGCAACTTCCTCGACACCGCCAACAACTACACCGACGGCAGCTCCGAGAAGATCCTCGGCAAGCTGCTCGAAGGCCGCCGGGACCGCTTCGTGCTCGCCAGCAAGTACACGTGCGCGACCCGCCAGGGCGACCCGAACGCGGCGGGCAGCCACCGCAAGAACCTGGTGCAGTCGGTGGAGCAGAGCCTCGCCCGGCTGCGCACCGACCACCTCGACGTCCTCTGGGTGCACGCGCGGGACAACTTCACGCCCGTCGAGGAGACCATGCGGGCGCTGGACGACGTCGTACGGTCGGGCAAGGTGCACTACGTCGGTGTGTCCGACTGGCCGGCCTGGGAGATCGCGCAGGCCAACACCCTCGCCGAGCTGCGCGGCTGGACCGCCTTCGCGGGCTCGCAGCTGCGCTACAGCCTGCTGGAGCGCACACCGGAGCGGGAGCTGCTCCCCCAGGCGCGCGCCTTCGACCTGGCCGTCCTCGCGTGGGCCCCGCTCGCGGCGGGCAAGCTGACCGGCAAGTACCGCCGCGGCGAGCGGGGCCGGCTGGACATCGTCGGCGACGACGGCCGGAAGGCGGACAACGAGGAGGCGACGATCACGGCGGTGCTGGAGGTCGCCGAGCAGGGCGGCTGGAGCCCGGCGCAGGTGGCGCTGGCCTGGCTGCGGCAGCGGCCGGGCAACATCGTCCCGGTCATCGCCGCCACCAAGGAGAGCCAGCTCGCCGACAACCTCGCGAGCGTCGACGTGGAGCTGGACGCCGACGCCCTGCGGCGGCTCGACGAGGTGAGCGCCGTGCCGCTGGGCTTCCCGCACGACTTCCTGGCGGAGCCCGCGATCACGCAGAACGTCTACGGCGACCGCTGGACCGCGATCGAGGACCGGCGGTCCGGCTACCGGCGGTCGGTGCACGGGGTGCGCTGACCCGGTGGACCGCGGCGCTCACCGCGCGGGGCGCGCGGTGAGCGGCCCGGCCGCTAGGCCACGGCGTGCACGCGGTCCGTCGTCGCGATCGTCGCCGAGCCGACGACGCGGGTGCCGTCGTACAGCACGATGGCCTGGCCGGGGGCCACACCGCGGACCGGCTCCGTGAAGGTGACACGGAGCTCGGTGCCGTCGACCAGTTCGGCGCGGACGGCGGTCTCGCCGCCGTGGGCGCGGAGCTGGGCGGTGTACGCGGCGGGGCCGGGGGGCGGGGCGGTGCCGCACCAGCGGGGCTTGACGGCGGTCAGGCCCGTCACGTCCAGGGACTCCACGGGGCCCACGGTGACCGTGTTGTCGACCGGGGAGATGTCCAGGACGTAGCGCGGCTTGCCGTCGGGGGCCGGGGTGCCGATGCGCAGGCCCTTGCGCTGGCCGATGGTGAAGCCGTACGCGCCTTCGTGCGTGCCGAGCTTCGCGCCGGACTCGTCGACGATGTCGCCCTCGGCCGTGCCCAGCCGCTTGGCGAGGAACGCCTGGGTGTCGCCGTCGGCGATGAAGCAGATGTCGTGGCTGTCCGGCTTCTTGGCGACGAACAGGCCGCGCCGGGCGGCCTCCTCGCGGATCTCCGCCTTGGTGGTGAGGGTGTCGCCGAGGGGGAACATGGCGTGCGCGAGCTGCTTGTCGTCGAGGACGCCGAGGACGTACGACTGGTCCTTGGCCATGTCGGAGGCGCGGTGCAGCTCGCGGGTGCCGTCCGGGCGCCGCACGACCGTCGCGTAGTGGCCGGTGCAGACCGCG
This sequence comes from Streptomyces sp. NPDC059788, assembly GCF_042732265.1. NCBI lineage: Bacteria > Bacillati > Actinomycetota > Actinomycetes > Kitasatosporales > Streptomycetaceae > Streptomyces > Streptomyces sp. NPDC059788. Next base: position 98,426 of record NZ_JBHWHY010000028.1, on the reverse strand, counting down.
TCGAAGCCGAGGGCGAGCGCCTTGTCCAGCAGCGCGGCGAACTTGATCTTCTCGTTGCAGCGCAGGCAGGGGTTGGGGGTGCGGCCCGCCTCGTACTCCGCGAAGAAGTCCTCGACGACGTCCTCACGGAAGCGCTCGGCGAGGTCCCATACGTAGAACGGGATGCCGATGACGTCGGCGGCGCGGCGCGCGTCGTGCGAATCCTCGATCGTGCAACAGCCGCGGGCGCCGGTGCGGAAGGATTTCGGGTTCTCGGAGAGCGCGAGGTGCACACCGGTCACGTCGTGGCCCGCCTCGGCGGCGCGGGCGGCGGCGACGGCGGAGTCGACACCGCCGGACATGGCGGCGAGCACGCGGAGGCGGCGGGGAGCGTCAGTCGTCATAACGCTTCCAGGGTAGACGGAACCACCGACAGGCCCCCAAGCGTTGTGCAGCGCATGGGAGACGCGGGGGATACCGGGCAGACGGCCGGCGGGGGCTTCAGCAGACGGGCCCTGCTGCTGGGCGGCGCCGGTGCGGCGCTGGCGGGCGGTGCCGCGTACGCGCTGCACGACGACCTGCTGCGCTGGTGGTGGCGGCTGCCGGGCCGGAAGAAGCCGCGGACGGACGGCGCGGTGGACTACGGCGGCGCGCGCTGGGTCCCGGCCGCCCCGGCGAACTGGCGCGAGGCCGACCGCCCGGACGACTACACCGTCGACCGGGTCGTCATCCACGTCGTGCAGGGCGGCTACACGGACGCCCTGCGGGTCTTCCAGAGCCCGCTGCACGGCGCCGCGGCGCATTACGTGGTGCGCAAGGACGGGCAGGTGGCGCAGACGGTCCGCGAGCTGGACGTGGCGTTCCACGCGGGCAATCGCGCGTACAACGAGCGCAGCATCGGCATCGAGCACGAGGGCTTCGTGGACCGCCCGGCGTCGTTCACGCCTGCCATGTACGCATCATCCGCGCGGCTGACCGCCGGAATCTGCCGCCGCTACGGCTTCCCCGCCGACCGGCAGCACATCGTGGGCCATGTGGAGGTACCGGGCACCGACCACACCGATCCCGGGCCACACTGGAACTGGAGGCTGTACCTGGACCTGGTGCGCGCCGAGCTGCGCCGGCCGTCCCCGGCATCGGGGGCGTGACGCGGGGCCGCCGGGACGCGCGGGCGCCGCACGGCGCCCCTCGTGGAACGGACCACTCATGGCGTACGACAGAGCCCCGGCCGCCGGGCGGACGGGCGGCACCGGCCGCGGACCCGGCCTCGCCGAGGACCGCGTCTTCGGCCGGGTCCGGCTGGACCTGGACGCCACGGCGGGAGTGCTGACGGTGGGCGGCGAGCGCCTGCCCACGGCCGAGCTGCGCCGCGCACCGGGCGCGCCGGCGGCCGGGTACGTACCGATCGGCACCCGCGACGCCGCCTGCCTCCGGCTGACCGTCGACGGCCGGCCCGCGCACATCACCCCCGGCAGGGGGCGGCCGACCCGGCGCTCCCACCGGGTCGACGTGATCTACGGCGGCATCCTCCACCGGCTGCTGCCCGACTCCCCCAACGGCAGCCGCCTGGTCAGGGACGGCCGCCGGATCGCGGACTTCTCCTCGGACGGCGCCGGGCACGTCTGGGCCGACTGGCATCCGGACGTCGCGCCGCCGCTGCGGGAGGACGCCGCGATCGGGTACGCCCTCGCCGCGGCCTTCGGCACCGGCGCCGGGCCGGCCTGGCGGCTGCTCCTCCGGGCCGTGCTCGACACGGTCCGGTGAACGCGGCGGGGCCCGGGGCCGGGGCTCAGCCGCCCCGGCACCCCCGGCCTCAGCTCAGCCCGGCGCTCCGCGCCCGTTCCACCACCGGGCCGATCGCCTCCGCCAGCGCCGCCACGTCCGCCTCGGTGGTGGTGTGGCCGAGGGAGAAGCGCAGCGTGCCGCGGGCGAGGTCCGCGTCCAGGCCCGCGGCGAGCAGGACGTGGCTGGGCTGGGCGACACCGGCCGTACAGGCGGACCCGGTGGAGCAGGCGATGCCCTGGGCGTCCAGGAGGAGCAGCAGGGAGTCGCCCTCGCAGCCGGGGAAGGAGAAGTGCGCGTTGGCGGGCAGGCGGCCCGCCGGGTCGGGGTCGCCGCCGAGCACGGCGTCCGGGGCGGCGGCCCGTACCGCCTTGACGAGGTCGTCGCGCAGGGCGCCGATGTCGCGGGCGAAGTCCTCGCGGTGCGCGACGGCGTGCCGCGCGGCGGCGGCGAACGCGGCGATGCCGGGGGTGTCCAGCGTGCCGGAGCGCACCTGCCGCTCCTGGCCGCCGCCGTGCAGGACGGGGACGGGCGCGTACTCGCGCCGCAGCAGCAGCGCGCCCACGCCGTACGGTCCGCCGATCTTGTGCGCGGACACGGCCATCGCGGCCAGGCCGGAGGCGGCGAAGTCCACCTCCAGCTGCCCGAAGGCCTGGACCGCGTCGGAGTGCAGCGGAATGTCGAATTCCGCGGCGGCCCCGGCCAGTTCACGGACCGGCATGACCGTGCCGATCTCGTTGTTGGCCCACATCACGGTGGCCAGGGCGACGTCGTCGGGGTCGCGCGCGATCGCCTCGCGGAGCGCGTCGGCGTGCACCCGGCCGTACGCGTCGACGGGCAGCCATTCGACGCGCGCGCCCTCGTGCTCGGCGAGCCACTCCACGGCGTCCAGGACGGCGTGGTGCTCGACGGGGCTGGCGAGGACGCGGGTACGGGCCGGGTCGGCGTCCCGGCGGGCCCAGTACAGGCCCTTGACCGCGAGGTTGTCGGCTTCGGTGCCGCCCGCGGTGAAGACCACCTCACTGGGGCGCGCGCCGAGCGCCGAGGCGAGGGATTCCCGCGCCTCCTCTACGGTGCGCCGGGCTCGCCGGCCGGCGGCGTGCAACGAGGACGCGTTGCCGGTGACGGTCAGCTGGGCGGTCATCGCCTGCACCGCCTCCGGGAGCATCGGGGTGGTGGCGGCGTGGTCGAGGTAAACCATGGTGCGAACGATTCTACGAGCAGGCGCGGGGGCGCATACCGGGCGCGTGGGAGCGCCGCCCCGCGCCGGGCGCCCGGGACCGCCCCGGCGCGGATCGTACGGGCCCCCTCGACACCGCTGTAAGGAGTCACTACGTTTACGGTCATGACATCATGGCGTCTGGACCGTACGTACCGCAGCACCTCCGGAGAGGTGCGCTGGACCGCGCTCGGCGAGGAGGGGGCACCGCCCCTCGTCCTGCTGCACGGCACACCGTTCTCCTCGTACGTCTGGCGGAGCGTCGCACGGGCCCTGTCCGCAGGCTTCCGGGTCCACGTCTGGGACCTGCCCGGCTACGGCGCCTCCGAGAAGGCCGAAGGCCAGGACGTGTCCCTGCCGCGGCAGGCGGAGGTCTTCACCGAACTGCTCGCCCACTGGGGCCTCACCGACCGGGAACCCACGGTCGTCGCCCACGACTTCGGCGGCTACGTGGCGCTGCGCGCCCATCTCGTGCACGGCGCCCGCTACCGGCGGCTCGCCCTCGTCGACGCGGTCGCCCTCACCGGCTGGGGCACCGCGACGTACCGCCTGCTCGGCGAGCACGCCGACGTCTTCGCCCAGCTGCCGCCCCATCTGCACCGGGCCCTGGTCACCGAGTACGTGTCCTCGGCGAGCCACCCCGGCCTGCACCCGGCCGTGCTGGCAGAGCTGGTCGAACCGTGGTGCACGAAGGAGGGACAGCCCGCCTTCTACCGGCAGATCGCGCAGAACGGACTGCACACCACCGCGGACCTCGACGGCCGCTACGGCGAGATCACAGTCCCCACCCTGGTGTGCTGGGGTACGCAGGACACCTGGCTCCCCGTCACCTGGGCGCACGACCTCGTATCGGCCATCCCGTCCGCCCGGCTGCACCTCATCGAGGGTGCCGGGCACCTCGTACAGGAGGACGCCCCGGCGGAACTGACGACCGCGCTGGCCGCGTTCGCGGAGTAGGCCCCACCACGCCCCGCCCCTACGCCGCCCCGCCCGGCGTCATGGCGGGGGCGGGCGTGTGCCTCGTGAGGCGGCCGTGTCGGTCACGTTCAGCTCTTCGTTCACCGCTTCGTATACGGCGAGGGCCGCGCCCCAGCGCTCATGGGCCCGCGGCTCCCGTCCCAGGGCCTCCAGCACCTGGGCCAGCAGTCTCAGGCCGTCGGCCAATCTGGTGTCGACGGGCTCCGCCAGGAGTCGCACCGCTTCCTCCGCCGACTGCAACGCGGCCTCCAGCCGGCCCGTGGCGAGCTGGGCCTCGGCGGTCCGCAGACGGGTCAGGCCCGTCCAGCGGAACTGGCCGGACGCCTCGAAGATGGGCAGCGCCTCCTGGAGGGTGCTAAGCGCGTCGTCGTGGTGGCCCGCCTCGGCCTGCGCCACGGCGAGGAAGTACAGGCCCGTACCGAAGCGGTGCCCCTGTCCGGTGGACCGGAAGATCTCCACGCCCTGCCGGGCGAGTTCGACGCCCCGCTCCGCGTGCCGGTCGCGGACGCACAGCCGGGACCGCTCCACCAGGACCGCGGCCTCGCCCAGCCGGTCGCCCTGCACCTGGCAGTGGCTCATGGCCAGGGCGAAGTGCCGCTCGGCGTCGGGCCTGCGGAGCGCGGCCGCGGCGACGCCGCGCGCCAGCGGGGCCCGGCCGCTGGTCACCGGGTCCTCCGCGTCCAGCCCCAGCCGGTACGCGCGGCGGGCCTCGTCCTCCGCCTCGCGGAACCGGTCGAACGCCAGGCAGGCGCGGGCGCGGGCCAGCCTGGCCCTCGCCTCCGCGCGCTTGTCGCGTCCGGTGGCGGACCGGGCGGTCACGGCCAGCGCGGTCTCCTCGTACCGGGACGTCAAGCGGCCGGTGCCCAGCAGGGGTTCGAGGAGGAGCAGCGTGTCGGCGCACCGGGTGGCGTGGGACCCGGACAGCAGTTGCGCCGTCTGCAGGACGACGGACAGCGCTCCCGCCCCCTCCGCCGCCCACCAGTCCGCCGCCGCCGCACGGTCCGCGAGCGGGGCGGGCGTGACGGATGCGGCGGCCGGTGCGGTCCGGTCGAGCAGCAGGGCGCCGGGCGCGTCGAGGCCGTATGCCAGGTGGGCCGTGACGAGGTACCAGTCGAGCAGCCGGGACAGCGCGGCGTTGCGGTCCTCGGGCGAGGTGTGGCCGGTCAGGCTCTCGTGCGCGAAGGAGGCGAGCGCTTCGCGGTGCCGGTAGCGGCCGGGGGCCGAGGCCTTCAGCAGGCCGGTCCGCACCAGGGTGTCCAGATGCGCCCGCGCGGCGGCCGGTTCGGTGCCGGTCAGGGCGGCCACGGCGCCGGCCGGCAGTTCGGGACAGTCCGGCAGGGCCAGCAGCCGGAAGGCGGCGAGCACCGGCGGGGCGAGGTCGTGGGTGAGGCGCAGCGCGGTGCTGTTGATCATGGCTTCGGCCGCCGTACGGTCCGTACCGCCGTCCAGCGTCAGTTCCGCCGCCACCGCGTCGATCGCGGCCTCCGAGCAACCGCACGCTTCGAGCGCCGCGCGCGCCACGGCACGGCGGCCCGCCACCCGCTCCTCCCCCACCCGCAGCACGAGGAGTTCCAGCGCGTCGGCGGAGCTCATGGTCTCCAGGTGCAGGGACAGGACGCCGGCCAGGCCGGCCGGCGGCCGGTCGCGGCCGATGACCAGGGCGGCGCCGGCGGCGTCCGGGAGCAGGGGGAGTACGGCCCCGACGTCGCGCACCTCGTCCAGGACGACGACCAGCCGCAGTGCGCCGACCGCGGCCCGGCAGAAGGCCACCCGCTCCTCGCCGGCGGCGGGGATCTCCTCGTGGCGGTAGCCGAGCTGGCGCAGCAGCACGGCGGCCAGGTGCGGTACCGAGTCCTCCGGGGCACCGTCCGCCGGCATGATCGCGTACAGCCGTCCGTCCGGGAACTGCTCCTGCACGGCGTCGGCCACCTGTGCCGCCAGGCTGGTCTTGCCGACGCCCGCGCCCCCGGAGATGACACAGGCGTTGCGCCCCGAGGGCCGCTGCCGGGTCAGGTGGTCCGCCAGCCGCTTGGCTTCGGCCCTCCGGCCGCGGCCGCCCCGGTCCTGCCGGGGCCCGTACCGCCCGGCCCGCAGCAGGCTGCGCAGTCCCGGCGAGGCGGGCTCGTCGTGCGCCAGGGCGCGCGCGAGGAGTTCGCGGGTGCGCTCGCGGGCCGGGTCCAGGTACAGCAGCCAGGTCAGTGCCTCCTCGGCCACCGTGTGATGGCCCAGGCGCAGTTCCGCCTCGGTGCGGTCCTCGACCAGGGTGCGGCGCCGGTCGGCCAGCCGCCGGGACTCCGCGCGCAGGTACGGGCCGGGCAGACCCGCCAGGGGCTCGCCGCCCCGCCACAGGGCGACGGCCGAGTCCAGCGCCTCCCAGGCGCCTTCCCAGTCCCGGGCCGCGCGGGCCTCGCGGGCCGCCGCGACCAGGTCGTCGGCCCGGCGCAGGTCCACGTCGAGGCCGGTTCTGGGGGTCTGGCGCAGCGCGTACCCGCCGCCTTCGCCGACCAGCACGTCCGAGTCCGCGCCGAGGGCCTTGCGCAGCCGGGAGGCGTAGGTGTGCAGGGCGGCGAGCGCGGCGTTCGGCGGTTCGTCACCCCACAGGGCCTCGATCAGGTCGGACTCGGAGACGGCGCGCCCGCCGCGCAGCACGAGCACGGCGAGCAGCGCGCGCTGCTGCGGTGTGCCGGTGGCCAGGTTCTCGCCGCCGCGCAGCATCCGCACCGGGCCGAGCACCGTGATGCGCAGCGGCTCGCGCGAAGGCCGTACGGTCGCGTCGCTCTGCCCGGCCCGCTGGTCCCGCGCGAGTTCCACCAGTTCGCGCAGGCGGGCACGGGACGGGGCGCGGGCGAGCAGATCGGCCAGCTCGGCCTCGGCCTCGTCATACCGGCCGAGCCGCAGGTCGTTCTCGACGCGGTCCTCGATCAGGGTGTGCCGCCACTCGGTCAGCCGGAGCCGTTCGGACTGTGCGTACGGGCCGGGGAGTCCGGCCAGGGGCTCGCCGCGCCACAGACCGAGGGCCGCGTTCAGCAGCCACTGGGCGCGGGGCCAGTCCCCCTCGTCCCGGGCGGCGCGGGCGGCGCGCTCGTATCCCTCGGCACGTTCCAGGTCCACTTCGATGTCGGTTCCGGCGTCGCCGCGCAGGGCGTAGCCGACGCGCTCGCGGATCAGGACGTGTTCGTCCTCGCCGAGTGCCTTGCGCAGCCGCGCGATGCTGTGGTCCAGCATCGCGCGGGCACTGCGGGGCGGGTCGCCGCCCCAGAGCGCGTTGAGCAGTTCGGCTTCGGAGGCGACGCTCTCGTGGCGCAGCAGGAGGGCCGCGAGCAGCGCACGGTCCAGGCGGGCCGGGATGTCGATCTGCTCGCCCCCGCGCCACAGGCCGACCGGTCCGAGCACGGTGAAGTGCAGCGGCTCGCGCGGTTCCTCGCCGGGCAGTACGGGGACGGGGCGGGCCGCGGGCGGGGACGGAGCGGGCTCGGCGGCGGTCTCGGCCGCGTCGTCCGGGTCCGGGGCCCGGGCCTGCCCGGCGGTGTCCGGGTCCGTACCGGCGGGGCCTTCGGCGGGCGGGGCGGCCTCGTCCGGAGCCTCTGCGGGCGCCGTCAGGGACCCGGTGGCTCCACCGGCCGTGTCGGTCCCGGCCGCGTCCGTCCCGGACCCGACGGCGTCCACCGCGGGTCCGGCGGCTCCGCCTTCCGTATCCACCGCGGGTCCGGCGACTTCACCTTCCGTGTCCACCACGGCCTCTGCGGCCTCAACTGCCGCGTCCACCACGCTCGTTCCGGCCGGAGCGCCCGGCCCCCCGCCCTCGGCAGGCGCAGCCTCTTCCCGTACGCCCGTCACCCCCGGCACACTGCCGCCCAGCCGCTCCAGCACGGGACTGGCCAGCACCGCGAACGCCTGCGCCGACTCCTGGAGCCGCATCTCCCCCGTCTCGTCCGCGACCAGCGCGGGGAAGTCGGGCAGCCGCCCCATGTACGGCTCCAGGGCGCGCCCGACCGCTTCGACGACGGCCAGGGACTGCTGGGTGCCGAGGCCGCTGAAGAGGAGTTCGCGCACGCCGGGCCGGAAGTCGTAGACGGGCTGCCCGGCGCCGGCCCCCAGCGGCCCGCCGAACGCGCCGAGGGACCGGGCGCCGCCGGGGGCGGCGACGCGTTCCAGCAGGCCGCCGAGGAGGATCTCGGCGACCTGGATCGGTCCGGCGTCGCTCATCGTGGCGGCCCGCACCAGCTGCATCAGGGGCACGGTGAGCGGGTTGATGGCGGAGAGCCGTACGGCCAGGCGGTAGGACTCCGGCGAGAACGCGCCGCGGAAGTGCGCGACCAGTTCCTGCGCGGAGCCGGCGGGCCGCGGCGGGTCCTGCTCCGGGTCCTCGCCCAGCAGCGCCGTGTCGATCAGGTGCGGGACGCCGGGGCGGGTGAGCAGCGCGGCCCACTGGCCGAGCCCGCCGGGGGTCAGCGGGACGACGGGCAGCGCCACCGTGCCCGGCTCCTCGGCCTCCGGGTCCGGCTCGCCCGTCAGCGGGTCGAGCACGGTGGTCCGGTCCGGTCCGCCGAACTCGACGGGGGAGGTCAGCAGCCGGGGCTGGGCGTCCAGCGCGGTGCCCCGCCACAGGCGCCGCGGCAGCGGGTGCAGCACCGCGACGGGCCCGTACCGCCCCCAGTGGCGCACGGCGCGCGCCGCGTGCGGGGTCCGCCACCCCGGGCTCGTGCCGTCGGTGAGGACGAAGGTGAGCGTGGGGCCCGTGGCCCACGGGAGCCGGCCGAGGTCGGCCATGTCGCGGGTGTCGACGGTGCGTACGCGCACGCCGCGGAAGACGCCGCCGCGGTCCAGCACCGCCCGCAGTTCACCGGCGAGCTGGCTCCACACCTGCATCGACGGCGCGTCGTCCACGAGCAGGACGGCGGACCAGCGGTGCTCCTGGTCGGGGCGGGACACGACGTCGAACAGCGCGGTCTCCGCGGCGAGCCGTACGGTCGCCTCCACGTCGGTGACGGACCGGTGCGGGTGCGGCTCGAACCGGCGCAGCGGGCGCAGGGCCCGGGACAGGTGCTGGGGCCGGGCGAGCGCGCGGCGGCCGGGGGCCCGCGCGGGGCGGGCCGGGCGGCTGAGCGCGCTGCCGCCCTCGCTGCCCATCGCGTACAGGGAACGCTGCGCCGGAAGGGCGGTGGCGGGCAGGCCGTCGGGCAGGGGCCCGGCGTTCTCGTCCTCCCCCGGGCCGTCCTCGCCGTCCGGCCCGTCCGTCTCCCCGGAAGCGCCGTCGGCCGTGTCGTCCGTGCCCGCGTCCGACGGCTCCGTCTCCCCCGCCGGGCCGCCGTCCGGCCCGGACCCGGTGTCCTCCCCGGAGGCCTCGCCGGGCGCGGCGTCCCGTCGCTCGCCCTCGCGCACCGCGCGGGCCAGCCACAGGACGTCCAGCAGTTCGCTCGCGCCGAGGTCGTAGCCCTGGCCCGCGAGGACCTGCCGCAGCCGGTCGATCATGGCGCCATGGGTTCGTCCAGGCGGTGCATGACGGCGGACAGCAGTTCGTCCTTGGTCAGGTCGGCACCGGTGACACGGAGGTGGACGGCGGCCAGCAGCTGGTCGGTGGCGAGCGTCTCGGTCTTGGAGCGCTGGAGGAAGCCGTCGATGAGGTCCTCGGCCTCGGCCAGCGCCGCGGGGCCGAGGTTGTGGGCGATGATCTCGCGCAGCCGCTCGGGCGTCGGGTCGGGCAGGTCCAGGCGGACGCAGCGGCGCAGGAAGGCGGGCGGGAACTCCCGTTCGCCGTTGCTCGTCATCACCACGACGGGGAAGTGGGCGCAGGAGACGACGCCGCGGTGCACCCGGACCCGCTCCCGGCTGCCGTCGGTGAGGACGTGCACGTCCTGGTGCTGCTCGGACAGCCGCGCGAGCTCCGGGATCTCGAACTCGCCCTCTTCCAGGACCACCAGCAGGTCGTTGGGCAGGTCGATGTCGGACTTGTCCAGCTCGTCGACGAGCAGCACCCGGGGGCGCTCGGTCGCGGCCAGCGCCGTGCCCAGCGGGCCCAGGCGCAGATAGTGGCCGATGTCGGTGGTGAAGGAGCCGCGGTGGTCCTTGAGCCGGCGCGGCGCCGTGCGTGCCGCCTCGCGCTCGCGGCGCAGCGACGCCTCGCGCAGCCGGCCCACCGCGTCGTAGCGGTAGAGCGCGTCGGCCAGGGTGGAGCGGGAGTTGACGGACCAGCGCAGTACGTCGCCGAGGCCCAGCTCGGAGGCGACGGCGCGGGCCAGCGAGCTCTTGCCGGTGCCCGGCCGGCCGGTGACCAGCAGGGGGCGGTGCAGGTGCAGGGCGGCGTTGACGACGGACACCTCGTTGCGGTCCATCAGGTACGGCGCGGGCGTCTCGGCCCTCCTGCGGGCGGCGGCGAAGTACCGCCAGGGTGGTGCCGCGGGCAGGGGCGCGGGACCGCGGAACACCCACCAGCCCTCGGGCTCCGGCCCGGCTCCCGGGCCGTGTTCGGGTGTGCTCTGTCGGGCCACGGGTCGTTCTCCTTCGTCCTTGCTCAGCTGCTGCGTCACGGCTGGGTCAGCACCCAGGCGTCCGGGGCCAGTTGCGGTGGCCGGTGGTCGGGCGCGTCGTACATCAAGGAGAGCTGGCGTCCCCGGTGGTTGGCGGACGCGACCTCGGCGACCGCCTTGGCGCGCTCCAGCCGCACCGTCTCGGGGAGCTGGGTGTGGTGCCCGCCCTCGACCAGTTCGAGCAGGCCCGCCGCGATGCTCTCGCCGTGTTCCTCGCGGTGCCACAGGACCGTGTGGACGCCCGCCTGGACGCACTGGCGCAGCAGCGCGCCGTGATGGCGGGGTTCGCAGCACACGATCACCGTGCCCACCTCGGGCTGCATCTCCAGCCGGGCGCGGGCGACCTTGCGGTCGGTGCAGTCGTGGTCCAGCACGAGGCTGCGGGCGGCGTCCAGGGCGGCGGTGCGGCGCTTCCACCCGGCGTAGCTCTCGCGCGAGCGCCGGGCGGTGCGGATCACCACCCGGCGGGTGAAGCCCAGCCCGAAGGGGCCGTCCTCGTCGCTGTCGAAGGACTCCCAGCGGTCCACCGGCAGGCCGAGCCAGGCGGCGGGCAGGAAGAACTCGACGAGCGCGGGCTCGGGGTCCTCCCGGATCTCGTCGACCAGGACGCGGTGGATGTCGTCGACGACCTGTTCGCTGGTCACCTCGGTGTCCCGGGCGAGGACGAGGTGGTGCGGGGCGTCGCCGCCGCTCCACGCCCAGACCTGGTACGTGTAGTGCCGTCCGGTGGCGGTGGGCAGCAGCTCCACCTGGACGCGCGGCACCCGGGACAGCCGCGTGCCGCCGGGCCCGCGCCGCGGCGGCCGGGCGCCGTTCGGCGAGGCGCCCGCGGCGGCCGCGGCCGTGCCCACCGGAGCCGTGCCCACCGCGGCGCCGCCGACCGCCGCCCACCCGCCGGGCCGCGCGTCCCGATGGCCGCCGTAGGCGCGGTGCCGCTCCGCCGCCGCTTCCCGCTCCCGCTCGGCGCGGTAGCCCCGGATGTCGGCCGCGTACTGCCGTACGGCGGCGACGTCCACGCCGAGCCGTACGGCGGTCCGCTCCGTCCAGGCCGCGAGGTCCTCGGCCGGATACGGGCCCGCCTCGCTCTCGTCGACCCCGATGCGCACCACGCCCTGCAACAGCGGCGGCATGGGCTGGGCGCCCTGGGCGTCGAAGCCCTCCAGGACGCCGACGGCGTCGGCCAGGCCGGTCACCGCGGGCAGTTCGATGGCGTGCGGCAGCACGGCGGTCAGCAGTTCCCGCGCGTCCGTACGGCCGCAGTGCGCCAGCAGGCCGGTCAGGCCGCGCCGCTGCCCGTGGGTCAGGCACTCGCCGGGGCTGACGGCGCGGGCCACCCTGCGCAGCCGCTCCCACTGCGGTCCGCGGTCCGCGGGCATCTGTTCCCATACGGCCTGGAGGAGTTCGGGCACGCCGCGCCGGACGCCGACGGCCAGCCCGACCAGCCGGTCGAGGTCGGCGCCGGGGCCCGGGGACGGCCGCCGCAGCCGGTGGGCGAGCAGCTCCGCGCAGCCGCGGATCTCGTCCGGTCCGGTCAGGATGGTCTCCAGGACGGCCAGCAGCTGCTGGACGCCGCGCCGGGCCGTGGGCACCACGGGCGGCGGCAGGTCGGGCAGTTCGGCCTCGATGGCCGGGACGCTGATCGCGTACAGCGTGGCCGCGGCGGGCTGCGCTCCCGGGGGCCGGGCGCCGGGCGGGGCCTGGAGGTCGGCCACCACGAGCCCGACGACGGCCTGCCGCTCGCGGTCCCACAGCGGCCCGCCGCTGAACCCCTCCTTGACCTCCGTGCCGCCGACCACGTCCAGCGCGACCCAGGGCGGCGCGGAGACCCGGGGCACGGCGCGCACGGTGGGCAGCGGGTGGCCGCTGGCCCACAGGGCGATGACCTCGTTGCCGTAGCTGTGCGGGAGGAAGGGGGCCGGTTCGGCGCCGGGCGGGGCGGCGCCCGGCAGGCGCAGGACGGCCAGGTCGCCGTGGTGGATCAGCGCGCCGGGCGGCACGGGCGCCCGGCCGCCCGCCGTCGCGCGGGGCGGGCTCCACAGGGCGGGCTCCACCTGGGCGGTCAGTTCCCGGTCGGGCGCGACGTGCGGCAGCCGGACGCGGACCGTGCGGCCCGGGGCCGGCAGCGTCTGGTCGTAACGGTCCCGGCCCAGCGCGCTGTTGACGACGTGTGCGCAGGTGAGCACGGTGTCGTCGCCGAGCAGGACGCCGGCGCCCACGGCCCGTTCGGCGTCGCGTACCGAGACGAAGGAGCGGTACAGCGGCAGATCCACGCCGGACACCACCATGCCGTCCTCAGGTCGTGCTGCCGCTGCCGAGGTTCCAGGTGGCACAGACCTTGAAGCTGGCCTCGCCGTTGCCGGAGAAGACGCCCAGGCTCAGGTCCGAGCCGAGGGTGACCCCGAACTCCACCGTGACCTCGTCCGGCCGGTGGTCGCCGGCGGCGAGCGAGCGGTGGATGCTGCCCAGTACGGCGCCGAGCGGCCGCAGCGCGCCCTCCAGCGTCTCGCCGCCGCGGGTCAGCGCCCGCGCGACCCGGCCGTCCACGCTGACCGGGCGGGAGTGGCCGAAGCCGTCGGGCAGCTCCAGCGCGCCGTCGTCGTCCTTCTCGGGCGGCGCGCCCGCGGGCCGCGCCGCGCCGGCCTGGCCGGCCGGGGCCAAGTGCAGCCAGACGACCGCGCCTTCGCCCGTGCCTTCGTCGATGCTCAGTGGCATGTCCCCCATGTGATCAGTCTGGCACGTCGTCGGGGCCGCCGCGCCCCCTTTGGAGGCAGCGATTCACGCGGTGGCGGTGGCGGACCTCGGCGCGCGTGCCAGTTGGCGGGACTGGGCGACCAGTTGGTCGGCGCTGTCCCAGACCTCCGCGTCCTCCTCCAGGAAGCCGCCCGCCAGGTTGCGGGTGGTGATGGCGACGCGCAGCGGGCCGGGGGCCGGGCGGCGGCGGATGTGGGTGGTCAGCTCGACGGTGGGCACCCACCCGGTCAGGCCGAGTTCGAAGGCGGTGGGCGGCATCGCGTCGACCGTCAGCAGCAGCGAGAGCGGGTCGGGGTCGCGGCCGTCGGCGAGGCCGAACCAGCCGCGCATCTCGCCGTTGCCGGAGGGCGCGCCGACGGCCCAGCCGCAGGTGGCGGGGTCCAGCCGGATGGTGAGCCGGTCGGTGATGGCGGTGCTGCCGGGGATGGTGGGCTGCCCTTCGGGCGCGCTGTCCGCGCCCAGGCAGTGTTCGTACGGGGGGATGGCGGGCGGCTTGGCGGTGGTCCGGATGTCGTCGGTGAGCGTGTCGAGGTCGCCGTACGCGGCGAGCACCCGCAGCCGCTCCACCTCGGTGCCGTCCTCCTCGAACTGGACGAGGGTGGCGGTGCCGGTGGACATGGTGCGGCCGGTGCGGACGGTCTCGGTGCGGATGACGGCGGGGCCGGGGACGGAGGCGGTGAGGTAGTGCGCGGTGACCGAGAAGGGGTGCGGGTGCGGCAGGGCGTCGCCCAGGGCCCGGCCCATCAGGGCGAGCAGATAGCCGCCGTTGACCGCGTGGATGATCGTCCAGCCGGCGGAGAGGTCCGCCTCGTAGTGGCCGGGGGCGCGGCGGACGACCGCCGTGTCGCGGTCGAATTCGCTGTTACCTATGGTCACCTGTGCCATGCGCGGCACGCTACACGGATTTGTTACTGACCGGTAGACCCTTTTTTCTTCAACCGTCCGCGGGCTCCACCGCCTCGACCTCGGGCCCTGCCGCCAGGCCGCGGGCGTCGCGCGACCGCGGCGCGCGCGACGCGGTCCGGCGGCCTGAGATCATGGGCCCATGCTTCACGTGCTCTACCTGGTCGGCATCTCGGCCTTCGCCGCGAGCGGGGTGCTGGCCGCGTACCGCGCCAACATGGACCCGTTCGGCGGGCTGGTGCTCGCGTTCGCCGCCGCCACGTCCGGCGGCACCCTGCGCAGCCTGATCCTCGACGACCATCCCCTGTACTGGACACACGACTGGGTCCTGCTCACGCTGATCATCTGCGTGAGCGTGGGCACCATCATCTACCTGCGGTACTGGCAGCTGCCCCGCAAGTCGCTGCTGGTCGTCGACGCGGTCGGGCTCTCCGTCGTCACCGTCATCGCCGCCCGCGCGGCCATCTCCGCGGGCGCGACCCCGCTGGCGGTGATCATCCTCGCGGTGCTGAGCGGCGTGGCGGGCGAGGTGATCCGCGACGTGCTGTGCGGCGAGTTCCCGCCGCTGCTGCTGCGCGAGGACGTGTACGCCATCGCGGCGCTCGCCGGCGCCGCCTCCTACCTGGGCCTGCACCACCTCCAGGTGCGCGCGGACCTCGCCGCCGTGGTCTGCGCCGGGCTGGTCTTCGCACTGCGCATGGCGGCGGTCTACTTCGGCTTCCACCTGCCGCGGCCGCAGCAGCTCAAGCCGCGCTCCTGACCCCCGCGCCCTACGACGACGGCTCCGGCGCCGTCAGCTCCTGGCTCAGCCACCCGAAGGCCGCCGGATACATCCGCGTCCATGTGCCGTAGTTGTGGCCCCCGGTCGGCAGCACCAGCGTTCTGACCCGGGTCCGGGTGCCTTCGGCGGCCTTCTTGAGGCGCTCGATGTTGCCGGGCGGGCTGATCGGGTCCTGCGCCGAGGTCGCCAGGAACAGCCCCACGTCGGCCTTGGCGTGCCGGACCAGCCACTGCGGGCTGTTGCGCTGGCGCAGCACCGGGTCGGCGAGCACGTCCGGGTCGCCGGTCAGCGGGTCGGGGTCGAAGGCCACGCCCGCGCCGAACGTCTTCGGATACTGCAGCGGCAGCTTGGCCGCGCAGAAGCCGCCGGTGGAGAAGCCCAGCAGGCCCCAGTTCTTCGGGCCCGGCGCGGTACGGAAGTGGTGGGCGATCAGATCCGGGACGTCGGTCGCCATCCAGGTCGCGGTCTTGCGGTGCGGGGTGTCGGTGCAGTCCGTGTCCACGCTGCCCGGGTTGACCACGGGCATGGCCAGGATGAAGGGGTGCGCCGCGTTGCCCTCGACGAGCTGCTGGAGGTCGCCGGGCATCCCGCCCTGTTCGAGCCAGGACTGCGGCGAGCCGGGCACGCCGTGCAGCAGCATCACGACCGGGAACCTGGTCTTGCGGTACGCCGGGTCGTCGTACTGCGGCGGCGTCCAGACCATCACCTGGCCGGACAGCTGGGACTTCGCGCCGCGGAAGTACGTGTCCTTGATGCCGTTCGGGCCGTCGTTGAACTTGGCGCGCCCGACCGGCGGGCCCGGCATCGCGACCTCGTCCTGCTCGGTGCCCAGCAGGTCGTCCCAGGACGCGTAGAGCCCGTAGCTGTTGTTGATGGCGACCGCGACGGCACAGATGGCGGTGAGCTGGCACAGGCCGATCAGCAGGACCCGGACCAGCCAGCGCAGGGGCCGTGGCCCCCGGGCTCTGCCCCACAACAGCAGCGTGGCGAGGACGGCGAGAACCGTCACGATCACCAGCACCACGAAGAACGGGGTTCCGGTCAGGCTCATCCGTGTCCCCTTCCACCGCTCGTACCACCATCGACGGTACGTGACGCGGCGTGCCGCACCCCGAAGCGGGCCCGCGCGCCGGGTGGTGTTCCGCCGCACGGGCCCGCCGGCGCGTCAGGGCAGCGCCGGCTTGCCGGTGGTGTACAGCCAGGTGTGGAAGAGGTCGCCGAGGCGCTGACCGGAGATCTTCTCCGCCAGCGCGATGAACTGCCGGGTGTCCGCGTTGCCGTGGCGGTGCTGCTTCGTCCACGCGGGCAGCAGCCTGAAGAACGCCCGGTCGCCGATCCGCTCGCGCAGCACCTGGAGCGTCATCGCGCCGCGCGTGTAGACCGCCGAGGCGAACATGGTGTCCCGCTGCGGGTCGCCGACCTTGATCTTCCAGAAGTCGGAGTCGGCGGGCCGGGCCGCGTACGCCGCGCGGAAGGCGTCGTAGGCGGTCCGGGTGCCCTTGTGCTCGTCCCACAGCCACTGCGCGTACGAGGCGAAGCCCTCGTTCAGCCAGATGTGCTGCCAGGTGCGGGGCGTGACCGAGTCGCCGAACCACTGGTGGGCGACCTCGTGGGCGATGGTCGTCTCGCTGCGCACGGCCGAGTAGACCGGCTTGGTCTGGGTCTCCAGCGAGAAGCCCGCCTGCGGCATGTCGTCGACGATGGCGCCCGTCTCCTCGAACGGGTACGGGCCGAAGACCTTCGCCCCGTAGTCGGTCACCGCGGCGGTGATGCCGTAGACGTCGACGGTCCCGGTCGGCAGCTTGGGATCGGTGGCGACGTAGATCGGGACGCCGCCGGGGGTGGTGCCGGTGCGGACGTCGAACTTCCCGATCGTGGCGGTGGCCAGGTACGTCGCCATCGGCTCGCGCTCGCGCCAGTGGAAGTACGAGCGCCCGTCCTCGTCGTGGCGGTCGACCAGCCGCCCGTTGGAGACGCCGGTCAGGCCCTCGGGCGCGTCGATGCGGATGTCGTACGTGGCCTTGTCGCCCGGGTGGTCGCTGGAGGGGAACCAGGTGGACGCGGCGTTGGGCTCGCAGGCGACGAAGACGCCGTCGTCGGTCTTCATCCAGCCGTAGTCCGAGCCGAAGACGATGGGCCCGCTGAGCGGCAGCGGCACCCCTGCGTAGACGACCTCGACGGTGAATCGTTCATCCTCTTCCAGCGGCCGCCGGGGCGTGACGGTGATCTCGTCGCCGGAGCGGGTGAAGGCGGCGCGTCTGCCGTCCACCTCGATCGAGGTGACCTTCAGCTTCTGGAGGTCGAGGTGGAAGGAGCTGAGGTCCTGGGTGGCGCGCGCGGTCAGTTCCGTACGGCCGTCGAGGCGGCCGGTGGCGGGCTCGTAGCTGACGCCGAGGTCGTAGTGCAGGGCGTCGAAGCCGCCGTTGCCGAGGTTCGGGAAGTACGGGTCGCCGACGCCCGGGGCGCCGGGGGACGCGGCGGGGGCCGCGGCGAGGGTGCAGGCGGCGGCCACCGCGGTGGCGAGGGGGAGCAGACGGGCGGGGCGACGTGCTGAGCGGGAGAGTGCCATGAGCCGTCCCTTCGAACACACGGATGTCGTCTGGTGCACAACCGCGCCGACTCTGCACTCTGCTGTCGCCATTCACGCCGAACTTTGCCAACTTGTCATGCCACACAGGCCAGTTGACGCTTCACCCGGACTGCTTTCCGGCCACGTAGAGAATCTTCCGGCAGGCGTCCTCGTCCGGGACGTCGGTCAGCTTGCGCCCCTCGACGCCGTGTGCGGCCAGCAGCCGCAGCCCCGCGGCGGCCAGCCGGCGGCGCACCGTGGCGTCGGAGTGGTGGTGGTAGAGGTGCCGGGAGGACACCCGGCGCCAGGAGTCGTCGCCGGTGCGCGCGAAGTAGTCGTGGGTGACGTCGACGACCGTGTCGGGCTCCACCGGCACGGGCCCGCCCCGCCACACGTCGAACCGTCCGTCCCGGTCCATGACCTTGGTGACCGCGTAGTCCCGCCGGAAGCTGCCCAGCGTCGTCATGTCGAAGACCACGACGCCCCCGTCCGCGAGCTGCCGCCCCAGGCCCGCGAACGCGGCCGCCAGCTCCTCGCCGCCCGACAGGTAACTCAGCGGCTCGCCCATGCACGTGACGACGTCGAAGGAGCCGAGGTCCGGCATGTCCCGCAGGTCGGCGACGGCGAACGGGGTGCCGGCCGCCTCCGGCTTGGCGCGGGCCACCTCGATCATCTGCGGCGAGAGGTCGCAGCCGGTCACCGTGTAGCCGAGGTGGTCCCGCAGGGCGAGGGTGCCGCGGCCGGTGCCGCACCCGGCGTCCAGCAGCCGCTTGCCGTCCGGGCCGTACCGGTCGATGAGCTTGCGGTAGAAGGTGATCCAGCGCAGCAGGTACGGGTCCTCGACGATGGTGTCGTAGTCCGCCGCGACCGCCTCGTAGGCGGCCAGCGCGGGGTCGGGCGCCGTGGCGCCGGCGTCGTGGGCTTCCTGCTGCGCGGACAAGGCACTACCTCCTGGGACCGGCCGGCGGGCGCCGCCGGCGCCCGCTGAATCTATGGTCGGCAAAACCGGCCGGTCAAGGCAGTGACGAAAGCCGCGGGGCCGGTGCGCGGGCGGCGCTCCCGCGCGCCCCGCACCGGCCCCGTGCCATCCCGGGCGCCCCGGTTCAGCTTCCGTTCCCGCCCGCCTCCGGAGTGCTCGCCGCGCCCTCCGGCGCGTTCTCCGGGTGGTGGCAGGCCACCTTGTGGCCGGTGCGCAGCGATACCAGCGGCGGCTCGGTGGTCGTGCAGACCTCGGTCGCCTTCCAGCAGCGGGTACGGAACCGGCAGCCCGAGGGCGGGTCGATCGGCGAGGGCACGTCGCCCTTGAGCAGGATGCGGTCGCGCTGGGTGCGCCGCTTGGGGTCGGGCACCGGCACGGCGGACAGCAGCGCCTTCGTGTACGGGTGCATCGGCGCCTGGTACAGCGCGTTCCGGTCGGCCAGCTCCACGATCTTGCCGAGGTACATCACCGCGATCCGGTCCGACACGTGCCGGATGACGGACAGGTCGTGCGCGATGATGACGTAGGTCAGGCCCAGTTCGTCCTGGAGGTCGTCCATGAGGTTGACGACCTGCGCCTGGATGGAGACGTCCAGCGCGGAGACCGGCTCGTCGGCGACGACCAGCTTGGGCTTGAGCGCCAGCGCCCGCGCGATGCCGATGCGCTGCCGCTGGCCGCCGGAGAACTCGTGCGGATAGCGGTTGTAGTGCTCCGGGCTCAGCCCCACCAGCTCCAGCAGCCGCTGCACCTCCTTCTTCACACCGCCCTCGGGCTCGACCTCCTGGAGGCGGAAGGGGGTGCCGACGATGCCGCCGATGGTGTGCCGCGGGTTCAGCGATCCGTACGGGTCCTGGAAGATCATCTGTATGTCGCGGCGCATCGGGCGCAGCCGGCCCGGCGACAGATGGGTGATGTCGCGGCCCTCGAACTCGATGGTGCCGCCGGTGGGCTCGTCCAGCCGGGTGATCAGCCGGCCCATCGTCGACTTGCCGCAGCCGGACTCGCCGACCACGCCCAGGGTCTCCCCCGGCCGTACGTCGAAGTCGATGCCGTCGACCGCCTGCACCGCGCCGACCTGCCGCTTGAGCAGGCCCTTGGTGATCGGGAAGTGCCGTACCAGGCCGCGCACCTTCAGCAGCGGCGCGGCGGCGGCGCTCTCCTCGGTCCCGTCCGTCGTACCGGCCGCGGCGCCGGTCTGCTCAGTCTCGGTCACAGCTTCGGCGCAATCTCTTCGGTCCAGATCCGCGTCCGCTCCTCCTGCGCCAGGTGGCACGCGGCGAAGTGGCCTCCCCCGGCGTCGCGCAGCTCGGGGCGGACGGTGCGGGTGACGTCGTCCCCGGGGACGTCCGCGTACGGGCAGCGGGGGTTGAAGGCACAGCCGGAGGGGACGTTGATCAGGCTGGGCGGCGACCCCTTGACGGGGATCAGGCGTTCGGTCTGCTCCCGGTCGATGCGCGGCATCGAGCCCAGCAGGCCCCAGGTGTACGGGTGCTGCGGTTCGTAGAAGACCTTGTCCGCCGGGCCGCGCTCCACGCAGCGGCCGCCGTACATCACCAGCAGCTGGTCGGCCAGTTCGGCGACCACCCCCAGGTCGTGGGTGATGATGATGACCGCCGAGCCGAACTCCTTCTGGAGGTCGCGGATCAGGTCCAGGATCTGCGCCTGGACGGTCACGTCCAGGGCGGTGGTCGGCTCGTCGGCGATCAGCAGCTCGGGGTTGTTGACCAGCGCCATGGCGATCATCGCGCGCTGGCGCATACCGCCGGAGAACTGGTGCGGGTGGTCGTCCACCCGCTTGTCGGGCTGCGGGATGCCCACCCGGTCCAGCATCTCGACCGCCCGCTTGCGCGCGGTCTTCTTGTCGACCTTGTTGTGGACCCGGTACGCCTCCACGATCTGCGCGCCGACCGTGTAGTAGGGGTGCAGCGCGGACAGCGGGTCCTGGAAGATCATCGCCATCTCGCGGCCGCGCAGCCGGCGCACCTCGTCCGGGTCGGCGCCGACCAGCTCCTTGCCGTCCAGCCAGATCTCCCCGGACATGTCCACCTTGCTGCGCTGCTGCCGGGAGGCCCGGTGCAGGCCCATGACGGCGAGCGAGGTGACGGACTTGCCGGAGCCGGACTCGCCGACGATTCCGAGGGTGCGGCCCTTCTCCAGGGAGAAGGACAGGCCGTCCACCGACTTCACGATGCCGTCGTCGGTGGGGAAGTGCACCTTCAGGTCGCGCACTTCGAGGAAGGCGGTGGGCGCACCGGAGCCGGCCGGTGCCGGTTCGCCGACCGCGGCCCCGGTCTTCGTCAGGTCCGAAGCGGCGGCGGGCGGCCCGGCCGGGGCGGGGCCGGGGGCGGTGGGTCCGGCGCGGTGGCCGGCGGTGGAGTCTGGGGAGTCGGTCACGAGAGCCTCACCCGCGGGTCGACGGCGGCGTACAGAACGTCCACCACCAGGTTGCAAATGACGATGAAGAACGCGGCGAGCAAGGTGACGCCGAGGATGTTCGGCAGGTCGTTGGCGTTGATCGCCTCGACGGCGAACGCGCCGACGCCCTTGAGCGAGAAGACCTGTTCGGTGATGAGCGCACCGCCGAGCAGCAGGCCCAGGTCCATGCCGAAGACCGTGATGACCGGGGTGAGCGCGGCGCGCAGGCCGTGGCGCACCACGACCCTGCGCTCGTCGAGCCCCTTGGCGCGCGCGGTACGGATGTAGTCCTCGCTCAGCGTCTCCAGCATGCCCGCTCTGGTCAGGCGCGCATAGAGGGCTGAGTAGAGGAAGGCCAGGGTGACCCAGGGCAGTACCAGCGTCTGGGCCCACATGAACGGGTCCTCGAAGAGCGGCACGTAGTCGCTGCGCTCGAAGATCGGCCACTGGTAGGTGAACAGGGCCAGCGCCAGCGCGCCGGTGAAGAACATGGGCAGGGACACACCGGCCAGCGCGACGCCCATCGCGAGCCGGTCGAAGACCGAACCGGGCCGCAGCGCGGAGAGCACGCCGGTGGCGACGCCGGAGACCAGCCACACGACAGCCGCGCCGGCGGCCAGCGAGAGGGTGACCGGCAGCCGGGCCTGGATCTCGGGCCAGACCTCGATGTGGGTCTTGAAGGAGTAGCCGAAGCACGGCACGTGGCACGTGGCCGCCTCGGGACCGAACTTGTAGTCGACACCGGCGAAGATGCCCTTGAGGAAGTCCCAGTACTGCACGAAGACCGGCTTGTCGAAGCCGAGGTTCTTCTTCACCGCGGCGATGTCCGCGGCCGACGGGGCCTTTCCGATGTACTGGCCGGCCAACTGGTCGGTGGTCTGTCCGGCCAGTTTCGGCAGCACGAAGAAGATGCCGAAGGTGACCGCGCTGACGATCAGCAGCAGAATCACCGCGCTGATCAACCTGCGGATGATGTACGCGAACACGGGACTGCGGCGTCGGCGCCGCGGACCGGACCGGCCGGCCCGCGGACACCAATGCCTTCACCTGCCTTCCGGGGCTGCTACTTCTTGACGCCGATGTTGATGTAGTCGTACTCACCGCTGTAGGCCGAGGTGGACACCAGGTTGGTGGCCTTCGGCGAGCGGTACAGCAGGATCTTGAAGTAGGTCAGCGGAACGATGACGGCCTGCTCCATCGTCTTCTTGTCGATCTCCGCGTAGTCCTTCTCCCGCTTCGCCTTGTCGCTGGTGGCGATGGCGTCGTCGAGCAGCTTGTTGATGCCCTCGTCGTCCAGCTCGGAGATGTTGGAGTTGCCGGACTTCTGGATCGCCTTGCCGTTGACGATCTGGTTCAGGTAGCCGAAGCCGGTCGGGTAGTCCGAGCCCCACTGCATCATCATCAGACCGACGTTGTTCTTCTTGGTGAACTCCGGCACGCCCGCGTAGTCCGAGAAGTACTTGCCGCTCGGGTACGTCTGGATCTTGGCGTCGATGCCGATCTTCTTCAGCGAGCCGACCACCGACGTCGCCGCGTCCACCTCGTCCTGCCGGTCGTTGCGGGCGGTGATCGTGGTGCTCACGTTGCCGGCGCCGCACGCCTGCCACTGCTTCTTGGCCTCGGTCAGGTCGAGGTTGTCACCGTTGTACTTCTGCGGGTACAGGTCGAACTTCTGGTACCCGGCGAGGTCCGTCGGCAGCACGGTGGAGGCGATGTCGCCGCGGATCGGCCCGCCGAGCGCGGTCTGCACGGCCTTCTTGTCGATGGCGTACTGCACGGCCTTGCGGCACTCGGGCTTGTCGAACGGCGCGACCTTGGTGTTGATCGCCACGTAGGACAGGCGCTGGCCGAGCGCGTTGTCGGTGTTGCCCTTGTCCTTGGAGTTCGTCAGCAGCTGGGCCTGGGTCTGGGCGTCCACGCCGCGCCCGGCCATGTCGATGTGGGTGTTGCCCGCCTTCAGGTCCTTGTCGATCGTCGACTGGGCGACCTTCATCTTCAGCACGATCTTGTCCGGCAGCTGCTTGCGCAGCGGGTCGGTGGCGGCCGACCAGTTCGGGTTGCGGACGAGGATGACCTGCTTGCCCTCCTCGTAGCTCTCGAACTTGTAGCTGCCGGACGAGGCGATGTTCTTGGTGTAGTCCGCGCCCTTGTCCCTGGCCTTCGGCACCGGCGCGGTCTGCGGGGCGCTGACCAGGTAGTCGAACTCGGCGAAGGGCTGCTTGAGGCGGAAGACGATGGTCTGGTCGTCCGGCGTCTCGATGGACTTCAGGCCCTCCTGGCCGGTGTCCTTGTACGGGCCCTTGTAGCCGCCCTCGTTGTCCTTGAGATACGTCTGGAAGTAGTTCGGGCCGAGCGAGAGGACGTCGCGCGCGAAGTTGCTGCGCTCGACGGCGTACTTGACGTCCTTCGAGGTGATCGGCTTGCCGTCGTCGTACTTGAGGCCCTTGCGGATCTTGTACGTCCAGGTCTTGTTGTCGTCGCTGGACTTGCCCAGCGACTCGGCCAGGTCCGGCGCCAGCTCGTTGCCCTTGGGGCCGGGTCCCGGCTTGAAGGTGGTGAGCGGGCGCGCGTACAGGCGGCTGAAGTTCCAGACGTAGGCGTAGTACGTGTTGCCCGGGTCGAAGGACTCGGGGGCGTCGCTCATCGCGTAGGTGAGCGTGCCGCCCTTGTCGTCCGAGGCGTTGACGATGCCCTTGGTGGCGGCGTTCGCCTCCGACGAGCCGCTGCCCGAGCTCTTGCCGCTGCAGCCGGACAGCAGGAGGCCCGCACTGGTGAGGGCCGCGATCGCCGCGACCGGGACTGACCTTCGCATAATGGTCGGTTTCCCCTTCGTAGATCGGAAACTTGGGTGGGTGCCTACGGGCGTACGGGCCCGGGCGGTGTCAGCGGCTGCGCGGGTCCAGCGCGTCCCTGAGGCCGTCGCCGAGGAGGTTGAACGCCAGCACGGTGACGAAGATCGCGAGGCCGGGGACGAGCATGTACTGCGGATCGACCTCGTAGTACTTGACCGCCTGGTTGAGCATCCCGCCCCAGGAGGCCTGGGGCGGCTGGATGCCGACGCCCAGGAAGCTCAGCGCCGCCTCGAAGAGGATGTTGGAGGGGATCAGCAGCGTCGAGTAGACGATGATCGGGCCCACCAGGTTGGGCAGCAGCTCCCGGAAGAGGATGAACGGGCCGCGGGCTCCCATGCCGCGTGCGGCGTCCACGAACTCCCGCTCGCGCAGCGAGAGGGTCTGGGCCCGCACGATCCGGCCCATGTACGGCCAGTTGAAGAATCCGATCACGAAGATCAGGACGGAGATGTGCAGCGGCAGCCCTTCGAGCCCGAAGGCGCCGCCCTGGAGCGAGGCCGAGATGGCGATGGCGAACAGCAGCAGCGGGAACGCCAGGAAGACGTCCATCAGGCGGCTGATCAGCGCGTCCACCCGGCCCCGGTAGAAGCCGGCGACCACCCCGAGCACGGCGCCGAGGGCCACCGACAGCAGCGTCGCGCCGAACGCCACGATCAGCGAGACCCAGGAGCCCTCCAGGACCCGCGCGAGCAGGTCGCGGCCGAACTTCGGGTCCACGCCGAGCGGGTGGTCCAGGCTCATGCCGCCGAAGTCGCCCTTGGGCAGCGTGGTGTTGGTGTCGATGAGGTCCTGGTGGGGGCTGTTGGGGTCCAGGCCCAGCCAGGACTGGATCGGCCGGGAGAGCGCCGCGATCAGGATGAGCAGGATGACAACGATGGCACCCGCGACCGCGACCTTGTCGCGCCGGAAGCGCAGCAGGGCGATCTGGCCGAGCGAGCGTCCCTCGATCTTCTTGCTCTCGACGCCTTCCAGCACCGCTTCCGGCTGCGCTTCGGCAGCCGCCCCGGTGGTCTCGATCGGTGCGGTCACGGTGCCTTTGACCCCTCTCGGCCGGCGCCGCCGGCCCACGCGCGCCGCGGTGTGCGCGGCCTGGTTCACATCACTGGTGTGATGCATGCATCTGGAGCAACTGGGAAAACTGGAACAGCTGGAGCAACTGGAACGTGTGAAGCGGGCGTTGCGAAAACAGGTGTTGCAGATGTTGCGGGCACAGCAGATGCCGCGGAACGTCACGCGACGACGAGCGGAAGATCTCTCGCACACAAGGCCGAAGCCCTCTGCTGCGGGAGTCTTCATCCGAGTCGCGATCACTCACCAGCCCTGGCCGGGAATGGATGCGTAACTGTGATGTGGCCCACGGTC
The DNA here is from genome assembly GCF_042732265.1 of Streptomyces sp. NPDC059788. NCBI lineage: Bacteria > Bacillati > Actinomycetota > Actinomycetes > Kitasatosporales > Streptomycetaceae > Streptomyces > Streptomyces sp. NPDC059788. The sequence continues at coordinate 73,329 of NZ_JBHWHY010000028.1, read as the reverse complement.
TTCCGTTATGCGGACACACGCCCCGACTGAGCGGTTCGCACACCCCCGCGAAGAGGTCAACTTACGGGCAGGGGCGGCCATTTCGGGCTGCGGAAGGCGGCGGAGGACCGTCGCAGGGCGTGCCGGACCGACGGGCGGCGGGGAAAACCGGCCCGGGACGGCTCAGGCAGCGGACGTACCGGAAATGGACAGCGGGACGACAGGACGGTCAGTAAGGACGCGGGTAGCCGTACCCGTACGACGGCGCGGGGGCGGGCGCGGGCACCGGGCCCGCCGCGTAGGCGTCCCGGTCGAAGAAGGGCCGCGCATTGGCCCGCATCCACATCCCGACCGGGTCGTACTCGTCGTTCATCGCCACCGTCGAGACCGGCAGCCCCTCGGGCACCGCGCCGATGGACTGCTGGATCATCAGCCGCACCGAGTCCACGGCCGGCTGCCCCGTGTCGTACAGATCCAGGCCGATCGCCAGGTACGGGGCGCCGAGCGCGGGCTGCACCCAGGCCCGGCGCAGGGAGCGCACGGCGGGCGTGCGGTGCGCGTTCTGCCCCAGCAGGGCGTAGAACTGGGGGATCTCGATGACCGGTTCGGTGATCCGCAGCGGGCCGGCCGGCAGCCGGTCCAGACCGCCCGCGATCCGCCGCAGGTCCAGCCAGGGGATGCCGACACCGCCGCCGGGAGCGTGCGGATTCAGCCACAGGCCCCAGCGGTCGGGAAAGAGGGTGGCCGCGATGTCCCGGCCGTAGACGACCTCGTGGGCACGGTTCCAGCCGCTGGCGGCCAGCTCGGGGGCGGAGGTCACGCACGGCGCGTAGCCGAGCCCGTCGACCTCCATGTTGCCGTACTGCGCATCGGGCGAACCGGCCTGGCCGTGCCACAGCAGCATCCAGACCTGACCGGCGGCGAGCGCCTGCAGCAGCGCCTCGTAGGCGTCGTACCGACCGGGCGTGACCTGTTGCAGCATCTGCTCGACCTGCCCGGCAGCCGCTCCCTGATGCGCACCCGCGCTCACGTGGTCCGTCCCTTCCTGTCGGCAGGCACGTGGGGTACGCCTGCCGGTTGCAACAACAGCTTAGAGCCTGCGTACGGGCCCCGGTCGGATCAGCACACGCCGCTTGCGGACACGGTAAGGAGCACTCCGGGCCGGCCGGGGCGCGGACCCGGGGTGCTGCGGAAGGCCCGCCCTACGCGACGTCGCGGGAGTAGAAGGGGCGGACCCGCTCCAGCATCCAGTCGGCGACCGGGTCGCCCTGCGCGAGGTCCAGCATGACCAGTTGAACGGGCCAGGTCAGCGGCGTCCCGCCGAGGGCCCGCCCGAGGGCCGCGGTCACGGCGTCCCGTACGGCCGGGTCGTGCGGCGCGACGGCCGCCGCGTCGACCTGGACACCGACGAACAGCGCGGGCGCGTCCCCCTCGACGCTGGCCAGCGCGCGGCGCGCGGCGACCACGAAGCCCGCCGCCGAGAACTCCAGTCCGGCCGCGGCCAGGAAGTCCACCGGCTCCTCCTGCCAGTCCGGCTCGAACAGCCGGACCCGGGCGCCGCTCGGCACGCCGGGCTGGTCCGGGCGGTCGCTCCGGCACAGGGCGGCCACCGCGTCCGGCGGCAGCGGCACGCCGACCGTGCCCTCCGGGTTGACCGCGATGCCCATCAGCGGCGGCAGGCCGCGCGCGAACTCGGCGGCCGGGGCGACGGTGAAGGACATCTGCGGCCCGGCCACCCGCTGGAACTCCTGCTCGGAGCTGAAGACCGGGACGTACGCGGCCGAGCCGATCTCGACGGTGGGCAGGTCCAGGCCCGCCCGGCCCAGCCCGGCGCTCTCCGGGCCGCCGCCCTTGGGCAGCGGCACCCATATACGGCTGCGGCCCAGCACCTCGACGATGCGGGCGCCCGCCCCCGGGTGCCCCACCGAGGCGGCGAGCACCTCCTCCAGTTCGTTGGCGGGCCACCCCAGCTGCGGAATGCCCTGCTCCGGAAAGTCCATCTCCACCCACCCGCTTCGTACCGCGCCGCGTCCGCGCCTGACGCCCAGCCAGGTGACTGGCGGCCGGCCCAAGGGGCGGACACAGGCTCTTACCTGGTCGACGACCCTAACGCCAGCAGACGGGAGGGGGCCTGGTGCGTCCGGATGACCACCGAACGCGCGCGAGCGGTTGCGGACCGTGCGCGACGCTCCGAAGGTTGCTCCAGGGTGATCTTGCCCTGCCGTTCCTACAGAAAGGCATCTCTCCTGATGGCAACGCACCGGACCGCCACCGCCCTCGTCAGCGCCGCCACCGTCGGCACCCTCGCCCTCGGTGCCGTGGGTTCCGCGTCCGCGGCGGAGGAACCCAAGCCCCCGGTCCGCAACCAGAGCGTCATCGTCGACGACATCGGCAGACTGGCGGACGCCTCGGCCGAGCTGGCCGACAAGGCCGCCGACAGCCGCGGCCACTCCGTGCAGGTCAGGGCCGCGCGCACCCACCTGGACACCGTCCTGGCCGACGCGCAGCGGCTCGCCGACGTCCTGAACAAGGACTCCGACCGCTCGGTGTCGGCCGACACCGTCCAGCTGCGCAGGGTCTCGCAGCAGCTGCGCACACAGGTGGACGAGCTGTCCGAGCGCCGGGCCCCGGCGCCGGGCGAGTCCTCCGACGCCGTGAGCGTGGTCGGCTCGGTCTCCCGGTCCGTCACGGACATCTTCAAGATCCTGGGCCTCGACAAGCTGCTCGGCGACCTGCGGCAGCAGCCGGGCGCACAGCCGGCCGAGCAGCCCGCCGCACCGGCCACCAACCGGCCGGCCCAGCCCGCCGCGCAGCCGGCCGCCGCGCCCGCGGACGACCAGCCGGCCGAGCAGCCCGCCGAGCAGCCGGCCGCCCAGCCCAAGGCCCCGATCAGCGACCCGCAGCCGACCGCCGACACGGCGCCGCAGCCCGCGGACACCCGCCAGGAGCAGCCCGCCGACGCGCCGCAGCGGCAGGGCGCGGAGCAGCCGCAGCGGCAGGGCGCCGGCGCGCTGCTCAACTCGGTGCTGTCGCTGCCGACGGTGCTCGTCAAGGCCCTGGGCCTCTAGATCGGCCCGGCTCCGAGCGTCCGGAGGAGGCGCAGATGCGGGAGATATGCCAGAGCTAGGACCGGTCCTGACGGGCCGTACGGGACCTTCCGTACGGCCCGTCAGACGTACGGCGTACCGGACATATAGCGACATCCGGCACGGCAGGCGTGACGCCTACCGGGCGCGCGGACCGGTCCCGGCCGCGCGCCCGGCCTCACTCGAAGCCGACCCGCCGCAGCGCGCCCGCCGCCGGCCGGTCCAGCAGGACGGCCGAGGTGAAGCCCGCGGGGAGCCGGGCCGTCCGGGCGCGGGCGGCCAGCCGCCGCACCGCCCGCCGGTGCCGGGCGAAGGCGTAGCCGGACACGCCCCGCCCGCGCGAACGCTGACCGGAGAGCGCGACCTCGGGCGGCACGTCCAGCAGCAGCAGGTGCAGGCCGCGCCCGCCGCGCCGGGCCTCGCGCGCCAGCCAGCGGCGCACCCAGGCGAGCGTGCCACAGTCGTGCACCACCACGCTGCGCCCTGAACGCAGCGCCCGCCGCAGTCCCAGGTAGTGGGCGGCCCTGACCAGCGGCCGGTAGAGCGCGTACGGCAGCCGGCGCAGCCTGCCGCGCTCCCAGCGCTCCCGTACGTCCTGCGAATCGACGCGGTGCACGGCCGCGCCCTGGAGGTCGAGGGCGGGCACCACCCGGAGCATGAGCGTGCTCTTGCCGCTGCCCGGCAGGCCGGAGACCACCACCACGTCACCCGCCACGAAGAGCAGCCCGGTCACCGCGCGCGGTGACCGGCCGTCCCGGAGGTCGACGATGTCCACCGGCGGCGCGTCCGGCGCCGCGGCCCGTACCCGGCCGGGGCGGACCACCCCGCGCGGCAGCCGCCTGGGCCCCGGCACCGCGGCCGGGGTCGGCTCCGGGACGCAGCCCGGGGGCACGCCTCCCGGACTCGTCGCGAATGCGGCTTGCCTGTGCACCGTGATCGCCCCTCCCGGTCCGGTGATTCCGTCCCCTTACCCGCAGAGTGTCAAGAAAAGGTAATGCGCTTCAAGGAAACCGCTCGATCCGTACACTCCCCGGACAGCCTCGTGACACCACTGCGAACACCGGTACGACCTTGGCTCCTGCATCCGGCGATCCCGTGCAATGATGTGCGCGCCAAGTGCGGGACCACACCCAACAAGTGCGTCGCCGTACGGGTGCCACGCTCAGCCAACTGCATACCGGCCGCTTGAATCCGCGCGGGAGAGTCCCCGGCCGTCACGGCGGGGCGCCGAAGGAGCAAGTCCTCCCTTGAATCTCTCAGGCCCCGATACCGCGCGGGCGAGGCAGATCTGAAAAGCGGGCCGCCGTGGTGTGGCTCCACCCAAGGTGCAAACCGGGACCGGTGACGGCCTTCCGGTGAACCTCTCAGGTTCCGATGACAGATGGGGAGACCGTCCTGTCACCCATGCCCGGGAGCCCCACCATGACCCAAGCCCCCCGCCGGACCGCACTGGACGCGACGCACCGCGCGCTCGGCGCGACCATGACCGACTTCGCCGGATGGGACATGCCGCTGCGCTACGGCAGCGAGCGTGACGAGCACGTCGCCGTCCGTACCCGCGCCGGCCTCTTCGACCTCTCCCACATGGGCGAGCTCACCGTCACCGGGCCGCGCGCCGCCGACCTGCTGGACCACGCGCTGGTCGGCAACATCGGCGGCGTCGCCGTCGGCCGCGCCCGCTACACCATGATCTGCGACGCCGAGGGCGGCATCCTGGACGACCTGATCGTCTACCGCCTCGGCGAGACGGAGTACATGGTCGTCGCCAACGCCTCCAACGCCCAGGTCGTGCTGGACGCGCTCACCGAGCGCGCGAGCGGCTTCGACGCCGAGGTGCGCGACGACCGGGACGCGTACGCGCTGCTCGCCGTGCAGGGTCCGGAGTCGGCCGGCATCCTGAAGGCCCTCACCGACGCCGACCTGGACGGCCTGAAGTACTACGCCGGGCTGCCCGGCACCGTCGCCGGCGTCCCGGCGCTGATCGCCCGTACCGGCTACACCGGCGAGGACGGCTTCGAGCTGTTCGTCCGCCCGGCGGACGCGGTCGCCCTCTGGGAGGCGCTGACCGCGGCGGGCAAGGGCGCGGGCCTGGTGCCCTGCGGCCTGTCCTGCCGGGACACGCTGCGCCTGGAGGCGGGGATGCCGCTGTACGGGCACGAGCTGACCACCGGCACCACCCCGTTCGACGCGGGCCTGGGCCGGGTCGTGAAGTTCGAGAAGACGACGAACGACGGCGACTTCGTGGGCCGTGCCGCCCTGGAGGCCGCCCGGGACCGCGCCGAGACCGAGCCGCCCCGCAAGCTGGTCGGCCTGATCGCCGAGGGCCGCCGCGTGCCGCGCGCCGGTTACCCGGTCGTGGGACCGGACGGCGCCGTCATCGGCGAGGTCACCTCCGGCGCCCCCTCCCCCACCCTCGGCAAGCCCGTCGCCATGGCGTATGTGGACGCCGCGCACGCCGCGCCGGGCACCGCCGGTGTGGCGGTGGACATCCGCGGCACCCATGAGCCGTACGAGGTCGTGGCCCTGCCGTTCTACAAGCGCCAGAAGTGACGTGTCTGCGCCTCATCCGTCTCACCTGTCAAGACCCCCGCACCGAGCACGCCCCCGCATCCAGGAGAATCAAGACATGAGCAACCCCCAGCAGCTGCGCTACAGCAAGGAGCACGAGTGGCTGTCGGCCGCCGAGGAGGGCGTCTCGAAGATCGGCATCACCGAGCACGCCGCGAACGCGCTCGGCGACGTCGTCTTCGTGCAGCTTCCTGAGGTCGGTGCCACGGTCACGGCGGGCGAGACCTGCGGTGAGCTGGAGTCGACCAAGTCCGTCAGCGATCTCTACTCCCCCGTCGACGGCGAGGTCACGGAGATCAACGAGGACGTGGTGAGCGACCCCTCGCTGGTGAACACCGCCCCGTTCGAGGGTGGCTGGCTGTTCAAGGTGAAGGTGAGCGGCGAGCCTGACGACCTGCTCACGGCCGACGAGTACACCGCCTTCACCGGCTGATACGCCCACCCGCCGCCCGGCGGGGCCGTGCGCCCCGCGAACCCCAGGAAGAGTCATGTCGCTTCTGAACAGCTCCCTCCACGAGCTCGACCCCGACGTCGCCGCCGCCGTCGACGCCGAGCTCCACCGTCAGCAGTCCACCCTCGAAATGATCGCGTCGGAGAACTTCGCCCCGGCCGCCGTCATGGAGGCCCAGGGCTCGGTCCTCACCAACAAGTACGCCGAGGGCTACCCGGGCCGCCGCTACTACGGCGGCTGCGAGCACGTCGACGTGGTCGAGCGGATCGCCATCGACCGCATCAAGGCGCTCTTCGGCGCCGAGGCGGCGAACGTGCAGCCGCACTCCGGCGCGCAGGCCAACGCCGCCGCGATGTTCGCGCTGCTCAAGCCGGGCGACACGATCATGGGTCTGAACCTCGCGCACGGCGGGCACCTGACCCACGGCATGAAGATCAACTTCTCCGGCAAGCTCTACAACGTGGTGCCCTACCACGTCGACGAGGAGTCCGGCGAGGTCGACATGGGCGAGGTCGAGCGCCTGGCCAAGGAGACCCGTCCGCAGCTGATCGTGGCCGGCTGGTCCGCGTACCCGCGCCAGCTGGACTTCGCGGCGTTCCGCCGGATCGCCGACGAGGTCGGCGCGTACCTGATGGTCGACATGGCGCACTTCGCCGGCCTGGTCGCGGCCGGGCTGCACCCCAGCCCGGTGCCGCACGCCCACGTCGTGACCACCACCACGCACAAGACCCTCGGCGGTCCGCGCGGCGGCGTGATCCTGTCCACCCAGGAACTGGCCAAGAAGATCAACTCGGCGGTCTTCCCGGGCCAGCAGGGCGGCCCGCTGGAGCACGTCATCGCGGCGAAGGCGGTGTCCTTCAAGGTCGCGGCGAGCGAGGAGTTCAAGGAGCGCCAGCAGCGCACCCTGGACGGCGCGCGCATCCTCGCCGAGCGCCTGACGCAGTCCGACGTCACCGAGCACGGTGTCTCGGTGCTGTCCGGCGGTACGGACGTGCACCTGGTCCTGGTGGACCTGCGCAACAGCGAGCTGGACGGCCAGCAGGCCGAGGACCGCCTCCACGAGGTCGGCATCACGGTCAACCGCAACGCCGTCCCGAACGACCCGCGCCCCCCGATGGTCACCTCGGGCCTGCGGATCGGCACCCCGGCGCTGGCCACCCGCGGTTTCCAGGCGGAGGACTTCCGCGAGGTCGCCGACATCATCGCCGAGGCGCTCAAGCCGTCGTACGACGCCGACGCGCTCAAGGCCCGGGTGACCACCCTGGCCGGCAAGCACCCGCTGTACCCGTCGCTGTGACCGGCTCCGCGGCCGTCGCTGCGCCGGCTCCACGCCGTCGCCGCGACCGGCTCGCGGACGCCGCTGTGACCCGCGCCACCCGGCCTGCGGCAGCGCGCCTGCGCGGCGCGTCCGCCGCGGCCGTGTGACGCGTTTCATGAAGTACGCCCCGCGAGGCGCCGCCGAGGCGGTGTCCGCGGGGTGAACAGGCCGTGGGCCCCCGGGGGGTTTCCGCACCCCCACGGCGGTTTGGACCGCCAAAACTCTAAGTTAGGCGACAAAACCAGGGATGGGGTCCCGAAGCACTCTCGGGCCGACGCCCCC
>NZ_JBHWHY010000028.1:0-65635 GCF_042732265.1 Streptomyces sp. NPDC059788 | reverse complement strand
ACCCTCCTCGTGTTGGGGGGGGGGGGTTTTTTTTTGTTAACCCCCCCCCCCCCGGGGGGGGGGGGGGGGGGGCGGCCCCCGGGCCCCCACGGCTTTTCCGTCCGCCTTACGGTGATTTTGCGCCACATAGGCTGAGGTCGGTCCCTCAACGACGCGGGGCCCTTCGCACCACAGCAGGACGGAACACGTACGGCAATGGACATGAGCGCGGGCAACCGCAAGGGGATCGGTCTCTTCGCCCTGACCATGATCGGCATCGGTTCGATCTTCGGCTCCGGCTGGCTCTTCGGTGCCGGTTCCGCCGCGCAGGTGGCGGGACCCGCCGCGCTGGTCGCCTGGGTCATCGGCGCCGTCTTCATCGGCATGATCGCGATGTCCTACGCGGAGGTCGGCTCCGCGTACCCGATCCCCGGCGGCATGGCCCGCTACGGCCACCTCTCGCACGGCCCCGTGCTGGGCTTCCTGACCGGCTGGGCGGTGTGGATCGCGGTCGCCTCGCTGATCCCGATCGAGTCCATCGCCGCCACCCAGTACATGTCCTCCTGGGGCTTCGGCTGGGCCCATGGCCTGGTCGACCCGGCCACCAACCAGCTGACCCCGGCCGGGAGCGGTGTCGCGCTGCTGCTGACCTTCGTCCTGTGGCTGACCTGCTACTGGTCGGTCCAGCTGCTGGCCCGCGCCAACACCGTCCTGACCCTGGTCAAGTTCGCCATCCCGGTACTCGCCGTGGCCGCGCTGATCGCCTCCGGCTTCCACACCTCGAACTTCACCGCGCACGGCGGCTTCGCCCCGTACGGCTGGCCCGCCGTGCTCACCGCCGTGACCACCTGCGGCGTGGTCTTCGCCTTCAACGGCTTCCAGGCCGTGGTCAACCTCGGCGGCGCCGCGAAGAACCCCGGCCGGGCCATCCCCGTCGCGCTGGTCGGCGCGCTCTCGCTGGGCCTGGTGATCTACCTCGCCCTCCAGACCGCCTTCCTCGGCGCCGTGCCGCCGGAGCAGCTGGCGCAGGCCGGCGGCTGGCACGGCGTGAACCTCAACTCGCCCTTCGCCGACCTGGCCAAGATCCTGATGCTGCACTGGGTCGTCACGATGCTCCAGTTCGGCGCCTTCATCTCGCCGGCCGGCTCCAACATCGCCAACGTCGCGTCGGCCGCGTACATGGTCCAGAACCTCGCCGAGACCGGCTTCTTCCCCAGGAAGCTGGCCGCCGTGCACCCGCGCTACGGGACCGCCCGCCCCGCGATGTGGCTCAACCTCGGCTTCTCGGTGCTGCTGCTGATCACCGTCGGCCACAGCTGGAACGCGCTGGCCAGTGTGATCTCGGCCGCCATGGTCATCTCCTACCTCATCGGCCCGATCGCGGTCGGCGTCTTCCGGCGGACCAGGCCGGATCTGCCGCGCCCGTTCCGGCTGCCCGCGGCCGCGGTGCTGTGCCCCGTCACCTTCGCCTTCGCGGCGTGCGCGCTGTACTGGTCGAAGTGGCCGGACACCGGCAAGGTCGCGCTGCTGACGCTGGTGGCCGCGCCGATCGCGGCGGTGGTGCTGCGCCGCCGCGGTGAGACGGACCTGCGGCGGCAGTTCGCGCCCGCCTGGTGGCTGGTCGGCTTCCTGGTCTGGATGTCCGCGGTGTCCGCGCTCGGCAGCCCGGACTTCGGCGGTCACGGCGTCATCCCCGGCGGCCTGGACATCGCCCTCGTCGCGCTCTCCGCCGTCGCCTTCTACTTCTGGGCCGTACGCGCCGGGGTCCGGGCCCACACGACCGGTCTGACCGGCACCGACGCCGTGCTCGACACCGGGACCGGCTCCGCTGCGTCTTCTGCCGTTGCCCCGGAGGACAACCGTCCGATGGCCTCCGTCTGAGAGTCTGTGCGCCGTCCGGGTTAGGCTCGACAGTCGGCGCAGAAACGTACCTTCCGTTTCGCCCGCCCCATATCTCTATTTGCTCCACCGTCCACCACGAGCAGACAAGGGAGTCCGCCACCGTGGCCATCTCCGTCTTCGACCTCTTCTCCATCGGCATCGGCCCGTCCAGCTCCCACACGGTCGGCCCGATGCGCGCCGCCCGGATGTTCGTCGGGCGCCTCAAGAAGGACGGTCTGCTCGCCCAGACGACGGCGGTCCGGGCCGAGCTCTTCGGCTCCCTCGGCGCCACCGGCCACGGCCACGGCACCCCCAAGGCCGTCCTGCTCGGCCTGGAGGGCCACTCCCCGCGCACCGTGAACGTGGAGACGGCCGACGACGAGGTCGAGCGCATCCGCAAGAGCGGCCGGCTGCGGCTGCTCGGCGCGGAGATAGGCAGCGACCACGAGATCGACTTCGACGAGTCGACCGAGCTGATCCTGCACCGCCGCCGCTCCCTGCCGTACCACGCCAACGGCATGACCCTCTTCGCGTACGACGCGTCCGGCGCGCCCCTGCTGGAGAAGACCTACTACTCCGTCGGCGGCGGCTTCGTCGTCGACGAGGACGCGGTCGGCGAGGACCGCATCAAGCTCGACGACACGGTGCTGAAGTACCCCTTCCGCACCGGCGACGAACTGCTGCGCCTCTCCCGCGAGACCGGCCTGTCCATCGCCTCCCTCATGCTGGAAAATGAGAAGGCGTGGCGCACGGAGGACGAGATCCGCGCCGGGCTGCTGGAGATCTGGCAGGTCATGCAGTCGTGCGTGTCCCGCGGCATGTCCCGCGAGGGCATCCTGCCCGGCGGCCTCAAGGTCCGCCGCCGCGCCGCCAACGGCGCTCGCGCGCTGCGGGCCGAGGGCAGCCCCGAGGCCCACGCGATGGAGTGGACCACGCTCTACGCGATGGCCGTCAACGAGGAGAACGCGGCCGGCGGCCGGGTCGTCACCGCCCCCACCAACGGCGCGGCCGGCATCATCCCCGCCGTCCTGCACTACTACGTCAACTTCGTGCCCGGCGCCGACGAGGAAGGCGTCGTCCGCTTCCTGCTCGCCGCCTCCGCCATCGGGATGCTCTTCAAGGAGAACGCGTCCATCTCCGGCGCCGAGGTCGGCTGCCAGGGCGAGGTCGGCTCGGCCTGCTCGATGGCCGCCGGCGGCCTGGCCGAGGTCCTCGGCGGCTCCCCCGAGCAGGTCGAGAACGCCGCCGAGATCGGCATGGAGCACAACCTCGGGCTGACCTGCGACCCGGTCGGCGGCCTCGTCCAGATCCCGTGCATCGAGCGCAACGGGATGGCCGCGGTCAAGGCCGTCACCGCCGCGCGCATGTCGCTGCGGGGTGACGGGCGCCACCATGTCTCCCTCGACAAGGTCATCAAGACCATGAAGGACACCGGCGCCGACATGAGCGTCAAGTACAAGGAGACGGCTCGGGGCGGGCTGGCGGTCAACATCATCGAGTGCTGAGGGCCCTTTGGGCCCGGTTTTCCGGGGGCCGGGGGTCGGTGAGCCGGGGCTTGACTTCCGGCCGGTGGGGGTGCGCGTGTTGCGCCTATCGGCCGGTGGGGGTACGCGTTGTGCGCTGACTGTCCGGTGGGTGGGGGGCCGTGGGCGGCTGTCCCGCCGCCGTGGTTGGGGCCGTCTGGGCAGTACGTAACTGACCCGGTGTGCTGAGCAGGGGGCGCTGCGTGGGGCTGGCGCCCCTACGCGCAGGCCTTTTCGACCTCCCGTAGGAACGTTTGCCAGTTGGGTATTCGGTGGGGGTGTCCAGGTGGTTTCAGGCTGAGGCGCAGGGTTGTCCGGAGGGGCCAGGGGGAGCGCATGATCGCCTCGTTGCGGCGGGCGAGTCTTGTCAGTTCTGTCTTGGTGGGCATGCGGTCGCTCTTCGCGCCGTTGCATCTGCGGTGGGCGACGGCGAGGTTCCACAGGGTGTCCAGGTCGGGGCCCCGCCAGCCGCCGACGCTCCCGAAGCGCCGCATGAGGGCGTACGGGAAGACGTGGTCGACGGCGGTTTCGCCGGGGTCCACGGGCTCGTCGCAGATGTGGCAGCGTCCGTGCTGGAACCCGGCCACGGCCTCGGCGACACCGGTCACCCGGTGGCGTCGGCGCCGGTCCGTCAGGTGGAGGGTCTCCCGGTCCACGCGGACGCCGTCCTCGATCAGGCTTCGGCCTATGCCGGTCGCGAAGCTGTTCTCCACGATGCTCCAGCGGGCGTCCAGCTCCGCGCGGAGCCCGTCGAGCCCGTACGACCGGGCCACCCGGCCGAGAGCGGAGCTGAGCAGCACCGTCCTGCTGCGCGGGCTGCCGGTCAGCTCGTAGAAGCGGTGCGGCATGCCAGCCCCACCGTGGTGATGGAGCTTGGCCATGATCGTCTTCTGTATCGGCCGTTCCGCGGGGTCCAGCAGACGGTCGGGAGGGGCGTTGCCGAGGGCGAATTTGTAGGTGCGGGCGTTGCGGCCCATCAGGATGGCCAGGCGCCAGGACGTGCGGGCGGACGGCGCGGTCGCGTAGAAGTCGTCTGTGGTCATGGCCGGCTCTTTTCGAAGGCCAGGCTGGACCAGTGGATGTTGTCGCGGCCCAGATGGTCGACGTCTTCGTCGAGGTGGTGGAGGGGGTGGAGGCCGTGTTGCCGGGCGAGGGTGAGGGTTTCGGGGGCGGGGATGTCGTACATCCGGCGGTTTGCCGGGGGCGGGCCGTGGCGCAGGGAGAGGAAGAGGCGGCCGCCGGGGGCCAGGAGGTCGTGGAGGCGGCGCATGGCGCGTGGGCGCTCCGGTTCGTCCAGGTGCATCCATACGGCGGAGAGGAGGATCGCGTCGAAGGTCCCGGCCTCCTCGGTGAGGCGGGGCAGGTCGGGGAGGGAGTCGGCGAGCCAGCGGATCGCCGGGGAAGGGTGCAGGCGGCGGGCGGCGCGGCGCAGTTCCCGTACTGGTTCGACGGCCAGGACGTCGTGGCCCAGGGCGGCCAGGGCGGCGGCGTCCCGGCCCGTGCCCGCGCCTATGTCGGCGACGCGGGCGGGGGCCGGGGGCAGCAGGGGCAGGAAGCTCCGGTGCACGGTCTCGAAGCGGACGCTCTCGTAGCGCTCGGCCAGGGCTTCCGCGGCCTGTGCGTAGTACGGCTGGACGCCGGGCCCGCCCTCGGCCGTCCGCTGTCGTGCGGTGCCGGTACCGGCGTCCGCTTCCCCGTTCGTCGTCATGCGAGCACACTACGGCCAGGCACTGACAACGCCCGCCGGCCTGCGCGTTCGGCCTTTCACTTGCCTATCTCCCACGCGAACGGCGGTAGTTCGCGGGCCCGCAGGTAGACCTCCATGGCACTGCCGGCCGGAACGAACGGGTGGACGCGGGCGCCTTCGAGGCAGGCCAGCACCCGGGCGCAGTGGTGGACGCAGCCCGCGACCTCCCGGCCGTGCCGATAGACGATCGTGGCCGCGTCGTGCGGCCCTTCGCACGGAGTCGGGTCCTGGGCCGGTGCCGCGGGGCAGCGTACCTGCGCACAGCGGTGTCGTCGTTCCATGAAGGGCCTCCCCCTGGGCGGGCGGTACGTGCGGTGCCGGTGGGTGGCGGCGCGAACCACCGGCGTTCACGGGGGTGTTGCTCGCCTGCGTACCGGTCCATGCCCGCCTTGGCGAACATCTGGGCAGGTCCTGAATCGTTTAGGGGTCAAGTGGTGACATGGGGGCCGGATGGTGGGGCAGTGGCGGGTGGGACGGGCAGGCGGCCGGTCCGTACGAGGTGCAGGGCGAGGGAGAGCCAGGCGGTGGCCAGCAGCCAGCCCGCGAGCACGTCGCCGGGCCAGTGCACGCCGAGGTGGACGCGCGTGACACCGACCGCCGCCGCCCAGATGCCGAGCAGCACGCAGGCCAGGCGGCGGGCGGGCGTCCGGTGGACGCGGGTCAGCAGCGCCCACGCGAGGATGCCGGCCACCAGCAGGGACGTCGTGGAGTGGCCGGAGGGGAAGGAGTGGCCGGTGGCGCGGGCGGCCCAGTCGGTCTCTTCGGGGCGCGGGCGGGCGATCAGCTCCATCAGGCCGTACCGGACCGCTTGGCCGAGGAGGAGGACGGCGAGGGCGGCGGTGGCCGCGCGCAGGCGCTCGCGCGGGTTCCGTCCCGCGAGCATGCCCGCCAGGAGGGCCAGCGCGTACGGGACGGGTCCGGAGCCGGTGGCCGTCACCGCGAGGGCGACCGCGCGCGCCGCGTCCGGCCGGTGGGCCACCGCCCAGGCGTGCGCCGTCTCCTCCGGGCCGAGCGGGGCCCAGCCGTGCACGGCGAGAAGCGTGACGATGACGGCGAGCAGCAGGGCGGAGAACGCGGCGAGGAGGAGCGGGGTGGGCGCGTTCGGGCGGTTCGGGCGGTTGGGGCGGCTTTCGGACGTGGTCACGGGGTCACCGGCGCAGGCGCGGGTGCAGGGGGGGTCGGCCGGGCCCGGGAGGATCTGACCGGGCGGCCGCCCCCGGCCAGTCGTACGGCGTGCGTCATCCGGCAAGTCTGCCAAGGTCAGAGATGGTTCATGCCGGATGGATGTGCCGGAGGCAGCTTTCTGGGCGATCGTACAGACCCCGCCCGGGGCGTTCCGTCCGGCTGCGCCGCGCACGATCAGGGGCGGCCGAAACATGGGGGCGCACGGTCTGGCCGAACCCCGGCGGTTCTCTGGCCGACGCGCGCCCCTTCCGTGGCCGGACCGCGCGCCCCCTCTCCCGCTCCGGGGCGCCGGGGCCTACGTATCGCTACCGGATCGCCGGCCGATCATCCCCGGTCGAAGAACGTCAACCGCGGCCGCGCTCCCCCTAACAACGCGTTGATCAGCGGAAGTTCGCCGCCGGGCTCTGGCGCGGGATGCCGTGGACATGTTGAACTGCTGATAACACCACGTGACGCATCGTAATCGATCGTTTTCGGTCGGCAGGAGGCCGCACATGCTGCATGGCGTCGACGTCAGCTCCCACAACCCCTCGTACTCGGCGACCGGTCTGGACTTCGTCATCATCAAGGCCACGGAGGGCCGCTCGTACGTGAACCCGCAACAGAGCGCGCAGGCGGCCAAGGCCCGCAAGGCGGGCTGCGTGGTGGGCTTCTACCACTTCCTGTGGCCGGGCAACATCGCGGCCCAGGCGAAGTACTTCGTCGACAAGTGCGCGTCCGTGGAAGGCGACCTGCTGGCGGCCGACTGGGAGCGCACCGGCGGCGGCACGTACGCGAGCAACGCGCAGAAGGACCAGTTCCTGAAGGAGGTCAAACGGCTGCGGCCCTCGCACCGGGTGCTCCTGTACTGCAACCGCGACTTCTGGCTCAACCACGACACGACGTCCTACGCCGCCGACGGCCTGTGGATCGCCGACTACGTCTCGGCCGGGCACCCGCGCATCAAGGCGGCGTGGCGCATCCACCAGTACACGGACCGGCCGCTGGACAAGGACGTGGCCGACTTCCCGGACCGGGCCGCTCTCAAGGACTGGGCGACTCCGTCATAGAGTCTTGTCCTGTCCGCACCAGCACCGCGCACACCGCGTGCCACGCTGGTCCCCCGTCCGAAGGAGCAGCCGTGACCGACCCGGCGTCCACGTCCCAGCAGCAGGAGATCGCCCGGGACCTCCAGGTGTCCGCGTCGTTCGACGTCCAGGCGGAGATCGAACGCCGAGTGGCCTTCCTCACGGAGCGGCTGACGTCCACGGGCCTGCGCGCGCTCGTCCTGGGCATCAGCGGCGGCGTGGACTCCACCACCGCCGGCCGGCTGTGCCAGCTGGCGGTGGAGCGGGCCCGTGACGCGGGGCACGACGCCACGTTCTACGCGATGCGGCTGCCGTACGGGGTCCAGGCCGACGAGCACGACGCGCAGCGGGCGCTCGACGTGATCAAGCCCGACCAGCTGCTGACCGTCGACATCCGCCCGGCGAGCGACGCGGCCCTGGAGGCGGCGCTGGCCGGCGGGGTCACCTTCCGGGACGAGCGGCACCAGGACTTCGTCCAGGGCAACATCAAGGCCCGGCAGCGGATGATCGCGCAGTACGCGGTCGCGGGCGCCCAGGACGGCCTGGTCGTCGGCACCGACCACGCCGCCGAGGCGGTCTCCGGCTTCTTCACCAAGTACGGCGACGGCGCGGCGGACGTGGTGCCGCTCACGGGCCTGACCAAGCGCCGGGTACGGGCCCTCGCCGACGCGCTGGGCGCCCCCGCCGAGCTGGTCCACAAGGTGCCGACCGCCGATCTGGAGACGCTGGACCCGGGCAAGCCGGACGAGGACGCGCTCGGCGTCACGTACGACGACATCGACGACTTCCTGGAGGGCAAGCCGGTCGGCGAGAAGGCGTACGAGTCGATCGTCCGCCGGTACCACGCCACGGCCCACAAGCGGGAGCTGCCGACCGCGCCCTGAGCGGGGTCCGCTCAGGGCCGCGCCGGGGACCGGCTGGTTTGCCGAGACGGTGCGGGGCCGCTTCCGGGCGGGCCCGCACCGTCTTCGCGTCCGGCGGCCAGGGTGACACCTGTCATGCTCCGGCAAGGGGACGGTCACCGCGGGTGTGCACAATCGTGGTCCGCGGCGGGCATGGATGGGTCATGCGAAGCCGTGAAATGCGATCGGAAGATCAACTGTCAGTGGGGGCCTCTACGCTCCGGAGCATGGGTTACGCAGACCTGCGCGAACTCCAGACCGCGCTGACGACCGCATCCGACATCGCCTCCTCCCTCCAGGCGGCGCCCACCCGGCGGGACGCCGACCAGCTCGTCGACGTCCTGCGGCAGGCGCTGACCGCCGCCAGCTCGCTCAGCACGCTGACCGGGCCGACCGGCTGCGCCATACATCCGCACGGCGCGGTCGACCCGCTGTACGGCGACCCCGAGGACCCGCTGCCTCCGGGGTACGGCAAGTGCCTGCTGTGCAACGACCGCCGTCGCCGTGCGGACGCCCGCCCGCACCAGCCGTACCACTGGGACCGGCAGGAGCACTCCTTGCGCCGCAGCGCCTGACGCCGCGCACGCTTGCCGGGGCGGGGGCCCGCCCCGGCAGGCGCCGGGCCCCCGCCTGCCTAGTCCAGGAAGCCGAGGTCGTAGAAGAACTCGTAGCGGACGGGGTTGTCCGGCAGGAACCAGTGGAAGCCCTCTTCGAGGAGGACGGCGACGGCATTGACCGCGACGACCAGCACGGCGAACGCCAGGGCGAAGCGCCCGACGGCGCGGTACGGCCCCGAGGCCGGCACCCGCCGGTCGGCCGCGGTGCCGTACGCGAACGCCATGACCACGCCGATGGCGACGACGGACGCCTGGAAGAGGAGCCACGCCCAGACGTAGAGGTGCAGGCCGAGCAGCTCGCTGCCGTATCCGTGGTCGCCGGGCAGCACGTGCAGCATCGTCTGCCGCCAGGCGGCGAAGGACCCGGCGACGCAGCCGATCAGGGCCAGGCCCCAGCCCATGAGGCAGTCGCGGCGTGCGACCGTGCCGTTCAGGCCCTGCCGCACGATGTACGCGGGCCCCAGGAACGCCAGCATCATGAACATCCGCTGGATGACGCACAGCGGGCACGGATACTCCCACCGCACGAACTGGTAGTAGAGGCCGCCGCAGACGATGCCGGTCCAGCCGATGACGAAGAGGCAGGCGAACCAGTACTGGCCGCGGGCCACGACCGCGGGCGGTCCCGGTTCCAGGCCGGCGAGGGGCGGTGCGCTCATGGAAGCTGGCAACTCCGGACGTCAGAAGCAGCGGACAGGCCGCAGGCGGCGGAAGCGGAAAGGGCCGGACGGAATGCGGCGCCCCCCGGATTTATCGGGCCGGTGATTCAGGGACGGGGCGGTTCAGTAATTCAAGGAGAGGGCCAGACTGCTGGTGATGTGGTGCGCCAGCAGGGCGAGCGTCGCGGCGAGTATCAGCCACCACCACCCGAGGACCACGGCGCGGCTCTTGTTGCCCACGACCGCCAGGAGCGCGACCAGCAGACCGGCGAAGACGAGGGTGTCCATGGCTGGGGAAAATAGCGCCTCGAATGCGTACGGGCGGTCCGACATCCCGCACCGTGTGCGGGAGCCGGGCCGCCCGTGAGCCGGATGGCCCCCTGCGCGCCGCCGGTCGCCCGGCGGCTTCGGGGGCCGCGTCGCCTCAGTCCTCCCGCTTCTTTTCCGGACGCAGCGCGATACGTCCCAGCACCGCCGCCACGACGAGCGCGACCAGGGCGACCAGGACGAAATCCGGTACGGAATTGCCGATCCGGGTGGCCCATTCCTCGACGCGGATCTCCGCGTCCGGGTCGAGGATTCCGGGCAGCGCGCTGGTGCCGTTGAACGTGAGGAAGAGGATGCCGATTCCGATGAAGAACAGGCCGGAGAGCAAGGAGGTGGTGTGCAGCCGCAGCTTTCCGACGGTGAATTCCCGGCCGCGCAGCCAGCCCCGGCTGCCCAGCGAGAACCGGTCCCAGAGCAGCGCCAGCACGAACAGCGGCAGGGCCATGCCGAGCGCGTACACCGCGAGCATGGAGGCGCCGTAGACCGGTGAGCCGCTGACCGCCGTGACCGTCAGCACCGCGCCCAGGATCGGCCCGGCGCAGAAGCCCGCGAGGCCGTAGACGCAGCCCAGCAGGAACGTCGACAGGGCCGAGCGCGGGGTGATCCGGGCCGCCGCCTGCTGGGCGCGCTTGAAGGCGAAGCCCAGGCCGAGGATCTGGGCGACGCCCATCGCGATCACCACCCAGCCGCCGATGGCGACGAGCAGGTCGCGGTGGCCGTTGAACAGCCGGCTGGCGGCCGTGCTGGCCGCGCCGAGCGGAACCAGCGTGGTGGCGAGGCCCAGGTAGAACACGCCGGTACGGGCGAGCAGCCGGCCGGGGTGGGAGAGGGAGTAGGCGAAGAAGGCGGGCAGCAGCAGCGCGCTGCACGGGCTGAGCAGGGCGAGGGCGCCGCCGAGGAAGGCGGCGAGGTAGCCGATGTCGGTCACTTCGCCTGCTCCTCCGCCTTGCCGGAACCCTGGCCCTTCTCCGCGCCGCCGGACTTCCCGGCCTTCTTCGCCTGCTCGGCGGCCTGGCCGACCGCCTGCTCGAAGACGGCGGTGGGCTGGGCGCCCGCGATGGGGCGGCCGTTGACGAGGAAGGACGGCGTGGACTGCACGCCGATCCCGTAGCCCTCGTTCTGGTCCTTCTTCAGGGCGGCGGCGGCAGCGGGGCTCTTGAGGTCGGTGCGGAACGTGTCGAGGTCGCTCACGCCGCTCTTGCGGGCCATCTCGACGAGCTTGTCCTCGGCGAGTGCGCTGCCCTTGTTGGTCTTGGCGTACAGCTCGTCGTGCATCTGCCAGAACCTGCCCTGCTGCCCCGCGGCCCATGAGGCGCGGGCGGCCCGCTCCGAGTCGGCGCCGTAGATGGTGAAGTTGCGGAACTCGATGCGCAGGGTGCCGTCGTCCACGAACTTCTTGATCAGCTCGGGCTGGGTCTCCCGGGTGAAGCGCCCGCAGAACGAGCACTGGTAGTCGGCGTACTCGACGAGGACGACCGGGGCGTCCTTCTTGCCGACGGCGAGCGGATCGCCGTCCGTGCGCCGGCTGGTCTGCTGCGCGAGCTGGTCGTACAGCTTCTGCTGGCCGTCGTCCTCCTGGGGAGAGACGGAGGCGGCGGCGCCGGGGGTGTCCGCGGCGCTGTCGGCATCGCCTTCGACGGCCTTGCCGACGGCGATGCCGATGGCGACGAGCGCCACGACCAGGGCGAGGACGGCACCGATGGCGGCGATCTTGCGGGTGGGTGAAGCGGATGACGAGGAAGTGGGCATGGGGATGCTCCAGACGTACCGGGATGAACAGGAGGTCGGGCCGTGTGTACGGGCAGCGGCCTAAATCCGCAGTACGGGCAGGAGCGCGGTGTGATCGGTGGCGGGCGCAGTTCCGGTGGGCGGGCGGGCGAGGCCGAAGCAGGCGGGGGCGTCGGCCGCGAGCGGTGCGGGGGCGGGGGCGGCGGGCGCCAGCGGCTCGCCGCGGTTCGGGGTGGGCACCGGGACCGACTCGTTCTGGCTGGGGGCGTGCTGCCCGGAGCACTTCTTCGGCGCCTGGGCGACGGCGTGGCGCGGGGCCGGGTCGCCGGTCTTGGCGACGGCGTGACGCGGGCCGCCGGTCGCGGCGCCGTCGGGCGCCTGCGCCGCGGTCTGTGTCACGGCCTGCGCCGCGGCGGCCGGCAGCGTCGGTGCCGGCTGGACGCCGCCCACCCGGCACAGCAGCGGGGCGAAGGTGACGGCGAGCAGGAGCAGCAGGGTCGCGGCGGCCGAGCGGCGTACGCGTTCCATGCCGTGGTCTCCTTCCGCTTCCCTCTCCCGGGCCCGCGCCGGGTTGTGCCGGTGTGAGCCGCCCATCCTACGGACCGCGGGCCCGGCGTCCCGCTACCGGCCGTTCCGCCCCGCCATCGAGTTGCGTGCATAGCCCACGATCTTGACCGCATAACCATCGAAGGAATCGATTACCTAACCGCTAAATGCAAGGCTGGTGTCCTAGCTCACCTTTGATCATCCAGCACTTCGTCAATAAGTGCCCTATTTTGTCCACGAATGCCGTTTTGGCAAGGTCACGACCGGCCTGCCATAGTCGGTCCAGCGACCCCCCATTGACCCGGGCCAGGTCGTCCAGACCCCGCGGGTACACCCCTTTCGCCCGCCGGCGGTCGACACTGGGGCCTCACCCGCGCACACAGCGGGCAGGCCCCAGTCGCGTTCACGGCACGGGCGAAGCGGCCCGGCGGGCGCTCAGCGGTCGATGACCCGCATCTCGAACCAGGTGGTCTTGCCGCGCGGCAGCAGGTCCACGCCCCAGCGGTCGGAGAGCTTGTCGACGAGGAAGAGACCGCGGCCGCTGATGTCCATCTCATGGACCGGCATCAGACAGGGCAGACCGCGGGACGGATCGCGGACCTCGATACGGATCCAGCCACGGCGGCGGAGCATCCGCAGGCCGAAGGTGCGCGCGCCGGTGTGCCGGACGGCGTTGCCGACCAGTTCGGATACCAGGAGCACGGCGTGCTCGGCGAGCTGGGGGGAGAGGTTCCAGCGCTTGACGAGCACGGACTGGGTCAGCCGGCGGGCGGTGAGGGCGGATTCGGGGCGCGAGGGCAGCCGCACCTCCTCCAGGGTGGGGTCGCCCACCAACTCCAGTGCCTTGGCGGCGAGATCGTCGTCGGACGGGCCGCCCTCCGCGCCCGCACCGGGGAGATCTCCGGGAAGTCCCCAGCGTGCGGCGGCCGAGCCGCTCCGCGGCCGCGGCTGCTCCGTTCCTTCGAGGCCCGCCATGCCCCCATCATGGCCGTTACCGGGGCGTCACGGGGGCGGAACCGGTGGAATGCTCCGCCCGGTACAGCCGGTTTCGACACCCTGCCGCGGCATATGCCGACGGCAGGGGATGCCCGGCCGAATCCACGCTGACCTGCGGTGACTTCATGTTTCTAACCGATCATCGGGAGCCGTGGACGGGGCTCCCGTGGGGCATGACAGCGGTTTCCGCAATTCGCCCACATGAGGCATCGACAACCGGCCAAACCTCAGAAGCCCCGCCAACACCTTCCGCCTCAGCGGAACTTGGCCTTGCCCGGCCCCTCCTCGACGAAGCTGCGCATCCCGGTCTCCCGGTCCTCGGTGGCGAAGAGGCCCGCGAACCACGTGCGTTCGATCGTCAGACCGGTGTCGATGTCGGTCTCCAGGCCCGCGTCGACGGCCTCCTTCGCGGCCCGCAGCGCGATGGCGGGGCCGGCCGCGAGCCGGGCCGCCCAGGCGTGCGCCTGCTCGTAGACCTCGGCGGCGGGCACGACCCGGTCCACCAGCCCGAGGGACAGCGCCTCGTCGGCCCGCACCTGGCGGCCCGTGAAGATCAGGTCCTTGGCCTTGGACGGGCCGACGAGCCGGGCCAGCCGCTGGGTGCCGCCGGCGCCCGGGATCAGGCCGAGCAGGATCTCCGGCTGGCCGAGCTTGGCGTTGTCGGCGGCGATCCGGAAGTCGGCGCACAGCGCCAGCTCGCAGCCGCCGCCGAGCGCGTACCCGGTGACGGCGGCGACCACCGGCTTGGGGATGCGGGCCACGGCGGTGAAGGAGTCCTGCAGGGCCTTGGAGCGCTCGATCATGGACGCGTGGTCCATGTTCTGCATCTCCTTGATGTCCGCGCCGGCCGCGAACACCTTCTCGCCGCCCCAGACGACGACGGCGCGCACGTCGTCGCGGCGGGTGGCCTCCTCGGCCAGCTCGCGCAGCCGGTCCTGGGTGGCGACGTCCAGCGCGTTCATCGGCGGGCGGTCCAGGCGGATGGTGCCGACGCCCTCGGCGACCTCGAAGTTCACAGTCATGAGGGCAGGTTAGCCGTCGTTAACGCGGGGCGGACCGGCGCCCTTCGGTCAACCGGCCCGGCCGCCCGCCGCGGGCCCCGCGCCTACCGGCTGCCCGAGCGCCACTTGTCCCAGGACATGTTCCACACGTTGAGGCCGTTGTCGGGAGCGATCGTCTCGTCGTGGGAGTTCTCGACCGTGACCACGTCGCCGATCAGCGAGTTGGCGTAGAACCAGGCGGCCGGGGTCGAGCTGTCGCCGCCGCCGCGCTGGTCGTACAGGCCGACGCAGCCATGGCTGGCGTTGCGGGCGCCGAACGTCGACCTGCCGGACCAGTAGTTGCCGTGGATGAACGTGCCGGAGGTGCTCAGGCGCATGGCGTGCGGCACGTCCGCGATGTCGTACTCGCCGCCGAAGCCGACGGTTTCCCCGTTCATCCTGGTGACCTCGTGCTTCTCGCTGATCACCATCTGGCCGTTGTACGTCTCGGTGCCCGGCCCGCCGGCGGTGACCGGAATCGTCTTGATCTTCTTGCCGTCGCGGACGACGGACATCTCCTTCGCCTTGACGTCGACCGTGCTCACCTGGCTGCGGCCGACCGTGAAGGATATGTGCTTGGCCTGCGTGCCGTAGACGCCGGGGCGCCCCTCGACGCCCTTGAGGTCGATGTCGAGCGTGACCTTGGTGCCGGGCGCCCAGTACTTCTCGGGGCGGAAGTCCAGGCGGTCGTTGCCGAACCAGTGGCCCACGATCGGCACCGAGGGCTCGGCCGTGACCTTGATGCCCTTCTCGATGCGCTCGGGGTCGGTTATCCCCCGGGTGAAGTTCACCGAGACCGGCATGCCGACGCCGACGGTCTGGCCGTCCTCCGGGGTGTACCGGCCGACGAAGGTGTTCTTGGGCACGAGGGTGGTGAACGTCGCGTGCCGGGCGGACTCGCGCAGCTGGTCGTCGACCGCGACGGCGTCGACCTTGTACGTCGTGGCGGCGCGCAGCTTGCCGGTGGGCTGCCAGACCGAGCCGCCGCTCACCTTCCCCGCGACCGCGTTGCCCTTGTCGTCCTGGACCTTGACCGAGGTCAGCCGACCCCGCGAGACGCTCACCTTCAGGGCGCCGTCGGTGGCGACGTCCTTCGCGCCGTCGCCCGGCGTGATCGTCACGCCGGCCTGCGAGGGCTGTTTGTCCGGGTCGGTGCCGCCCCGCTTGCCGTCGTCACCGCCTCCGCAGGCGGTGACCAGTATCAGCAGCGCCGACAGCAGCAGTGCGAGCGCCCCGCTGCTCCCCGGCGGCCCTGTCCGCCGCGCCCCCGGCGCCGGCTGCCCCTGCTGCACGTTCACGACTGGCCCCTTTGTTCCCTCGCCCGGCCCGCAATCCCCCGTACGCGCATACCTACCCACGCACGCTCAGCCGATAGATAACCACACCCCACTGACAGTGGCTTCACCCGGCGATGTCACCGTTCGGCCTCAAGTGGTATGCGTGGGGCGGGATCGCACGAAAGGGAGTCCGGTTCGCCCCGAAGTCGGCCGGAACCGTCCTCGTGGCCCGGGCCCTCTAGCGCAGCGCGGAGCCCGCGCGCCACTCCTGCCACGGCATGTTCCAGCCACCGAGCCCGTTGTCCGGCGCGACCACCCGGTCCCGGGAGTTCACGACCTCCACGACGTCCCCGACCAGCGACCGGTCGTAGAACCAGCCGGCCGGGGTGTCCGGTCCGCCGCCCTGGGTGTCGCGCAGCCCGATGCAGCCGTGGCTCGTGTTGGTGCCGCCGAAGGTACGCGGGGGCGCCCAGTAGTTGCCGTGCAGGAACGTCCCCGAAGTGGTCAGGCGCAGCGCGTGCGGCACGTCCGGGATGTCGTACTCGCCGCCGAAGCCCACCGTGTCGCCGTCCATGCGGGTCACCGGGTGCCGCTCCAGGATCACCATCCGCCCGTTGTACGTGGGGCTGGTGAGGCTGCCCGCGGTCACCGGGAGCGTGGCCAGGCGCCGGCCGCCGCGCGAGACCGTCATCGTGTGCGCCGCCGCGTCAACCCGGCTGGTCTGATCCCGGCCGATCCTGAACCGGACGGTCTTGCGCTGGGTGCCCAGTACGCCGGGCGCCGCCCGCACGCCGCGCAGCCGCAGGTCCATCGTCACCCGCGTACCGGGGCGCCACCGGGCGCGCGGCCGGAAGTCCAGGCGGCGCGCGCCGAACCAGTGCGCGGCGACCTCGGCGGCGGGCCGGGCGGCGACCGAGACGGCGCGCTCGACGGCCGCGCGGTCGGTGACCGGACGGTTGAACTCCAGCGAGACGATCATGCCGGTGCCGACGGTGGCGCCGTGCTCGGGCGCGAAGAAGCCGACGAGGCGGTGCGGCGGCACGTACGTGGTGAAGGTGGTGTGCCGGGCGGTCCGGCGGCCGTGCCCGTCCAGCGCCACCGCGTCCACCGTGTAGCGGGCGGCCGGCTTCAGCGGCGCCTTCCCGGAGGGACGCCAGCTCAGCCCGTCCGGGTCGATCCGGCCCGGCACCGGCGTACTGCCGTCGTCCTCGATGCGGCTGACCGCGACCCGCTCCAGCCGCCCGTCCGGCACCTGTACCGCGATGCGGTCCGTGGCCCGTACGTCCTTCGCGCCGTCGCCCGGGGTGACCCGGATCGCCTCCTTGGGCGACGGCGGCTTGCCGCCGGTCATCGCCTCGGGAAGCCCGCAGCCCGCCAGGGCCACGGCCGCCGTGAGGACGGCGACGGTGACGGCCGTCACGGAGGACGCACCCCGGCTCCCGAGGGGCAGCCGGACCGGGCGGCGGCCCCCGGACGGGGTCCGCCGTACGGGAGGCACCGGTACGGAAGTTGCCCGCCCAGGAGGCCGCCTTACGAGGACCCGTTGCCCCATGTCCTGATATGTCACGCCGCGATAGGTCACGTACAGATCAACGAGCCCCCCGGCGCGGAGGAAACGTGAGGCGGCGGCCCGTTGCGGGAAGAACACAGGGGAGGACGGGCCCACGCGCCGCCGGGACGCCGCGCGCGGGCCGTCCGACCGAGCCATGAGCCGCGGGAGGCTGGCCTGTGTCGAGCG
Source organism: Streptomyces sp. NPDC059788 (assembly GCF_042732265.1). Taxonomy (NCBI): domain Bacteria; kingdom Bacillati; phylum Actinomycetota; class Actinomycetes; order Kitasatosporales; family Streptomycetaceae; genus Streptomyces; species Streptomyces sp. NPDC059788. The sequence goes on along the minus strand of NZ_JBHWHY010000028.1, from coordinate 48,423 downwards.
CACCCGAACAGGAGTCGGTACCGGACGTGCGGGGCGAGGACGGCGGCCGGAGCGGGCAGCGCGAGCACGGCGGCCCCGGGCCCACGGCGCCGCCCACGAACACGGAGGGGGACGCCGCACCGGGCCCGTCCCCGGACGCGGCGGACGGCACGGAACCCGGCAACGGCGCCTCCCCCGTCAACGGCCACCGGGTCCGCGTACCCCTCGCCCGGCTGCCCGGCCCCGCCACCGCGCCGGGCCCGCGAGCCCAGGCCGGGCCGCCGCCCGCGCCGGTGCGCCCCGGCAGCCCGCAGCCTCTCGGGGCCCGCTGCCGTACGGGCCCCGACGGCGTGGCGGGCACCAACTTCGCCCTGTGGGCGGGCGGCGCGGAATCCGTCGAGGTGTGCCTCTTCGACGACGAGGGGCGCGAGACCCGGCACGCCCTCACCGAGCTGACACACGAGATCTGGCACGGCTTCCTGCCCGGCGTGCGGCCGGGCGTGCGCTACGGCTACCGGGTGCACGGCCGCTGGGACCCGTGGACCGGTGCCCGCTGGAACCCGGCCAAGCTGCTCCTGGACCCGTACGCGCGCGCCGTCGACGGCGAGTTCACGCTGCCCGCCGAGGTGTACGGGCACGTCCGTGACTGGCCGCAGCAGCACGTCGCCGACACCGTGCGCGACGACCGCGACTCGGCCCCGTACGTCCCCAAGGGCGTGGTCGTCGGCGACGAGGACCCGGAGGACGGCGGCGACGAGTGGATGGACGACCGGCGGCCCAAGACGCCCTGGTCCGACACCGTCCTGTACGAGATGCACGTCCGCGGCTTCACGATGCTCCATCCGGACATCCCCGAGGAGCTGCGCGGCACGTACGCGGGCCTCGCGCACCCCGCCGCGATATCCCACCTCACCCGCCTCGGTGTGACCGCCGTCGAGCTGATGCCGGTGCACCAGTTCGCCCACGAGGACCACCTGCTCCGCCGCGGCCTGCGCAACTACTGGGGCTACAACTCCATCGGCTACTTCGCGCCGCACGCCGCCTACGCCGCCTCCGGGACCCGCGGCCAGCAGGTCGGCGAGTTCAAGCGGATGGTACGGGCCCTGCACGACGCCGGTATCGAGGTCGTCCTCGACGTGGTCTACAACCACACGGCCGAGGCGGGCGAGCTGGGTCCCACCCTGTCCTTCCGCGGCATCGACAACCGCGGCTACTACCGGCTGGCGGACGGCAGCCGCCGCTACGCCGACTACACGGGCTGCGGCAACACCCTGCACGTCGTCCAGCCCAACGTGCTGCGGCTGATCACCGATTCGCTGCGCTACTGGGTCACCGAGATGGGCGTGGACGGCTTCCGCTTCGACCTCGCGGCGGCGCTGGCCCGCTCCATGCACGACGTGGACATGCTCTCGCCGTTCCTGGCGGTGATCGCGCAGGACCCGGTGCTGCGCCGCGTCAAGCTGATCGCCGAGCCGTGGGACGTCGGCTCCGGCGGCTACCAGGTGGGCGCCTTCCCGCCGCTGTGGACGGAGTGGAACGACCGCTACCGCGACACCGTGCGCGACTTCTGGCGCGGCGCCCACCCGGACCTGCGGGACCTGGGCTACCGGCTCTCCGGGTCCAGCGACCTGTACGCGTGGGGCGGCCGGCGCCCGTACGCCTCGGTCAACTTCATCACCTCGCACGACGGCTTCACCCTGCGCGACCTGGTCTCCTACGAGCACAAACACAACGCGGCCAACGGCGAGGGCAACCGCGACGGCACCGACGGCAACCGCGCCTGGAACTGCGGCGCGGAGGGCGAGACCAACGACGGGGCCGTACGGGCGCTGCGCCGCCGCCAGCTGCGCAACATGATCACCACCCTGCTGCTGTCCACCGGGGTGCCCATGCTGGTCGCGGGCGACGAGATGGGCCGTACGCAGGGCGGCAACAACAACGCCTACTGCCAGGACGACACGACCAGTTGGGTGGACTGGTCGCTCCTCGGGGACCCGGGCTGGCGGGCCCTGGCCACCCTCGCGTCCCGGCTGGTGGCGCTGCGCCGCGACCACCCCGTACTGCGCCGCCGCGCGTTCTTCTCCGGCCGCCCGCAACGGCCCGACGGGCTGCGCGACCTGGCCTGGTTCACCCCGCGCGGCACCGAGATGACCGAACCGGACTGGTACGCGCCCACCTCCGCGCTCGGCATGTACCTCTCCGGCACCGACATCCCGCAGCGCGACCCGGAGGGCCGCCCGGTCACCGACGACAGCTTCCTCGCCGTGCTGCACACCGGCCACCGCCCGGCCGGCTTCACCCTTCCGGGTCCGCCCTGGGCCGACGCGTACGAACTGGTCGTCGACACCTCCCGCGAGGACCAGGACGAGCCGCCCGGGACCACGCTGCGCGCCGGCACCCGGCTCACCGCCCCGGAGCGGTCGGTGCTGCTGCTGCGCGTGGTGGCGGACTGACGCGGCGCGCGGTGGGGGCCGACGCGGCGGTTCCCCCACCGGCTCCGGGCGTTGCGCCGAAAACCCGGTGAGTGATGTCAGTGGCGAGCCGTACTCTCGGTGCTGATGTCCGATACAGCGAAGGTGACGAGTCAGCAGCCCGGCAGACCTGCCGGCGCCCCGGCCGCCGGACAGCCGCCGGCGCCCCGGCGATCCGCCGTGCGCTCCCTGCTGCGGCTGTGGCCGTTCGTCCGGCCGGTGCGGGCGCGGCTGTTCACCGCGGCGTTCGTGGCGGTCCTCGCGTCCTGCATCGGGCTGGTCATCCCCCTGGTCCTCAAGTGGCTGGTGGACGGGCCGATCGCGGACCGCGACCCGGCCGGGGCGTGGCTGGGCGGCGGCTACCTGCTCCTGCTCGGCCTGGCGGAGGCGGGCCTGTTCGGGCTGCGGCGCTGGCTGGTGGCGCGGCCGCTGGCGAGCGTCGAGGCCGCGATGCGCGAGAGCCTCTACCGGCACGTGCAGCGGCTGCCGGTCGCCTTCCACGACCGCTGGGCCTCCGGCCAGCTGCTCTCCCGGGGCACCACGGACCTGCAACTGCTGCGCCTGTTCCTGGCCTTCCCGCTGACGTTCCTGGTCGTCAACGCCACCACGATCCTGGTGGGCTGCGCGATCCTGCTCGTCCAGCACTGGTCGCTGGGGCTGGTGCTGCTCGCCCCGATCGTGCCGCTGATCGTGCTGTGCTCGGTCTTCGAGGCGAAGTACGCGGTGGCCGCGCGCCGGGCGCAGGACCAGGTCGGCGATCTGACCACGGTCGTCGAGGAGTCGGTCCTCGGCATCCGGATCGTCAAGGGCTTCGGGCGGCACCGCAGCCAGGCCCGCGCGTTCCGGGCGCTGACGGCGCGGCTGCGCACGACCGAGCTGCGCAAGGCCCGGCTGCTGGCCGCCCTGTGGGCCTTCGTCATGACGCTGCCGGAGCTGGCCATCGGGGCGGCGCTGGTGCTCGGCACGGTCCAGGTGGCCGACGGGGAGCTGTCCGCGGGCACCCTGGTCGCGTTCCTGTCCACGGCGCTGGCGCTGATCTGGCCGGTGGAGTCGATCGGCTTCCTGCTCGCGATGAGCAATGACGCGGCGGCGGCCACCGACCGGTTCTTCGAGGTCCTGGACGAGCCGCCGGCGGACCGGGACGACGCCCGTGCGGCCGGGGAGCACCCGGCGGAGGACGGCTTCGGGGGCGGGTTCGCAAAGGGCCACGGGGACGGCCCCGGGGGCGCGGGCCTCGCCTTCCACGACGTCTTTTTCCGCTATCCGGACGCGCCCGCCGGCGCCCCGCCCACCCTCCGGGGCATCGATCTGCACATCCGCCCCGGGGAGACGCTGGCCCTGGTCGGCGCGACGGGCAGCGGCAAGACCACGCTCACCGCGCTCGTCCCCCGGCTCCACGACGTCACCGGCGGCCGTATCACCCTCGACGGCACGGACATCACGGCGCTGACCCGCGACGAGCTGCGCGCGCGGGTCGCGGTGGCCTTCGAGGAGCCGACCCTGTTCTCCGCCACCGCGGCGGAGAACGTCCTGATGGGCGGGGAGAACACCGGTACCGACGACCTCGTGCGGGCCCTGCGCGTCGCCCAGGCCGAGGAGTTCGTGGACGCGCTGCCGGACGGCCGGGACACCGAGGTCGGTGAGCAGGGGCTGAGCCTGTCCGGCGGGCAGCGGCAGCGGCTCGCGCTGGCCCGCGCGGTGGTCGGCCGGCCGCGCTTCCTGGTCCTGGACGACCCGCTGTCGGCGCTGGACGTCCATACGGAGGCGCTGGTCGAGGCGGCGCTGCGCCAGGTCCTGGCGACCACGACCGCCCTGGTCGTCGCGCACCGTCCGTCCACGGTCCTGCTCGCCGACCGGGTGGCGCTGCTGTCCGGCGGCCGGATCGCGGCCATCGGCACCCACCACCAACTGCTGCGGGAGAACGTTGAGTACGCGGCGCTGATGTCCGGCGCCGCGGCCGACGTCGGCACCGCCCGGCGCGAAGGGGAGAACGCGCGATGACCACGAGCACGAGTGCCGGTACGGCCGCGGGCGGCGCGCGGGACGACGGCACACAGGCCGATGCCCGGGGCGACGGCACACGGGACGACGGCGCGCGAGGCGACGGCAGCGCGCCCCCGCCGTCCTCCTCTCCCCCACCCTCCTCCTCCGCCGCCCCCGACGCCTTCGCACAGGACCTCCTGCCCACCGCCAAGGGCGCCTCCCGCGGCCTCCTGGGCTCGTTGCTACGCCCGCACCTGCGTCCGGCCTGGGCGGCGGCCGTCCTCCTCCTGTTCCAGCAGGCCGCCGTGCAGGCCGGGCCGCTGCTGGTGGCCTTCGCCATCGACCACGCCGTCCCGGCGCTGCGCGCGGGCCGCCACGGCCCGCTGATCGCCGTGGCGGCGGCCTACCTGCTGTGCGCGACGGCGTCCGGCGGGCTCCAGTACGTCTTCATCCGGCTCTCCGCGCGGATCAGCCAGGACGTCCTGCTCGACCTGCGGGGCCGGATCTTCCGGCACGGCCAGGCGCTGACCCTGGACTTCCACGAGCGCTACACCTCGGGCCGGCTGATCTCCCGCGCGACCACCGACGTGGAGGCGCTGCGCGAGCTGCTGAACGAGGGGCTCCAGGAGCTGATTTCCATCGTCCTGGCCACGGTGTACATCACGGCGACGCTGCTCTACCTCGACTGGGGCCTGGGCGCTGCCGCCGTCGCCACCGCCGGGCCGCTCTACCTGCTCGTCCGCTCCTTCCGGCGCCGCTCCCAGCGGGTCTACAGCGTGAAGTCGTCGGCGATGGCCGCCGTCATCGTGAAGTTCGCGGAGACGATCAACGGCATCCGCCCGGTGCAGGCGTTCCGGCGCGAGCGACCCAACGACGCGGCGTTCGCCGTCCTGAACGCCCGCCATGAGCGCACCAACGGCGACGCGATACTGGAAATGGCCCGGTACGTCATCTCCTCGCGCCTGGTGGCCAACGTCGCGGTGGCCGCGCTGGTCCTGTGGGGCGCGTACCGTGTCGCCTCCGGCAGCCTGGCGCTGGGCGTCCTGGCGGCCGCGGTGCTCTACCTGCGGCGGCTGTACGACCCGATCGACCGCCTCGGCATGTTCCTCAACTCCTACCAGGCCGCCGCCGCGTCGCTGGAGAAGATCGCCGGACTGCTCGCCCAGCGTCCGAGCGTCCCCGAGCCCGCCGACCCGCTGCCGCTGCCGGACCGCCCCGGCGCCCGGCCGGGCCGCGAGGTCGCCTTCGACGGTGTCCGCTTCGCCTACCGCACCGGCGGCGAGGTGCTGCCGCGCTTCGACCTGACGCTGGCCGCCGGCCGTACGGTCGCCGTCGTCGGCTCGACGGGCGCGGGCAAGTCCACCCTGGCCAAGCTGCTGGCCCGGTTCTACGACCCGAGTTCCGGCAGCGTCCGCGTGGACGGTGTCGATCTGCGCGACCTGTCCGCGGCAGATCTGCGCCGCTCGGTGGTCATGGTCACCCAGGAGGCGTTCCTCTTCTCCGGCACGGTCGCCGAGAACATCGCCATCGGCCGCCCCGACGCCACCCGCGAGGACGTCGAGCGGGCCGCGCGGGCGATCGGCGCCCACGACTTCATCGCGGCGCTGCCCGACGGGTACGACACCGACGTCCGCAAGCGCGGCGGCCGGATTTCCGCCGGCCAGCGCCAGCTCGTCGCGTTCGCGCGCGCCCTGCTCGCCGACCCGGCCGTACTGATCCTCGACGAGGCGACCAGTTCCCTCGACATCCCCGGCGAGCGCGCGGTCCAGCGGGCCATGGACACGGTGCTGCGCGGCCGTACGGCGGTGGTCATCGCCCACCGCCTGTCCACGGTCGAGACGGCCGACCGGGTCCTGGTCATGTCCGGGGGCCGCATCGTCGAGGACGGCACCCCCGCCGAACTGATCGCGGACCGCGGCCGCTTCGCGGAGCTGCACCAGGCGTGGCGGGAGAGCGTGGTGTGACCGGCCGCTTGCAGGTTCCGCGATGTCGCGAGCATTTCCGCGTGATCATGAGCACGGTTTGGGCAATTCCACGTGATCATGGGCAGCGGTAACGGTCAGTAGCGGACTGCCAACGGCCTACCGGCGAGGGTACGAGGGGCAGCCGCACCGGCCCACCATCCGTCCCGCGTTCACGTGGCCCGTCGCGCCCCGGAGCACAAGGGCGGCATCAGACGGCGAGGGCGCCGGCGTAGACCGGCAGCTGCCAGTCGCCGCCGCGGTCCTCCTTGGAGAACCGTGCGACCAGGGCGGGGATGCGGAAGAAGCAGGCCAGCGCGGTGGCGTTCTGGAAGGCGCTGATGGCGTGCTTGTTCGTGGGCATGCCCACGCGCAGGATGCGGGGGTTGACCTCGCCCTGGATCCCGTCGACGAAGGGCCGCAGGACGCGGTCGTAGTTCGCCAGCGCGGTCGGCAGGTCCCCCGCGTGCCGGTTGATCTCTCCGGCCAGGACGTACGCGCCGACCAGTCCGCCGGAGATCCCCATGCCGCTGTAAGGGGACGCGCAGTGCGCCGCGTCACCGGCCAGGACCACCCGGCCCTCGGACCAGCTGTCGATGCGCACCTGGGCGATCTCCTGAGAGTAGAAGAACGGACTGTCCTTCATGCCCGCGATGAACCGGTCGGTCTGCCATCCGGCGTCCCTGAACCGCCCGGCCCAGAACTTCTGCTGCTGCTCGACGGGAGCGCGGTGGATCGCGGACGCTTCCGCCGACTCCTCGCGCATCACGAAATACACCTGCGTCTCGGTCGCGTTGTGGCTGCGCCGCATGATCTGCCGGCCGCCCGGGACCATGCAGGTGTCGCGGATGTTGGTGTCGGAGGCAATGCGCGGCACGAACCAGTAGGCCATGTGGATGCCCACCCGCCAGTACGGGTCGAAGCCGTCCGGCAGCAGCGCCCGCCGGATGCGCGAGCCCTGCCCGTCGGCACCGATCAGCAGGTCGTACTCGCCGGAGGTCCCGTCCGAGAAGTGCGCGGTGACCCGGTCTGCGTCCTGGTCGAAGCCGTCGACGCTCCTGCCGAAGACGTACTCGGTGTCGTTCGTGGTCGCCTCGTGCAGGATGCGGACCATGTCGCCGCGCATGATCTCGTACTCGGAGGTCAGGGTCTGACGTCCCTTGCCGGAGGTGTTCGCCATGATGATCGCCTTCGACTTGCCGCGGGAGTCGACGAAGGCGACGCCCGCCTCGTCCACCAGCCGGCTGCGCACGGTCTCCAGCAGGCCCATGCGCTCGACCGCCTCGATGCCCTGTCCGCGCAGGTCGACCTGCGCGCCCGAGGCGCGCAGCGCCGGGAAGCGCTCGGCGACCGTCACCTGGTGACCGCCGCGGGTGAGCCAGAAGGCCAGCGCCTGCCCGGCGACGCCACCGCCGGCGACGAGAATCCGCAGCGAACGCTTCGCGATCTTGGTTGCCACGTCCGACCACCCCAAAATCTATCGGTGATTGATTCCTTTACAGTCTTCTATCAGCGATAGATTGTCAACGTGACCAAGATGAACCGTGCGACCGTCGTCGCAGAGGCGCTGAATCTGCTGGACGAGGTGGGCCTGGAAACAGTGAGCACCCGGCGGCTGGCCAAGCGCCTCGGTGTCGAGCAGCCGTCGCTCTACTACCACTTCAAGACCAAGAAGGACCTCCTTGCCGCCATGGCGGAGGTGGCCATGGCCCCGCACGCCGACGCGCCGCTGCCCTCCCCCGAGGACGACTGGCGCGACTGGTTCCTGGAGAACTCGCGCAGTTTCCGCCACACGCTGCTGATGCGCCGTGACGGTGCCCGGCTGCACGCCGGGAGCACGCCGATCGGTGACCTCGACCGGATCCGCCGCAAGATCGCCTTCCTGGTGGCCTCCGGCGTGCCCGAGCGGGATGCGCAGATGGCGATGCTGGCCGTCAGCCGCTTCACCGTCGGCTGCGTGCTGGAGGAGCAGGCGGATGCGGACGCGCCAAACGCCGAGGATCTGCCGGACGATGTCCCCGGCCTCGATCACGAGGAGGCGTTCGAGGCGGGCCTCGCGCTCATCCTCGGCGGCCTCGACCAGCGCAGCGCCGCTTCCGGCCGCGCCTCCGATACTCCGTCGCCGGCCTGACCGCTCGCGCGCCGGGAGGTGTCAGGTAAGCGCCCGCCGAGGGTGGCGGTCACCGGCCGGCCGCCCCGGACAGCTCTTTGAAGGATCCCCACCACCACACAAGGAGGGCATCACGCCCTGCCTTCTTTCGCACGGTCCAGGTGTCGAGACTCCGGTCGGGCATCGAGAACATCAAGGGCATCAAGGGCATCATGAAAATCCTCGTAGGGCTTACCCGTCACGGCTGCGAATGCCGCCCCGGCGACATAATCGAGTTCCTCCCATTCCGGCCCTTCGTGGTCGCCGCCTCACGGGACAGTTCCGCCATGCCGAAGTGGTCGCCCTGGGGTGGCGGCGGGCCGTACGACAGCGCTGCCCGCGCCCCGTCCCACCTGCGCACCGGGCGCGGCGCCGCGAACCGCGCCGGGCCGACGGGCGGTTCGGCGGACGGGATGCCGCGGAAGACCGCCACCCCCTCCTCCCCGCTCCCGCGCAGCACCCCGGCCGCCGCGCGGACCTCGGGCCGGGCCCCGGACGTATCGGACACGACAGCGGCCATCCCCCTCTCCCCCTCCGGGCGGACGCAGCGCGAGCGCAGAGGTTCGCGGCGGCCCGGACACCGGCATCGTCCCGCCGCGCCACGGCACGGCGCCAGCCGATTACGGGCGGGCGCCGCGGGCCGGCGGGCGAGGCTCAGCGACGCAGGGCCAGCACCGTGCCCCTCGTGACGGCCTCCTTGAAACGGGCCGAGGCCCGGCCGGTGAGCACCGCGCCGACCGGGCTGTCGTCGGGACGGGTGAACTGGGTGAGGCCGTCGTGCCGGCCGAGGCTGATGTTCTGCCAGACGTAGCGCAGGCGCAGCGGATCGGGGGTGCGGCCGGTGAGGGAGGCGGCGACGCTGCGCGCGACGTACGCGCCCATCGGCAGCCCCGTCTGGCAGGACATGCGCGACGCGACGCCGCCGGGCCCGTACGCCGCGACCGCGTCGCCCGCCGCGAAGACCTCCGGGTGGGACAGCGAGCGCAGGGTCGGGTCGACCGCGACCAGACCGCGGTCGTCGACGGCGAACCCCGCCGCACGCGCCAGGCCGGGGACGCGGAACCCGGCCGTCCAGACGACCGTGTCGGCCGGCAGCTCACCGCCGTCGGCGAGGACCAGTCCGTGCGCGGCGACTTCGCGTACGCGGGTGTGCTCGCGCAGGTCGACGCCGCGCCGGCCCAGGGCGGTGCGGAGGTAGCGCCGGCCGCGCTCCGAGAGCCCGGGCCCCAGTTGGCCCTGGGTGACCAGGTGCACCGTACGTCCCGGGTGCGCTTCGGCCAGCTCGGCGGCCGTCTCGATGCCGGTCAGACCGGCTCCGGCCACGGCCAGCGGCCCCCAGGTGTCCGCGGTGCGGGCGCGGAGGCGGGCCGCGTCCTGGTGGGTGGCCACCGCCGAGGTGTGCTCGGCGGCTCCCGGGACGGTGGTGGTGTCGGCGGTGCTGCCCAGGGCGTAGACGAGGGTGTCGTAGGTGAGGGCGTACGGGGCGGTGTCCAGCCGGACCGTACGCGCGGCGGCGTCGATGGCGGTCGCGCGGGCGACGACCAGCTCGATGCCCGTACCGGCGAGGAGGGTGTGCAGGGGCAGGTCCCTGAGCGGCCGGCCGGCGGCGAGCTGGTGCAGCCGTACCCGCTCGACGAACCGGCTCGAAGCGTTGACCAGCGTGATGCGCACGCCGCCGTGGCGCCGCAGTCTGCGGGCCGCGCCCTTCGCCGCGACCAGTCCGGCGTATCCGGCTCCGAGAACCACGAGGTGATGTGTCATGCCTCCTGAACCGGCGGGCGGGCGGGTCCGTGACAGCTCACGGCGTGAGGCGGGTCACGTGAGCTGGCCGGCGGCGAAGGCGAGTTTGTCCGGGTTGATGACCGTACGCAGGGCGACGACGCGCCCTTCGTGGATCTCCGGTACGACGACGGCCAGCAGCGTCCGGTCCACGAGAACGAGGGCCGCCGGTACGCCGTTGACCTCGGCCGGCTCGAAGCCCACCGACGCCGCCTCCGGGCGGGAGCCCAGGCCGAGCAGGTAGCGGAGCACCTTCGCGCGTCCGGCGACCGGCCGGCGTGCCGCGGTCGCCCGGCCGCCGCCGTCGGCCCAGGCCACCACGTCGTCGGCGAGCAGCCGTTCGAGACCGGCCACGTCCCCTTCGAGGGTGGCGGCGAAGAAGCGCTCGACGATCTTCCTGCGCTGTGCGTCGTCGACGTCGAAGTGCCGCCGCGGGTGGTCCAGCCGCTCGCGGGCCCGGCGGTGCAACTGCCGCGAGTGCGCTTCCCCGACGCCGATGATCCGGGCGATGTCCCGGTGGCTGTGGCCGAACGCCTCGCGCAGCACGAAGACCGCGCGCTCGGCCGCGGTGAGCCGCTCCATCAGGGTGAGCAGCGCGAACGACACGGACTCGCGCTGCTCGGCGGTCTCCAGCGGGCCGAGCCGGCCGGCGGCGGTGTCCGTGCGGACCGGCTCGGGGAGCCAGGGCCCCATGTACAGCTCCCGGCGGGCGCGGGCGGAGGTGAGCTGGTTGATGCAGAGGTTCGTCATGACCTTGGTCAGCCAGGCCGCCGGGGTCCGGACCGTGGACCGGTCGGCCGCGCTCCAGCGCAGGTACGTGTCCTGGACGAGGTCCTCGGCCGTGCTCGCCGAACCGAGCATCCGGTAGGCGAGCGAGAAGAGCCGGGGCCGGTGCGCCTCGAACTCCGCGGTGGCTTCCCTGGTCATGTCCGCAGCATGACAGGCGGCCCGGCGGGCCCGGCGCCGGGCCGGTGCCCCGCCCCCGGTCGCCGTCGCCTCAGGGCCCCACCACCCCGTCGATGCCCTCGCGGAGGAAGTCGGCGTGGCCGTTGTGGCGGGCGTATTCGAGGATGACGTGGAGCATCACGACGCGCAGGGACACGTCGGCGCCCCAGCGCGGCTGGTGGCCGGTCACGTCCAGCGACGGGGCGGCGCCTTCGATGCGGCGGGCGTGGCCGACCTCCGTCCGCCAGGCGGTGAACGCCTGCGCGCGAGTGGCCGTGCCGGGGTCGTACGCCGCCTGGTAGTCGCCGTCCGGCGACCACACCAGGGGGATGTCCTCCTTGTTGATCACCCGCCGGAACCAGGTGCGCTCCACCTCCGCCAGGTGGCGTACGAGGCCGAGCAGGCTCAGCGTGGACGGTGGCATCGACCGGCTGCGCAGTTCCTCGTCGGTCAGGTCGTCGCACTTCATGGCGAGCGTCGCGCGGTGGAAGTCGAGGTACGCGCGGAGTGTCTCGCGCTCGCCGTCCCGGAGCGGCGGGCGGGGGCGTTCGGTGGCCATCTGCTTCCTTTCGACCGCGCCGATCCTGCCGGGCGCACCGCGCCGCCGCATCTTCTTTCCGCGCGGCGGGTGGCCGAAGACGGCGGTTCGCCGCCGGGCCGGCAGACGAGCGGTGTGCTGAACGTGTATATACCCGGGACGCCTGAGCCGGGCGGGCGGGTGGAGGTCGGCGTATGCGGCGGCGCGCGCCTGGTGTGAGGAGGTGCCCGCGGGGCGCGCCGGGAGTGGGGATGGACGTCCGGGCACGTCCTGTATACGGACCCGACCCCCCGCTCTACGGACGTTTTCCGGCCAACTCTTGACCGGCCACTGACAATCGCGGCTCTCAGGTGGCACTCTTCCCCGCATCCGTACGCGGAGCCCCACGACGCACCACTCCGCGCCCACGGCCCGCTCGCAGCTCGACGCTCCACGCTCGAAGGCCCGGACCACCCGCACCTGGTGCCTCCCCCCACACGTTCCACGTGTTCTGCCTCGCTCTGCCCGGACGGTCACTCCGCCGCCCGGTCCCCCTCGGCCGCCCACCCCTCCGGTCGCGGCCACCGCAGAAGGAGTCAGTGTGAGACGCACCCCCCATAGGCGCGCCGTCGCGACCGGCGCCGTGGTCGCCATGGCCGCGATGCTGACCGTGACCGTGCAGGCAGGCGCCGGTACGGCCGCCGCCCCCCGGCCCGGCCAGGTCCACGCGCAGCCCGACCCGGGCGCCCTGCCCGCCAAGCTGACCCCGGCCCAGCGTGCGGAACTGCTGCGGGAGGCCAGGGCCACCACCGCCGAGACGGCCCGGCAGCTCAAGCTCGGCCCCAAGGAGAAGCTCGTCGTCAAGGACGTCGTCAAGGACGTCAACGGCCGTACGCACACCCGCTACGAGCGCACGTACGCGGGACTGCCGGTGCTCGGCGGCGGTCTGGTCGTCCACCGGGCCGACGGAAAGGTCGGCGGTGTCACCAAGGACGTCCGCTCGCGGCTCGACGTGCCGACCACCACCGCGAAGGTCGCGCCGGCCACGGCCGAGGCCAAGGCGGTCAAGGCGTCGCAGGCGCAGGGTGCGAAGAAGTCCGCCGCCCAGGAACCGCGGAAGGTGGTCTGGGTCGCCGACGGCAAGCCGACCCTGGCGTACGAGACGGTCGTCGGCGGCGTCCAGGAGGACGGCACCACCCCCAACGAGCTGCACGTCGTCACCAACGCCACCACGGGCGCGAAGCTGGCCGAGTACCAGGGCGTCCACGAGGGCACCGGCAACAGCATGTACAGCGGCCAGGTCACCCTGGGCACCGCGCCCTCGTACACGCTGACCGACACCACCCGCGGCAGCCACAAGACCTACAACCTCAACCGCGGCACCTCCGGCACCGGGACGCTGTTCTCCGACCCGGACGACGTGTGGGGCGACGGCACCCCGCAGAACGCCCAGACCGCCGGCGTGGACGCGCACTACGGCGCGGCGCTGACCTGGGACTACTATAAGAACGTGCACGGCCGCAGCGGCATCAGGGGTGACGGTGTCGGCGCGTACAGCCGGGTGCACTACGGCAACAACTACGTCAACGCGTTCTGGCAGGACAGCTGCTTCTGCATGACGTACGGCGACGGCAGCGGCAACGTCAAGCCGCTGACCTCCATCGACGTCGCGGCCCACGAGATGACCCACGGCGTCACCTCGGCCACCGCCAACCTCACCTACAGCGGCGAGCCCGGCGGCCTGAACGAGGGCACCTCGGACATCTTCGCCGCGGCCGTCGAGTTCAACGCCAACAACCCCAAGGACGTCGGTGACTACCTCATCGGCGAGAAGGTCGACATCAACAGCAACGGCACGCCGCTGCGCTACATGGACAAGCCCAGCAAGGACGGCCGTTCCAAGGACTACTGGTACTCCGGCATCGGCGGCATCGACGTCCACTACTCCTCCGGCGTCGCCAACCACTTCTTCTACCTGCTGGCCGAGGGCAGCGGGCCCAAGGACATCAACGGCGTCCACTACGACAGCCCGACCTCCGACAACCTGCCGGTGCCCGGTATCGGCCGGTCCAACGCCGAGAAGGTCTGGTTCTCGGCGCTGACCAAGTACATGAACGCGAACACCAACTACGCCGCGGCCCGCACCGCGACGCTGTCCGCCGCCGCCGAACTGTTCGGCCAGGGCAGTTCCACGTACAACACGGTCGCCAACACCTGGGCGGCGGTCAACGTCGGCCAGCGCGTCCCGGACTCCGGGGTCAGCGTCACCAACCCGGGCAACCAGACCAGCACCGTCGGCCAGCCCGCCAGCCTGCAGATCAAGGCCACCAGCGGCAACGCGGGCGCGCTGAAGTACGCGGCCACCGGGCTGCCGGCCGGGCTGAGCATCAACCAGGACTCCGGGCTGATCTCGGGCACCCCGACCACCGCGGGCACCGGCAACGTGACGGTCACCGTCACCGACTCCGCCAACAAGACCGGCACCACCAGCTTCACCTGGACCGTCAACCCGGCCAGTGGCGGTGACGTCTTCGAGAACACCGACGACGTGCAGATCCCGGACGCGGGCGCCGCGGTCTCCTCGCCGGTCAAGGTGACCCGGGCGGGCAACGCGCCGAGCGCACTGAAGGTGGACGTGGACATCGTCCACACCTACCGCGGTGACCTGGTGATCGACCTGGTGGCCCCGGACGGCACCGCCTACCGGCTGAAGAACTCCAACGCGGCCGACTCGGCGGAGAACGTGAAGGCCTCGTACACCGTCAACGCCTCCTCCGAGGTGGCGCAGGGCACCTGGAACCTGCGGGTCCAGGACGTGTACCAGCAGGACACCGGCTACATCAACAGCTGGAAGCTGACCTTCTGAGGTGACGGCGGGCCGCGCGCGGTCCAACCGCCGTGACCTGCCGCAAAGTTTGGCAGCCAGTCGATCGGGCGTCGCTCCCCACCAGGGGCGGCGCCCGTTTCTTTGCGTGCAACTCCGCTATACGAACAGTGATGTTCGCTCTACGGACGATTTCACGCCAACTTTTGGACCACCCCCTGACATGCACGCGTTCGAATGGCAGTCTCCCCCGCAAGCAACACCCGCATCGCTTTGCACCCCCACCCTTGGCAAAGTCGAAGGAGCACACGCGTGTCCCCCCACATTTCCCGTAAGGCGCGTACCACCGGCCTCTCGCTGGCAGCGGCCGGCGCACTGATAGCCGCGGCCGTCACGGCCGGAACCGCGGGCGCCTCCCCCACAGGCCCCGACACCACCCCCAAGGCCGCGGCGGCCTCGCCGATCCAGATGACCGCCTCGCACCGCGCCGAGCTGCTGCGCGACGCGAGCGCCACCAAGGCGCAGGCCGCGAAGGAACTGGGCCTGGGTGCCCAGGAGAAGCTCGTCGTCAAGGACGTCGTCAAGGACGCCGACGGCACCACCCACACCCGCTACGACCGCACCTTCGCCGGACTGCCCGTCCTCGGCGGCGACCTGATCGTGCACCGGGCCAAGGGCGGTGCGGTCAAGAGCACCACCAAGGCCAGCGGCGCGAAGATAGCCGTCGCCTCGACGACCCCGAAGGTCGCCCCGAAGGCCGCGGCGCAGGCCGCCCAGGGCACCGCGAAGACCTTCGGCGCCAAGCAGGCCGCCGCCGTGACGCCCAAGAAGGTCGTCTGGGCCGCCTCCGGCAAGCCGGTCCTCGCGTACGACACCGTCGTCGGCGGCTTCCAGAAGGACGGCACGCCCAACCAGCTGCACGTCATCACCGACGCCAACACCGGCAAGAAGATCTTCCAGTACCAGGGCATCGAGAACGGCGCCGGCACCAGCGCCTACAGCGGCTCGGTCGAGATCGGCTCGAAGAAGGGCGGCAGCGGCTACGAGCTGACCGACGACGCGCGCGGCGGCCACTCGACGTTCAACCTGAGCGGCAGCGAGAGCGGTGAGGGCAAGCTCTTCACCAACAAGGACGACAAGTGGGGCAACGGCAAGGCCGACGACCCGGAGACCGCCGCCGTCGACGCCGCCTACGGTGCCCAGCTGACCTGGGACTACTACAAGAACGTGCACGGCCGTTCGGGCATCAAGGGTGACGGCAAGGGCGCGACCTCCCGCGTCCACTACGGCCAGAACTACTCGAACGCGTTCTGGGACGACAGCTGCTTCTGCATGACGTACGGCGACGGCGAGGGCAACAAGAAGCCCCTGACCTCGATCGACGTCGCGGCGCACGAGATGAGCCACGGCGTCACCTCGGCCACCGCCAACCTCACCTACAGCGGCGAGTCCGGCGGGCTGAACGAGGCCACCTCCGACATCTTCGGCACCGCCGTCGAGTTCTTCGCCAAGAACAAGGAGGACGCCGGCGACTACCTGATCGGCGAGAAGATCGACATCGCCGGTGACGGCAAGCCGCTGCGCTACATGGACAAGCCCTCCAAGGACGGCCAGTCCCTGGACAGCTGGAGCGAGGACGCCGGCAACGTCGACGTGCACTACTCCTCCGGCATCGCCAACCACTTCTTCTACCTGCTGTCCGAGGGCAGCGGCGCCAAGGAGATCGGCGGCGTCAAGTACGACAGCCCGACCGCGGACGGCAAGAAGGTCGAGGGCATCGGCCGGGACAAGGCCGAGAAGATCTGGTTCAAGGCCCTGACCACGTACATGACCTCGAACACCGACTACAAGGGCGCCCGCGAGGCGACCGTCAAGGCGGCCACCGACCTGTTCGGCGCGGACGGCGCCGAGGTCAAGGGCGTCGAGGCGGCGTGGACGGGCGTCGCCGTCAAGTGACCGACGGGGCCGGCCGGCCGCACCCGGCCGGCTGAACCTTCCGGGGCAGCGTGACCCCACGACCGGGCGGTGTCCGGAGGCTCCCAACCTCCCTTCGGACACCGCCCATCCATGTGTCCGGCGGCCGCCGTCGCCGGACCGGGAACTAGGGTGACGGTATGAGCGATACGGGGGTCACCGTCCGGGTGCTGCTGGCGGACGACGAGGCGATGATCCGGGCCGGGGTGCGCGCCATCCTGACGGCGTCGCCCGGTGTCGAGGTGGTCGCGGAGGCGGCCGACGGGCGGGAGGCGGTGGAGCTGGCGCAGCGGCACCGGCCCGACGTGTGCCTGCTGGACATCCGGATGCCGCGGCTGGACGGCCTGGGCGCCGCGGCCGAACTGCGCCGGACGCTGCCCGGGACCGCCGTGGTGATGCTGACGACCTTCTCCGAGGACGAGTACGTGGCCGGTGCCCTGGGCTCCGGCGCCAGCGGCTTCCTGCTGAAGACCGGCGACCCGCGCGAGCTGATCACCGGCGTGCGGGCCGCCGCCGAGGGCGGCGCGTACCTCTCGCCGTCCGTGGCCCGGCGCGTCATCAGCCAGTTCGGCGGCGGTGCGCTGGGCAAGGCGGCCGCGGCGCGGTCCCGCGCCGAGCAGCTGTCCGGGCGGGAGCGGGAGGTGCTCGCCCTGGTGGGCGCCGGGCTGTCGAACGCGGAGATCGCCGCGCGGCTGTTCGTCGTCGAGGGCACCGTCAAGGCGTACGTCAGCGCGATCCTGGCCCGGCTGGGCCTGAAGAACCGGGTACAGGCGGCGATCCTCGCGTACGAGGCGGGACTGGTCCGGGACGCGTGAGGCGGGCGGCCGGAAACCGTCAGCGCCAGAACTGCCACCGGGGCCGCGGGCGCCCGGGCGACAACGCGTTCATCCGCAGGTCGCGTTCACGGTAGTAGTCCCGTACGGCTGCCTCGGGGCGGTTCTGGCACGCGGCGGCGAGAAAGCCCAGGGCCTCCTGGTCGTCACGTTCGTGGCACGCCTTGCCGAACCGCGCGAGTTCACCGACGGGGGCTTCGCCGCCGATGGAGTCGATCAGGTGGTCGCCGGTGACGACCTCGGTGTCGAGGATGAACGCGGTACGCCGGAACGTCCCGGTCCGGCACAGGTGGTAGAGCTGGACCCCGCCGCAGATCCGGGCCGCGGCGGCGAGGAGCCGCTCGGCGTCGAGTTTCCGGCCGTGCTCGCGGAACTCCTCCCAGAGAGCGGGAATGCCCTCGGGCGACTCGTCGCAGAAGGTGGCCACCGCGTTGTCCGCGGTCGCGTCACGGTCCTCGTCACGGAGTTTTTCCACGAGGGCGAACAGGTCCGTGACGGAGCGGGGAGCCGTCGAGGGGGCCGTGGGCGCCGCCGTCCCTTCGTACCGCGCGATCTCCCGGGCCGTCTCGGCAACCATCTCGTCCAGGTGCCGCACCTCGGACCGCCGCAGCCGCACCACCGCCTCGCCCTGCGCGATCGCGTCCTCCAGCTCGGCCACCCGGCCCCGGGCCGCGTCGCGTTCCCGGGTGAGCTCGCCGATCTCCCGAGCGTGGTCGCCGGCCTGCTCGGCCAGGCGCTGGAGCGCCTCCTCCGCCTTGCGGCGCAGGTCGCGCTCGTGTTCCAGCTCCTCGCGCAGGGTGCCGAGCTCGGCCGCGGCCTCCACGCGCAGTAGTTCCTGCTGTTCCCGGGCCTCCTCCACATCGAATTCGCGCGCCCGCAGCGGCTTCCTCTCCCGCTCGGCGTCCACGACGGCGTACAGCATCTTCTGGGTCGTCCGGACCGCCTCCTGGGCGCGAGCGGTCTCCGGTTCCGCGTCGCACACCTGGTGGAAGGCCGCGATCTGCGCGCGGCTGGGAATCTCGTGCCCGTTGAGGAACTTCGACAGCCGCGACACGCTGAGCACGACTCCCTGCTCCGCGAACCCTTGCCGCAGCTGCTCCAGCGTCAGGCCGGATGCCTCACGCAAGGTGCGCAGCCGCGCAACCAGCACCTTCCGCGGCCCTTCCGGCACGTTGTCCAGCAGGGCGAGCCGGTCCGGCCCCCGCCCCGTACGCCCTGATCCGAGCTCTGGGCTCATCGCCACCCCTGAAGTTGCCGGCCCCGCACCTTGCGTCCGTCTCACGCAAAGTGCCCGCGCGCGCTGGCGCAACATCGCGCGCCGCTGCTGAGCTTGGACTGTATCCAAGACCCCGCACCGAACGAAGGCCGTCATGACACCACACCAGCAGCAGAAGAAGCCGCCAACCCCCTTTCTGGAACTGCGTGTCGGCGGCGTGCACGTAGTGATCCAGCACATGCCCTACCGGCTGCTCGCCGTCCTGAGCAGCCTGGCCGGGGCGGTCGGCGGCGCGTACTGGGTCAGCGGGAGGTGAAAGGACACGGCAGGCCCTTACTTTCGTCAGGGGCGCGCCGGGTCCCCGATCGGCGAAGCTGACGTCATGCTCACTCGTCTCCCGCGGCCCGCGCCGCCCGCCGCCGAACGTCCCCGGTGGGCCGCCGGGCTGCTGGACGTCTGTCTCTGGGTGGCGCTGTCCGTACCGCTCACAGCGGCGTTCGACGGGGTGCCGCGGACGCGGATGTGGACGGCGGTGCTCGGCATCCCGCTGCTGGGCGCGGCGGTGGCGGTGCGCCGCAGGTGGCCGCTCGTGGCGCTCGCCGTGCCCGTGGCGCTGGGTCTCGCGACGACCCGGGACCTGTTCACGTTCGAGTACACCGCCGCGCTGGCCGCGCTGGCCTACCTGGCCGGCGTACGGGTCGAACGGGCCCGCCCCGCCCTGTGGTTCTTCGCCGGGGTCGCGGCCGTCGGCCTGCTGCTGAGCATCGTCGTCACGCGCAACATGTGGCCGTGGTTCACCGCGGTGCTCACACTGCTGTTCAACGTCGTCCTGCCGTGGCTGCTGGGCCGCTACCGCCGCCAGTACGCGACGCTGGTCCGTACGGGCTGGCAGCTCGCCGAGCGGATGGAGCACGAGCAGCAGGCGGTCGCCGACCGCACGCGGCTGCGCGAACGGGCCCGGATCGCCGGGGACATGCACGACTCGCTCGGCCACGAGCTGGCGCTGCTCACCCTGCGGGCCGGGGCGCTGGAGGTCGATCCGCGGCTGGCGCCGGACCAGCGGGCGGCGGTCGGCGAGCTGCGGGCGGCGGCCGGGACCGCCGCCGAGCATCTGCGGGACGTCATCGGGGTGCTGCGCGCCGACGACGCCGAGACCCCGACCCGGCTGCCCGCCGACGACAGCGTGGAGGCCCTCGTCGAGCGCGCCCGGTCCTCCGGTCTGGACGTCTCGCTGCGGCGCGACGGGGGCGCGGCGGCGGGGGCGCAGGCCATGCCGGTCATGGGCGGCCGTGCGGTGTACCGCGTGGTGCAGGAGGGACTGACCAACGCCACGAAGCACGCGCCGGGCGCGCCGGTCGAGGTGCGGCTCGTCGGCGGCGACCGGTGGCTGGAGGTCACGGTGGCCAACGCCCCGCCCCCGCCGGACGGGCCCCGGCCCGGCACGGCGTCCGTGCCCGTCCTGGTCTCGGGCGGCAACGGCCTGGTGGGACTGGACGAACGGGTACGTCTGGCGGGCGGCGGGCTGCGCGCCGGGCCGACGCCCGAAGGCGGCTTCGAGGTGGCGGCGCGGCTGCCGACGGCCGGCGGGGCGCCGGTGCGCGGCCCCGGCGACGGCGCGCAGTGGAGCCTGTCACGGCGGGAGCTGGCGTCCGCCCGGCACCAGGTGCGGCGGCGGCTGGTGCAGACGGTGGCCGTGCCGGCGGCGCTGTTCACCGGGCTGCTGCTGCTCATGGGTGTCTTCGCGCTGATCAGCCCGTCCTGGTCGGTCCTGGACCGCGGGACGTACGACCGGATACGGACCGGTGAGGGCCAGGAGGCGGTGGAGTCACGGCTGCCGTTCTTCTCCATGGACGTACCACCGGACGGCACGCCCGAGCCGCCGCCCGGTCACACGTGCCGGTACTACTACATCCGCGCGTACGCGGAGGATGTGGCGTACCAGCTGTGCTTCGCGGACGGCCGGCTGGCGTCGAAGGACGTCGTCCACCGCCGGGACCGGCCGTCGTCCGGACGGCACACCTAGGGCGTCACTTCACCTCAAGGACGATCTTCCCCTGCGTACGGCCGCTCTCGCCCATCTCGTGCGCCCGCGCGGCCTCCTCCAGCGGGAAGGTCGCGGCGATGTGCGGGCGCAGCGCGCCGGCCTCGGCGAGGGCGGCGATCTCGCGCATCCCCGCGTGGTCGGCCTCGACGATCAGCAGCGCGAGGCGGACCCCGCGTTCCGCGGCCTTCGCGGTGTCCTCCGGGACGGAGCGGGCGAGGATCGAGACGACGGTGCCGCCCTCGCGCACCACGTCCAGGGAGCGGGTGAGGGTGTCGCCGCCGATGGTGTCCAGCACGACGTCGACCGGGCCGGCGGCCTCGGCGAAGTCGGTCTCCCGGTAGTCGATCACCTCGTCGGCGCCGAGGGAGCGCAGGAAGTCGTGCTTGCCGGAGCTGGCCGTACCGATCACGTGCGCGCCCTTGGCCTTGGCGATCTGCACGGCGAGGTGGCCGACGCCGCCCGCCGCCGCGTGGATCAGTACGCGCTGTCCGGGCCGTACGTCCGCGGTGTCCACCAGGGCCTGGTACGCGGTGAGCGCGGCGAGCGGCAGGGCGCCCGCCCGGACGTGGTCGAGGGCGGCGGGCTTGTGCACGAAGGCCCGCGCGGGCCCGGTGACGTACTCGGCGTGGGTACCGACGCCGTACGGGTACGGGACCATGCCGAAGACCTCGTCGCCCGGCCGGAACAGGGTGACGCCGATGCCGACCGCCGTGACGACGCCGGAGACGTCCCAGCCCAGGACGCGGGGCAGGGTCCTGATGAAGAGGCCGTCCGCGCGGTGCTTCCAGTCGGTGGGGTTGACCCCGGCGGCGCGGACCGCGATCTGTATCTGGCCGACGCCCGGCTCGGGCCGCGGGAGTTCGGTCTCCTTGAGGACCTCGGGGCCGCCCGTGACGTCCTGGCTGATGGCACGCATGGTGTGTTCGCTCATGCCGTCCAGCATCACCGGCCCCGGAGACCGCAACAATGGCACGATGGCCATCATTCGATAGGATCGTGCCATGCAGCGTGAACATCGGGTGGTGGTCCTGGCCCTGGACGGCGTCTACCCCTTCGAGCTGGGCATCGCGGGGCGGGTGTTCGGCGCGGCCGAGGGCCGTTACGAGGTGCTGACCTGCTCGGCCGACGGGCGCCCGGTGCGCTGCGGCGCCGACTTCTCGATCGTCGTGGAGCACGGCCCCGAGGTGCTGCGCACGGCGGGCACGGTGGTGATCCCGTCCATCGCCCCGGGCCACCTCCCCGACGAGCTGCCCGACGCGGTACGGGCCGCGCTGGCGGCGATCCGGCCCGGCACGCGCATCGTGTCCATCTGCACCGGCGCCTTCGTACTGGCCGCCGCCGGGCTGCTCGACGGCCGCCCGGCCACCACCCACTGGCAGCTCGGCGACCTCTTCCGCCGCCGGTACCCGCGGGTCCGGCTCACCCCCGACGTGCTCTTCGTCGACGACGGCGACATCCTGACCTCGTCCGGCGCCGCGTCCGGCATCGACGTCTGCCTGCACATCGTGCGCGCGGACCACGGCAGCGCGGTCGCCAACCACGCGGCCCGCAAGTGCGTCATGCCGCCCTTCCGCGACGGCGGCCAGGCCCAGTACGTCGAACAGCCGGTACCCGCGCCCACCGCGACGGGCACGGCGGCCACCCAGCAGTGGGCCCTGGAGCACCTGGACGAGCCGCTGACGCTGGCCCGGCTGGCCCGGCACGCCGGGATGAGCCTGCGCACCTTCAACCGCCGCTTCCGCGACGAGACCGGCCTGAGCCCCGGCCGGTGGCTCATCCAGCAGCGCCTGCTGCGCGCCCGCCAGCTGCTGGAGACCAGCGACCTGCCGGTGGACCTGATCGCGGGGCAGGTCGGCTTCGCCGGCGGCGCGTCCCTGCGCCAGCATCTGCACGCCGCCATCGGCGTCTCGCCGCAGACGTACCGGCGCACGTTCCGGGCACCCCGCGGGGCGGCGGAGGGGCCGCCGGTGGTTCCTACCGGCTGATTCCCGCCCGTCGCGTTCCGCGGCTGTACGGAGTCGTACAGCGGGTCTAGCTTCGGCTCGTACGGAAACGTACGCCCGAGAGGGGACACCGTCATGTCATTCGGTTTCGTCGCCTTCCACTACCCGGCCCCCGAGCACGTCGAGGAGTTCGTCGGCCAGTGCCACCAGGTCGCCGAAGCGGCGCGGTCGCAGCCGGGCTTCCTGTCCGTCGGGGTGTGGGTCACCCCGGACGGCGAAGCCGTCGTCACCACCGGCGCCTTCGAGTCCGAGGAGACCTTTCGCGCGGCGTCCGAGGTCGCCCGCGAAATGGGCGCGACGCCCGAGGGGCTGAGCGACCTGGAGGTCAGGCCCCGCCAGGTGCACTTCCTCGTGTCCCGGTGAACCGCCCGGCCGGGGCCCGCACACCGTGGTGCGGGCCCCGGCCGCCGCGGGAGGCGGCCGCCGTCACCGCATCAGCACCCCGGCCTCCTCGCCCGTCGCCTCCGACGGCACCGCCAGCAGCCCCATCTCGGCCGCGGACGCCAGCAGCCGGTGCGCCGGCAGGACGCGGACCGTGTAGCCGAAGGAGCCGGTGCGGTCCAGGGCGAGCGGGCCCTCGTAGAGCCAGCGGCCCTCCAGGTCCGGGCCGCCGGTCGGCTTGAGCGGCACCGCCGTCGCGTCGGTGATCCGGTCCGACTCGTCCACCCGGCCCGAGACGACCTGCACCTCCACATCGTCCGGGGCGAGGTCGCCGAGCGTGACGCGGACCCGCAGGGCCAGCGTGGCGCCCAGTTCGGCGCTGCCGTTGGGCGAGGTGCCCGGCACGCCGACGGGCTCCGCGCGGTCCACCGCCAGGGCCCCGGTCTCCACGTGGTCCACCGCGACGCGCGGCCACGCGGCCCGCACCCGCGCCTTCCAGACCGCCAGTTCGGTGGCGGCCTGCGGGGTCAGCGCGCGCTGGGAGCGGGCGGCGGGCGCGTACAGCCGCTCCACGTACTCGCGCACCATCCGCCCCGCCAGCACCTTGGGCCCCAGGTTGACCAGCGTCTGCCGGACCATCTCGACCCAGCGCCGGGGGACGCCGTTCGCGTCGCGGTCGTAGAAACGCGGCGCGACCCGCTGTTCCAGTACCTCGTACAGCGCGTTGGCCTCCAGCTCGTCACGCCGGTTCTCGTCGGTGGCGTGACCGTCGGCGGTCGGGATGGACCAGCCGAAGTCCGGCTCGTACCACTCGTCCCACCAGCCGTCCAGCACGGACAGGTTCAGACAGCCGTTGAGCGCCGCCTTCATGCCGGAGGTGCCGCACGCCTCCAGCGGGCGCAGCGGGTTGTTGAGCCAGACGTCGCAGCCGGGGTAGAGCTTCTGCGCCATGGCCATGCCGTAGTCGGGCAGGAAGACCAGCCGCTGCCGTACGCGCGGGTCGTCGGCGAACCGCACCAGTTCCTGTACGAGGCGCTTGCCGCCGTCGTCGGCCGGGTGGGCCTTGCCCGCCACCACGATCTGGATGGGCCGCTCCTGGTGCAGCAGCAGGTCCATCAGGCGGTCGCGGTCGCGCAGCATCAGGGTGAGCCGCTTGTAGGAGGGCACCCGGCGGGCGAAACCGATGGTGAGCGCTTCCGGGTCCAGTACGCCGTCGATCCAGCCCAGCTCCGCGGCCCCGGCGCCGCGCTGCCGCCAGGAGACGTGCAGCCGCCGCCGTACCTCCTCGACGAGCTGCTCGCGCAGCACCCGCCGCAGGTCCCACACGTCCGCGTCCGGGATGTCGGCCACCGCCGACCAGCGCCGCGAGTCGCCGACGGACAGCGCGTCCTCGGTGCGGCCGGCCCCGATCTGCCGCGCGCCCAGCCGGAAGACCTCGGGCGCCACCCAGGTGGGCGCGTGGACCCCGTTGGTCACCGACGTGATCGGCACGTCCTCCGGGTCGAAGCCCGGCCACAGCCCGGCGAACATCTCCCGGCTGACGCGGCCGTGCAGGGTGGAGACGCCGTTGGCGCGCTGGGCCAGCCGCAGTCCCATCACGGCCATGTTGAAGCAGTTGGGCTCGCCGCCGGGGTAGGTCTCCAGGCCGAGGGCGAGAATCCGCTCGACGTCGATGCCGGGCAGCTCCGCGGCGTCCCCGAAATGCCGGGCGACCAGCTCGCGGTCGAAGCGGTCGATGCCCGCGGGGACGGGCGTGTGGGTGGTGAAGACCGTACCGGCGCGCACGGTCTCCAGCGCGCCGTCGAAATCCAGCCCGACCGGGCCGCCAGCCTCGCCGGGGCCGCCCTCCCGGCCGGCCTCCGCCAGCTCCCGGATGCGCTCCAGCCCCAGGAAGCCCGCGTGTCCCTCGTTCGTGTGGAACACCTCGGGCGCGGCGTGGCCGGTCAGCCGGCAGTACATCCGTACGGCCCGTACCCCGCCGATCCCCAGCAGCATCTCCTGCAACAGGCGGTGCTCGCTGCCCCCGCCGTAGAGCCGGTCGGTCACGTCCCGCTCGCCCGGCCCGTTCTCCTCCACGTCGGAGTCCAGGAGGAGCAGGGGTACGCGCCCGACCCTGGCCACCCAGACGAGCGAACGCAGCTGCCGCCCGCCGGGCAGCGCGAGGGCGACCTGCGCGGGCGTCCCGTCGGCCTCCCGCAGCAGATCCAGCGGCAGCTCGTTGGGGTCCAGCACCGGGTAGTGCTCCTGCTGCCAGCCCTCGCGGGAGAGCGACTGGCGGAAGTAGCCGTGCCGGTAGAGCAGGCCGACGCCGATCAGCGGTACGCCGAGATCGCTGGCCGCCTTGAGGTGGTCCCCGGCGAGGATGCCGAGGCCGCCCGAGTACTGGGGCAGCGCGGCGGTGATGCCGAACTCGGGCGAGAAGTAGGCGACGGCCTCGGGCAGCCGGCCGTCCCGGCCGCTCTCCTGGGCGCTCTGGTACCAGCGCTGCCCGCTCAGATAGTCCTGGAGGTCGTCGGCGGCCGCGCCGAGCCGGCGCAGGAACCTGCGGTCCCCGGCCAGTTCCGCCAGCCGCTCGGCGGAGACGGTGCCCAGCAGCCGTACGGGGTCCAGCCCCGCCCGGCGCCGGCCGGCGGGGGCTATGGCGTGGAACAGTTCGCGGGTCTCGGGGTGCCAGGACCAGCGCAGATTACGAGCCAGGTCGCTGAGCGGTCGCAGGGGTTCCGGGAGGACGGGGCGCACGGTGAACCGACGAATGGCCTTCACGCTACGACGGTAGCGGCGCACCGCCGCCCGATTCGCCCGGTACCCCGGAATCCGGTCGAATACGGCCGCCAACTGCCGTGACCGGTACGCCCCTTGGCCCGTCACCCGTTCGGCCGAGCCGCCCGCCCGAAGGGCACGTTCAGGCCATCCGCGAGAGGGCCCGGCGCACCGGGCGGCCGGGGTGCGGCGCGCCCCTCCCCCGCTCCCCACCCACCCCTTGCGGCCGGTATGGCCGGTTCCACCCCCTCCTGCACTCTTGTACGGGCCCGCGCCGGGCGGAAGGCTGCCGGGTGGCGCCGCCGGCACGGGTGCGGTACCCGGCTTCCCGTACGCAACTCCGGCGGCACCTGTCCGAGTTGAGGAGGGGACGGGACGCATGACACCCATACGGACACGCCGCCGGGGACCGGCAGCGGCCGCCGTCGCGACCGCCACGGCGGCCGTGCTCACCGCAGCAGCCCTGCCCGCGCAGGCCGCCCCGCCCGCGGGGAGAGCGCCGGGCGCGGTCGCGGACACGGCGAGCGGCAGCTACCTCGTCACCCTCGCGCCGGGGCCCGGAGGGGTCCGCGCGTCGTCCGCGGCGGGCCGGGCGCTGGCGGCGCGGTACGGGGCGCGGATCAGCCACACGTACCGCACGGCCGTCAACGGCTTCGCCGTCCGCGCGACCGCGGCGCAGGCCAAGCGGCTGGCCGCGGACCCCGCGGTGGCGTCCGTCGCCCGCGACCGTACGGTCTCGCTGGACCGCACGCAGCGCAATCCGCCGTCCTGGGGCCTGGACCGCCTGGACCGGCGGAGCCTGCCGCTGGACCGGTCCTACACCGCGCCGCAGCCGGGCGGCGAAGGCGTCACGGTGTACGTGCTCGACACCGGCGTCCGCACCACGCACCGGGACTTCGGCGGGCGCGCCACCAGCGGCTGGGACTTCGTGGGCGGCGACGCGGACGCCGACGACGCCAACGGTCACGGCACGCACGTGGCCGCCACCGCCGTCGGCGCCCGGTACGGCGTCGCCAAGCGGGCCCGCGTCGTCGGCGTACGCGTCCTGAACAGTGCGGGCACGGGCTCCACCGCGCAGGTCATCGCCGGTATCGACTGGGTGGCCCGGCACGCGCGGCGCCCGGCGGTGGCCAACCTCAGCCTGGGCAGCGCGCCCAGCGCGCAGCTCGACCAGGCGGTGCGCAACGCGATCGCGGCCGGTGTCACCTTCACCGTCGCGGCCGGCAACCACGGGCGGCCGGCGGCGGCGTCCTCGCCGGGCCGGGTGCGCGAGGCGGTCACGGTCGGGGCGAGCGACGCCCGCGACCGCCGGGCCGCGTTCTCCAACTACGGGGCGAAACTCGACCTGTTCGCACCGGGTGTGGGCATCACATCGGCGTGGAACTCGGGGGACACTGCGAAGCGGACCCTCTCCGGCACGTCCATGGCCGCTCCGCACGCAGCCGGCGCGGCTGCGCTCTATCTGTCGTCCCACCGGCGGGCCGGACCGAAGGAGGTACGGAACGCGCTGGCCGCCGCGGCGGCCCAGCACCGGATCAAGGCGGCGGGTCCCGGCTCGCCGAACGCGTTGTTGCAGGTCAGGTCCCGCTAGCGGGGTCAGGGCGGCACCGGCTTCGCCCCGCGACAGGTGGGGCCCGGCCGGGCGCCCGGGGCGTCTGCGCCGTCACCCGGGCGCGACCGTGGCCCCGGTCATATTCCGTTCCGCGGTTACGTACCGGTAGTGCGCGGACGGCCGGATTGTCCACCCGCGCGGCGCGGGAAGGCTTGTGCGGTACCGCTCTTGCGCCGCCCCGCGCCGTACGGCTTCCCGCACCGCCCCCATCCGCCAACCGAGTGAAAGCGGACAGGAGAGCCCATGCCCGCAGCCCGTCCATCCGTCACAAAAACGATAGAAAGGACAGAATCCGGTAGCACCTCCCAACGTTCAGGTGACCCCATGATCGGCCGCATCCCCGTGCTCGACCTCCACCCGCTGATCGACTGCGGCCGTCGCCCGGCGAAAGCGGTGGTCGGCGAGACCTTCGAGATCTCGGCCACGGTCTTCCGCGAGGGTCATGACGCGGTCGCCGCCAACGTCGTCCTGCGCGATCCCCTGGGCCGGCCGGGCCCCTGGACCCCGATGCGCGAGCTGGCGCCCGGCACCGACCGCTGGGGCGCCGAGGTCACACCGGACGTCGAGGGCCGGTGGACGTACGGCGTCGAGGGCTGGTCGGACCCGGTCGGCACCTGGCGCCACCACGCCGGCATCAAGATCCCGGCCGGCATCGACACCGAACTGGTCCTCGCCGAGGGCGCCGTCCTGCACGAACGCGCCGCCGAAGGGGTGCCCAAGAGAGACGGCCGGGAAGCGGTGCTGGCCGCCGCGGACGCCCTGCGCGATCCGCAGCTGCCCGCCGCGACCCGGCTCGCCGCCGCGCTCGCCCCCGAGGTCACCGAGGCACTCGCCCGGCACCCGCTGCGCGAGCTGGTCACCGCCTCGCGTACGGCGCCGCTGCTGGTCGAGCGCCGCCGGGCGCTGTTCGGGTCGTGGTACGAGCTGTTCCCGCGCTCGGAGGGCGCCGTCGTGCGCAAGGGCGCGGCACCCGTCAGCGGCACGTTCCGGACAGCCGCCGAACGGCTCCCGGCGGTCGCGGCCATGGGCTTCGACGTCGTCTACCTGCCGCCCGTGCACCCCATCGGCACCTCCTACCGCAAGGGCCCCAACAACGCGCTCTCCGCGTCCCGGCACGACGTGGGCTCACCGTGGGCGATCGGGTCCCCCGAGGGCGGGCACGACGCCCTCCACCCGGACCTCGGCACGTTCGAGGACTTCGACCACTTCGTCCGTACGGCGCGCGACCTGCGCATGGAGGTGGCGCTGGACTTCGCCCTCCAGTGCTCGCCGGACCACCCCTGGGTCACCGAGCACCCCGAGTGGTTCCACCACCGCGCCGACGGCTCCATCGCGTACGCCGAGAACCCGCCGAAGAAGTACCAGGACATCTACCCCCTCGCCTTCGACACCGACCTGAACGGCCTGGTGCGGGAGACGGAGCGGCTGCTGCGGTTCTGGATGGAGCGCGGGGTGCGCATCTTCCGCGTGGACAATCCGCACACCAAGCCCGTGGTCTTCTGGGAACGGGTGATCGCGGACGTCAACCGCACCGATCCGGACGTCGTCTTCCTGGCCGAGGCGTTCACCCGCCCGGCGATGATGCGCACGCTGGCGCAGATCGGCTTCCAGCAGTCGTACACCTATTTCACCTGGCGCAACTCCAAGCACGAGCTCACCGAGTACCTCACCGAACTGTCGCGCGAAACGGCCTCGTACATGCGGCCTAATTTCTTCGTCAACACACCGGACATCCTCCACGCCTATCTGCAGCACGGCGGACGGCCCGCGTTCGAGGTACGTGCCGTACTGGCCGCCACCCTCTCCCCGGCGTGGGGCGTCTACGCCGGATTCGAGCTGTGCGAGTCGACACCGGTACGAAGTGGCAGCGAGGAGTACCTGGATTCGGAAAAGTACCAACTGAGGCCCCGGGACTGGGAGACAGCGGGGCGTCAGGGACGTACGATCGCTCCTCTCATCACCACTCTGAACCGCTTGCGACGCCGTCACCCGGCACTCCAACAGCTGCGCGATCTCCATTTCCACGCCGTCGACAACGACGCCGTCCTCGCCTATTCCAAACGGGCCGGGAACGGCGCCGGGGCCGACACGGTGCTCACCGTCGTCAACCTCGACCCGCACCACACCCACGAGGCGACGGTGTCGTTGGACATGCCGGAACTCGGCCTCGATTGGCACGATTCCGTCCCGGTGCGCGACGAGCTCACCGGCGAGACCTACCACTGGGGCAGGGACAACTATGTGCGCCTTGAGCCGGGCCGCGCTCCGGCACCCGCGCACCTGTTCTCCCTGCGACCGTCCTCACCGATCGGAGGGTCACCCAATTGATCGTCAACGAGCCCGTCCCGGACAAGTTCGAGGACACGCCGGCCAAGGACCGCGATCCCGACTGGTTCAAACGGGCCGTCTTCTACGAGGTCCTGGTGCGTTCCTTCCAGGACAGCAACGGTGACGGCATCGGCGACCTCAAGGGCATCACGGCCAAACTGGACTATCTCCAGTGGCTGGGCGTGGACTGCCTGTGGCTGCCGCCGTTCTTCAAGTCGCCGCTGCGGGACGGCGGTTACGACGTGTCGGACTACACGGCCGTGCTCCCGGAGTTCGGCGACCTGGCCGACTTCGTGGAGTTCGTGGACGCCGCGCACCAGCGCGGCATGCGGGTGATCATCGACTTCGTCATGAACCACACCAGCGACCAGCACCCGTGGTTCCAGGAGTCCCGCAGCGACCCGGAAGGGCCGTACGGCGACTACTACGTCTGGGCCGACGACGACAAGCAGTACCAGGACGCGCGCATCATCTTCGTCGACACCGAGGCGTCGAACTGGACCTTCGACCCGGTGCGCAAGCAGTACTTCTGGCACCGGTTCTTCTCCCACCAGCCGGACCTGAACTACGAGAACCCGGCCGTCCAGGAGGAGATGATCTCCGCCCTGCGCTTCTGGCTCGACCTGGGCATCGACGGGTTCCGCCTGGACGCCGTGCCGTACCTGTACGCCGAGGAGGGGACCAACTGCGAGAACCTGCCCGCCTCGCACGCCTTCCTCAAGCACGTACGGTCCGAGATCGACGCGCATTACCCCGACACGGTGCTGCTGGCCGAGGCCAACCAGTGGCCGGAGGACGTCGTCGACTATTTCGGCGACTACTCCAAGGGCGGGGACGAATGCCACATGGCGTTCCATTTCCCGGTCATGCCGCGCATCTTCATGGCGGTCCGGCGGGAATCGCGCTACCCGGTCTCGGAAATCCTGGCCAAGACCCCCGAGATTCCGGCCAACTGCCAGTGGGGTATCTTCCTGCGCAACCATGACGAGCTGACCCTCGAAATGGTCACGGACGAAGAGCGCGACTATATGTATGCGGAATATGCCAAGGACCCGCGGATGCGGGCCAATATCGGCATCCGCCGCCGGCTGGCCACGCTGCTGGACAACGACCGCAACCAGATCGAGCTGTTCACCGCGCTGCTGCTGTCACTGCCCGGCTCACCGATCCTGTATTACGGCGACGAGATCGGCATGGGCGACAACATCTGGCTCGGCGACCGGGACGCGGTCCGCACCCCGATGCAGTGGACCCCCGACCGGAACGCCGGTTTCTCCTCCTGCGACCCCGGCCGGCTCTTCCTGCCGGCCATCATGGACCCGGTCTACGGCTATCAGGTCACCAACGTCGAGGCGTCGATGTCCTCGCCGTCGTCGCTGCTCCACTGGACCCGCCGCATGATCGAGATCCGTAAGCAGAACCCGGCCTTCGGTCTCGGCACCTACACCGAACTGTCCTCGTCCAACCCCGCGGTGCTGGCCTTCCTGCGGGAATACCAGGACGACCTGGTGCTGTGCGTGCACAATTTCTCGCGTTTCGCGCAGCCCACCGAACTGGATCTGCGCACATTCAACGGACGGCACCCGGTCGAGCTGATCGGCGGAGTCCGTTTCCCGCCCATCGGCGAATGGCCCTATCTGCTGACGCTGGCCGGGCACGGCTTCTATTGGTTCCGACTGCGGAGGGGGGCGGTCTAGGGATCCGACCGGCGCCCGGCCGGGGCGGCGGAAAACCACCGCGCGCTGTTTTCCGCCCGCCCCCACGGGCAGTCTCCCTACTACCGCACGGGCCGGGTGAGCCATCGCCGAAACCCCGGCGTCAGGGGTAATCCCCACGGACGCCGCTGCCGTACGGACGATCCTCACCCGACACGTCCCGCACCGCCGCACAGTCAAGGCCGCATTCCGGGACACTTTGCCCTATCTGTCGTGTGCCCGGGGAAAGGACGCGACGCCATGTCGGAGACCGCCTCGACCCGTGCCATCCGCAGTTCGCATGACCGCCTCTCGACCACCGCGCCCGCGCTGTTGTCCTCCCTCGTCCCCCTGCTGAGCGAATGGCTGCCGCGACAGCGGTGGTTCGCCGGCAAAGGGCGGCCGATCACGGGGTTCCAGCTGGTGTCGGCGACCGAGTTGCTGCCGTGCGCGGCGGGTGGCGCCACACCGGGGCTGCTGCACCTGCTCGTACGGGCACAGCAGTCGGCGGCACCAGCCGGAACCCCGCAGCCGGTGCCGCCGGAGGGCCCGGCCGAACCGGCCACCGCGCCGGCCGGAGGGCAGGCGGGCCCCGCGGACTGCTACCAACTCCTGCTCGGCGTGCACAGCGCGCTGCCGCCACAGCTCGCCCCCGCCGTGATCGGCCGCCCCGGCGGCGGCCCCCTGCACGGCCGTACGGTCTACGACGCCCTGCTGGACAACCGGCTGTGCGCGCTCCTGCTGGAGCGGCTGCGGGTGCCGGGGCGGCTCGGCGGGCTGCAGTTCTGCCGGGTGGCCGACAGCACCATCTCCTCCGGGATGCCCGCCCGGCCGATCACCGCCGAGCAGACCAACTCCAGCATCGTCTACGGGGATTCGTACATCCTCAAAGTCTTCCGGCGGACCGCGCCCGGCCTCAACCCGGACCTGGAACTGCCGCTGGCGCTGGCCCGCGCCAAGTGCGGGCGGGTCCCGGCGCCCGCCGCGTGGTTCGAGACCGACCCGGAGGCGGACGAGGGCGAGCCGGTGACGCTGGGCGTGCTCCAGCCCTATCTGAGCGGTTCCGCCGACGGATGGCAGCTGGCCCTCAACGCCCTGGCCGTCCAGGCCGACTTCACCAGTTCGGCGCGGGCGCTCGGACACGCCACCGCCGAGGTGCACACCGCGCTGGCCGGATCGCTGCCCACCACCGAGCTGCGCCGCCCCCAACTCGACGCGATCGCGGCCCGGATGAACGAGCGGCTGGTGGCCACCGCGCGGGTGGTGCCCGCCCTGCGGCCGTACTGCGGCCGGCTGCGCACCGCCTTCGACGAGCTGGCGGCGCTCGGGCACGACGGCCGCGCCTGGCCCGCCCAGCGCATCCACGGCGACCTCCACCTGGGCCAGACGCTGCGGTCCGCCGACGAGGGCCGCTGGTCGCTGATCGACTTCGAGGGCGAGCCGTCCCGGCCGCTGGCCGAGCGGCGGCGCCCGCAGCCCGTGGTGCGCGACGTGGCGGCCATGCTGCGCTCGTTCGACTACGCGGCGCGCAGCGGGCCTTCGGGCGGCGACCCCTGGTCGCTGGAGTGGGCGCGGCGCACCCGGGCCGCCTACTGCCTCGGTTACGCGGAGGCCGGCGGGCTCGACCCGCGCTCGGCGCCCGAGCTGATGCGGGCGTACGAGACGGACAAGGCCGTGTACGAGGTGCTGTACGAGGCCCGGCACCGGCCGAACTGGCTGCCCGTACCGATGGCCGCGGTGCGGCGGCTCGCCGGGGCGCAGGCGTCCCGGAGCGCCACCGGCACCGACCCCGGTTCGGGCCCGGATCTGGATGTGGCCGATGGGCGCGCATGAAACGGCGGGAGCGGGCCACCCGCAGCCGTGCGGAGCACCGGCATCGGCGGGTGCCGCGCCGGCGTCCCGGCCCGCGGAACCGGCGCACACCAGGCCCCTGCACCTCAGATTCCTCAGACAACTCAGACGACCCTGACACCTGATATCTGGCCGAGGAGGCTCCTCTCGTGACCGCCCGTTCGTCGTCCCGCCGCCCATCGCAAGAACCCGCGCCCGCCCGTGGCACGGCCGTCCGGGGCGCGTCCCCGGAGGCAACCGCCGGCCGGTCCGGTGTCCCGGCGACCTTCCTGCCGGGGCGGGGCGATCCTGCCGGGCCCGACGGGGCCGCCTCCCCCGCGGAGACCGGCCGGCCGGGTGACCTGAGCGGGGCCGCCGAGCGGCCGCCGCACCAGCGCGACCACGGCGAGCCCCTGCCGGAGCGGTCCGACGGCCCGCGGCCCGACCTCGCCCCGGAGCCCAGTGGCGGGAGCCGCGGCGTGCGGACCGCGCCGCCGCTGGACGCCGGTGACCGCGAGCGGCTGCTGTCCGGCGCCCACCACGACCCGCACGGCCTGCTCGGCGCGCATCCGGTGCGCGGCGGGGTCCTCTTCCGCGTGCTGCGCCCGTACGCGAAGGCCGTCACCGTCCTCGCCAAGGGCCTGCGCGCCGACCTGCACGACGAGGGCGACGGCCTGTTCGGCGGTGTCCTGCCGCTGTCCGCGGTCCCCGAGTACGAGCTGCTGGTCTCCTACGACGACAGCGACGTGACCGTGCACGACCCGTACCGCTTCCTGCCCGCCGTCGGCGAACTGGACCTGCACCTGTTCGGCGAGGGCCGCCACGAGGAGCTGTGGCAGGCGATGGGCGCGATGCCGATGGTGCACCAGGAGGTGACCGGGACGCGCTTCACCGTCTGGGCGCCGAACGCCCGGGGCGTGCGCGTCGTCGGCAACTTCAACTACTGGGACGGCACCGGCTTCCCGATGCGCTCGCTCGGGTCGTCCGGGGTGTGGGAGCTGTTCCTGCCGGGGCTGGGCGAGGGCGAGCTGTACAAGTTCGAGATCACCCGGCCGGACGGCTCGAAGACGCTGCGCGCCGACCCGATGGCCCGCCGTACGGAGTGCCCGCCCGCCAACGCCTCCGTCGTGCACACCTCGCACCACCGATGGCAGGACGCCGCGTGGCTGGAGGGCCGCGCCGAGCGGCCGGTGCACGCGGCGCCGTTCTCCGTCTACGAGGTGCACCTCGGCTCCTGGCGTCCCGGGCTGACGTACCGGCAGCTGGCCCAGCAGCTGCCCGCCTACGTCAAGGACCTGGGCTTCACGCACGTCGAGCTGATGCCGGTCGCCGAGCACCCCTTCGGCGGCTCGTGGGGTTACCAGGTCACCGGCTTCTACGCGCCGACCGCCCGGATGGGCACCCCCGACGACTTCAAGTACCTGGTCGACGCGCTGCACCGGGCCGGTATCGGCGTGCTGATGGACTGGGTGCCGGCGCACTTCCCGCGGGACGACTGGGCGCTGGCGGAGTTCGACGGGCGGCCGCTGTACGAGCACGAGGACCCGGCGCGGGCGGCGCACCCCGACTGGGGCACCCTCGAATTCGACTACGGCCGCGCCGAGGTGCGCAACTTCCTGGTCGCCAACGCGGTGTACTGGTGCGAGGAGTTCCACATCGACGGGCTGCGGGTGGACGCCGTCGCCTCCATGCTGTACCTGGACTACTCCCGGGAGAGCGGCGAGTGGACGCCCAACGTGCACGGCGGCCGGGAGAACCTGGACGCGGTGTCCTTCCTCCAGGAGATGAACGCGACCGTCTACCGGCGCTGCCCCGGCGTCGTCACCGTCGCCGAGGAGTCCACCGCCTGGGACGGCGTCACCCGTGCCACCCACCACACCGGGCCGGGCGGCTTCGGCGGGCTCGGCTTCGGCCTGAAGTGGAACATGGGGTGGATGCACGACTCGCTGGGCTACGTCGGCAAGGAGCCGGTGCACCGCAAGTACCACCACAACGAGATGACGTTCTCGATGGTGTACGCGTACTCGGAGAACTACGTGCTGCCGATCTCGCACGACGAGGTCGTGCACGGCAAGCGGTCGCTGGTGTCCAAGATGCCCGGCGACTGGTGGCAGCAGCGGGCCACGCACCGGGCGTATCTCGGGTTCATGTGGGCGCATCCGGGCAAGCAGCTGCTGTTCATGGGGCAGGAGTTCGCGCAGGGCGCGGAGTGGGCCGAGGGGCACGGGCCCGACTGGTGGCTGCTGGACCCGTCGTACTCGGCCGAGCCGGACCACCGGGGCGTACGGGACCTGGTCCGCGACCTGAACCGCCGCTACGCCGACACCCCGGCGCTGTGGGAGCGGGACACCGTGCCGGAGGGCTTCTCCTGGATCGACGGCGGCGCGAGCGAGGACAACGTCTTCTCGTTCCTGCGCTACGGCGCGGACGGCACGCCGCTGCTGGCCGTCTCCAACTTCTCGCCGGTGGTGCGGCACGCGTACCCGGTCGGGGTGCCGGAGGGCGTGGCGGCGTGGCGGGAGGTGCTGAACACGGACGAGGTCCGCTACGGCGGGAGCGGGGTGGGCAACGCCGGGCCGCTGGTGCCCGACGCGTCCGTGCCGTGGAACGGGCGGCCGGGGTCCATCACGCCGGTGCTGCCGCCGCTGGCGACGGTGTGGCTGCGGCCGGTGTGACGGCGGCGGGCCCTGTGGGCCGGGGCCATGCCGGCCCCGGTCCGGTTCAGCCGCCCATGGCCCGCTTCCAGCCGTCCAGGAAGGGCGCCTCGGCCGGGTCCGGGCGGTCGGTCGCGTTCATGACGCGGTGCCAGTACGGGTAGTAGGCGGGCAGCTGGGAGAGCTCGGTGAGCCGCGTCGTCTCGGCCGCGGTGAGGGCGAGGTCGGTGGCGGCGAGGTTGTCGCGCAGCTGCTGCTCGTTGCGGGCGCCGATCACCAGGCCCGTGACGCCGGGGCGGCCGAGCAGCCAGGCGAGCACGACCCGCGGGACGGACGTGCCGTGCGCGTCGGCGACCTCGGTGAGGGTGTCGATGATGTCGTAGGCCCGCTCCTTGTCGACCACGTGCGGCTCGGGCCAGTCGGTGCCCTGCCGGGTCGTGGACGGCACCCGCTGTCCACGCCGCACCTTGCCGCTGAGCAGCCCCTCCCCCAGCGGGCTCCAGACCAGGGTGCCCAGGCCCTGGTCCAGGGCGGCCGGGAGGATCTCGTACTCCGCCTCGCGGGCCTCGGGCGTGTAGTAGACCTGCTGGGCCACGGGCGCGACCAGGCGGTGCAGCTTCGCCGTGTACAGCGTCTTCATGATCTGCCAGCCGTTGAAGTTGGAGATGCCCACGTAGCGGACCTTGCCGTCGGCGACCAGCCGGTCCAGCGCGGTCAGGGTCTCCTCGACGGGCGTCTGGCCGTCCCACTGGTGCAGATAGAGCAGGTCCAGGTGGTCGGTCTGCAGGCGGCGCAGGCTGCGCTCGACCTCGCGCAGGACGCTGTACGCCGACGAGCCGCCCTCGTTGGGCCCGTCGCCCACCTGCATCCGCACCTTGGAGGCGAGGAGCACGTCGTCCCGGCGGCCCCGGAGGGCCTCGCCGGTGATCTCCTCGGCCTGGCCGAAGGAGTACATGTTCGCGGTGTCGATCATGTTGACGCCGGCGTCCAGGGCGATGTCGAACAGGCGGCGGGCCTCCTCGATGCCGAGCCCGCCGATCTGGGCGAACTGCTCTCGCGCGCCCACGTTGAGGGTGCCGAGCACGAGCCGGGACACCTTCAGGCCCGACTGCCCGAGCGTGCGGTACTCCACGGTTCCTCCACGGTCGCTGGTGCCGGTCGGCGGCGGCCGGTCCGCGCCCGGTCGCGGGGCCGGGCACGGGCCGGTGACGCTCCGCGGTCCACCGTAGGTCCCGGGCCGCACGACGCACGGCAGGTCAGCGGCGTGGCGGCGGACGGCCCGGAGCCCGGACACGGCGCCTCAGTCCGCCCGCCCGGCCAGCCGCGCGCGCAGCCGGGCGAGGCCCGCCCGCCACTCCCGGCCGCCGTCCGCCTCGTCCCACAGCTCGGCCAGCTCCGAGTCCGGCGCGAGCACCCGGTCCAGGGCGTGCACCGCGAGCACGGCGAGCTGGGGCGGCGGCGCGGGGACGGTCAGCTCCGGCCCGTACGCGGGACCGGCCGGGTAGGTGCTCCCGGCGCGGGCGGCGGCGGTCAGGGCCGCGGCGGCCACCGCCATCTCGCCTTGCGGGGCCTCCAGATACTCCCGCTCGGCGGCGGCGGTGGACAGCACCGCGCGTATCGCGCCGAGGCGGCGCGCCTCGGGCATGGCGATCAGTTCGTCCAGGAAATCCGCCGCCGCGTCGCCGTCGAACGGCCCCATGCCCCACGTCCCCATCAGCTTTTGCCCCTCGCTCCCTGCCAC
Source organism: Streptomyces sp. NPDC059788 (assembly GCF_042732265.1). Lineage (NCBI taxonomy): Bacteria > Bacillati > Actinomycetota > Actinomycetes > Kitasatosporales > Streptomycetaceae > Streptomyces > Streptomyces sp. NPDC059788. The sequence goes on along the minus strand of NZ_JBHWHY010000028.1, from coordinate 10,745 downwards.
CCCGACAACGCCCGCACCACCACCGGGCCAACTGCATCGTGGCACCTGCCACTGACAATCGGCCCGGCGGCGGAGTACGAGCACCAGCGGAACGTGGTTCAGCCGCGCGGGGCCGCGCCGCCGCTGCCCGCCGCGACCGGCTCGCGGCCGGTCTCCGGCGCGGTGGCCTGCTCCTGCGTACGGCGGCGGCGCGGCAGCAGTACGGCGACCAGCACCGTCCCCACGCCGAGCACGACCGCGCCGATCAGGCTGGTGTGCGCCACCGCGTCGGAGAACGCCCCGCGCACCGCGTCCGCGACCGCCTGGGCCTGCTGGAGGCCCGCGGCCTGCGCCTTCTCCGGGCCCATCGTGGGCGCGGCGCCCTGGGCGACCTGCTTGCCGACCTCCTTGGCCACCGCGAGACCGGCGCCCACCGAGTCCTGCGCGGTGGACAGCGCGCTGCCGGGCAGCTTGGGGCCGCCGTGCGCCGCGGCCGACGCCGCCGCGTCGGAGAGCTTGGACGAGTAGGTGCTCGCCAGGACGGACCCCAGGATGGCGATGCCGAGCGAGCCGCCCAGCTCGATGGAGGTGTCGTTGACCGCGCCGCCGACGCCGAGCTGGTCCTCGGGGAAGGCGCCCATGATGGCGTCCGTGCACGGCGACAGGGACAGGCCGATGGCCAGGCCCAGGACGATGAGCGGGGCGAGGAAGTCGCCGTACGGGGAACCGGCGTCCACGCGGGTCAGCAGGGCGAGGGCGACGGTGCCGCCGACCATGCCGGTGGTGACGGTGACCTTCATGCCGAGCCGCGGCGTCAGGAAGCCGGTCAGCGCGGCGCCCACGAAGACCGCGCCGGCCAGCGGCAGCATCCGTATGCCGGTGTCCAGCGGGGAGTAGCCCAGGACGAACTGGAGGTGCTGCGTGAGGTAGTAGAACGCGCCGAAGACCGCGAGGAAGAAGAGGGCCACGGCGAGGTTGGCGCCGGCGAAGCCGCGGTGGGCGAAGCGGCGTACGTCCAGGATCGGGCGCGGGTGGCGCAGCTCCCAGACGACGAACAGGACCAGGCCGGCGCCGGCGGCCACGGCGGCGCCGACGGCGCGGGCGTCCCAGCCGAAGTGCGGGCCCTGGATGAGCATGTAGATCAGCGAGCCGACCCAGATGACGGACAGCAGGCCGCCGACGTAGTCGAGGCGGTCGCGGTGGCCCGCCTTGGACGCCGGGACGACCAGCAGCGCGCCGACGATGCCGAGCGCGGCGACCGGCACGTTGATCAGGAAGGACGAGGCCCAGCCGTGGTTCTCCAGGAGGGCGCCGGCCACGAGCGGGCCGACGGCGATGGCGAGTCCGGCGGTGGCGGTCCACAGGGTGATGGCCAGCGCGCGTTCGCGGCGCGGGAAAGTGGCGGCCAGCAGCGACAGCGTCGCGGGCATGATCATGGCCGCGCCCACGCCCATCACGGCGCGCGCCGCGATGACGCCGCCGGAGCCGTCCACCAGGGCGCCCGCGACCGAGCCGCCCGCGAAGACGAGCAGACCGAGCACGAGCGCGCCGCGGCGGCTGTACTTGTCGCCGACGGCGCCGAGCATCAGCATCAGCGCGGCGTACGGGACGGTGTAGGCGTCGATGACCCACTGCAGGTCGGAGCTGCTCAGCCCCAGGTCGGCGGTCATGTCGGGGGCCGCGACGGTGAGCGAGGTGTTCGCCATCACGATGATCAGCAGGCTCAGGCACAGCACGCCCAGTGCCCACCAGCGCTTCGTATAAGGCCGGTCCCTGTCGTGGTCCGGCCGGGTCTCCGTGGGAGCCACCCGATTCACCCCTGACTCTCGAAACGATCTCGGTTCGCGTGCGCACCCGCGCACGCCCTTGCACACGCATGTGCAATTACACAGCAGTGTGCAATTTACGTCGCTGCACACCCATGTGCAAAATGAGATGAGGAGCGGAACCGTGACCGCACACGTCCGCCGACCGAGGAGCCGCCGCGCCATGACCGCACTCACCAGCCGGGCCCAAGCCAACCGCCGCCGGATCATGGACATCGCACTGGCCGAACTGCTGCGTCACCCGGACGCGACCATGGACCAGATCGCCCGGGCCGCGGGGGTGGTGCGGCGCACCGTCTACGGGCACTTCCCGAGCCGCGAGGCGCTGATCACCGCGCTGACGGACGCCGCCGTCGAGGACGTGACGACCGCCTTCACCGACCACACGGCCGACCTGTCCGAACCCGCCGACGTGGCGCTGGCGCGGGCCACCCTCGCCGCGTGGGAGTGCGCCGACCGCTACCGGCTGCTGGTCTCGCTCGCCCAGTGCAGCGTCACCGACGCGGGCATCCGGGCCCGCCTGGAACCCGTACGCAACCGGGCGACGACCATCCTGACGCGCGGCCTGGAGGCGGGCGTCTTCCGCTCCCCGCTCACGCCGCGCGCGCTGGCGCACGTACACGAGCACATGCTGTTCGGGCTGATGCAGGCGGTCAACGACGGCGATCTGGACGCCGAGGCGGCGGGGCCCGCGGCGGCGGAGACGGTGCTGGCGGCGGCGGGGGTGCCGGCCGGGCGGATCGCGGAAGCGGTACGGGAGGCGGAGGCGTCACCGGTGGAGGGGGCGACGCCGGTGGCGGAGGCGATGGACTGACGGGCGGGCGGAAACGCGGAAGAGCCCCGGCGGGCGCGCCCGCCGGGGCTCTCGGCTTCTCTTCTCAGACCTTCGCCGGCTCCTTGGAACCGTCCGTGCGCTGCGGCGGCGGCCCGTCCGCCTCAGCGGCGTGGCCGTCCGCACTCAGCGTCCGCTCGTCGAAGGGCAGCTTCCCGGCGAGCACCTCGCCCACCCGGGACGTGTCGATCTCCTTGGTCCAGGTGCCGACGAGGACCGTGGCCACCGCGTTGCCCGCGAAGTTGGTCAGCGCCCGCGCCTCGCTCATGAAGCGGTCGATGCCGACGATCAGGCCGACGCCGTCGACCAGCTCGGGGCGGTGCGACTGGAGGCCGCCGGCCAGCGTCGCCAGCCCGGCGCCGGTCACGCCGGCCGCGCCCTTGGACGCGATGATCATGAAGACGAGCAGCGAGACCTGCTGGCCGATGGAGAGCGGGCTGCCCATCGCCTCCGCGATGAACAGCGAGGACATCGTCAGGTAGATGGCGGTGCCGTCGAGGTTGAAGCTGTAGCCGGTCGGCACGGTGATGCCGACAACCGGCTTGCTGACGCCCAGGTGCTCCATCTTCGCGATCAGCCGCGGCAGCGCGGACTCGGACGAGGAGGTCGACAGGATCAGCAGGAACTCCCGGCCCAGGTACTTCAGCAGGGCGAAGATGTTCACCCCGGCGATCAGGCGCAGCAGCGTGCCGAGTACGACGATCACGAACAGCAGACAGGTCACGTAGAAGCCGACCATGATGACGGCCAGGGACTTCAGCGCGTCCACGCCGGTCGCGCCGACCACCGCGGCCATCGCGCCGAACGCGCCCACCGGCGCCGCCCACATGATCATGGACAGGACACGGAAGACCAGGCGCTGGAGGTGCCCGATACCGCGCAGCACGGGCTCGCCGGAGGCGCCCATCGCCTGGAGGCCGAAGCCGACGAGCAGCGCCACCAGCAGCGTCTGGAGCACCTCGCCGTGGGTGAGCGCGGAGACCAGCGTCTCGGGGATGATGCCGAGCAGGAAGTCCGTGGTCGACTCGGCGCCGCCCTTGGTCTGGGCCTGTCCCGCGTGCCGCAGCGACTCGGTCAGGTGGAGGCCGGAGCCGGGCTCCAGGATGTTGCCCACCACCAGGCCGATGGCCAGCGCGACCGTGGACATCACCATGAAGTAGCCCAGCGCCAGGCCGCCGACCGCGCCGACCTTGGCGGCCTTGCGGACCGAGCCGACGCCCAGCACGATCGTGCAGAAGATGACCGGCGAGATCATCATCTTGATCAGGTTCACGAAGCCGGTGCCCAGCGGCTTCAGCCCGACGGCGAAGCCGGGGGCGGCGAAGCCCACGGCGATGCCGGCGAGCACGGCGACGATGACGGCGATGTAGAGGTAATGCGTCCGGTCCCGCTTCTTCTGCGGTGCGCTCTCCTCGGTCGTCCCCCCGGGCGGTGGGGTGTGTGCGGCCACGGCTGACTCCTCGGTCCTTGGTTCTGCGCCGGTCTGCGGCTCTGCAACCCGTACACGGCCCGAGCTGGTGCCGGTACGCGGCCCGTACGCAGAACAGTCCCGGTGACTATGCACGCCGCTGTGGCGCCCGTCACCCTTGTGTGCATTTCGTTCACGCATAAATAACCGGGCAGACTGGTGCCCATGCCGAGTTCCCGACGGGGGGAGCAGCCGCGTACCGCACGCCGCGCGCGGGGCGCGTCCCCCGCATCCCGCCCGCGTGTGCGGTGGCCGCGCAGCCTGGCCGGACAGCTGTTCGCCGTGCAGGTGGTGCTGGTCGCCGTGGTGGTCGCGGGGTACGGCGCCTTCGCGTACGTCGGCGCCGGACGGCAGGCCGAGGAGACCGCGCGCCGGCAGACGACGGCGGTGGCCGCGGCGGTCGCCGACGCGCCGGCGGTGGCGCGGGCCGTGCGCTCGGCCGACCCGACCGCGGCGCTCCAGCCGTACACCGAGCGGCTGCGGAAGGACGCCGGGGTCGACTTCATTGTGGTCATGGACACGGCAGGCCGTCGGTGGACCCACCCGGAGCCGTCCGCCATCGGCCGCACCTACCTCGGCCGGACCGCGGAGGCCCGGGCCGGCCGGACCTACACCCAGACGTATCCGGGCAGGCTCGGCCCGTCCGTACGGGTCATCACGCCGGTACGGGACCAGGAGCACGGCGGCCGGATCGTCGCCCTGGTCAGCTCGGGCATCACCGTCGAGACGATCAGCGACGGGCTGCGGCAGGAGGTCATGACGCTCGCCGCCGTCGCGGCCGGGGCCCTCGCGCTCGGCGGCGTCGGTACGTACCTGGTCAACGCGCGCCTGCGCCGGCACACCCACGGCATGAACGCCGCCGAACTGAGCCACCTGCACGACTACCACCAGGCAGCGCTGCACGCGGTACGCGAGGGACTGCTGATGCTGGACGGGCAGCGCAGGGTGGCGCTCCTCAACGACGGCGCCCGCGAACTCCTCGGACTGCGCGGTGAGCCCCGCGGCCGGCCCGTCGACGCGCTCGGCCTCCCCGCGCCCCTCACCGACACCCTCCTGTCACCCGTCCCCCACACAGACGAACTCCACCTCACCGAGGACCGGGTGCTGGTCGTCAACACCTCACCGGTCTCCGGCGGCGAACGGCGCGGCACCGTCGTCACCCTCCGCGACCACACCGAACTCCAGGCGCTCTCCGGCGAACTGGACTCCGTACGGGGTGTCACCCGGGCGCTGCGCTCCCAGGCGCACGAGGCCGCCAACCGGCTGCACACCGTCGTCTCCCTCGTCGAACTGGGCCGCGCCGACGAGGCCGTGGAGTTCGCCACCGCCGAACTGGAACTCGCCCAGGCCCTCACCGACCAGGTCGTCGGCGCGGTCGCCGAACCCGTCCTCGCCGCGCTGCTCCTCGGCAAGGCCGCGCAGGCCAACGAACACGGCGTCGAACTGGAGCTCACCGCCGACAGCCGGATCGACGACGGCGTCCTGCCCGCGTCCCTGCCGCCGCGCGACCTGGTCACGGTCCTCGGCAACCTCCTGGACAACGCGATCGAGGCGGCGCCCGAAGGCGCCCGGGTGCGGGTCACCGCGCTCGCCGAGGGCGGGGAACTGCTGCTGCGGGTCGCGGACAGCGGGGACGGGGTCCGGGGCGCGGCGGACGCCGAGGACGTGTTCCGGTGGGGGTGGAGCACGAAGCAGGGCGGGGGCCGGGGGCTCGGGCTGGCCCTCGTACAGCAGGCGGTGCGGCGGCACGGCGGGACCGTACGGGTCGGCGAGGCGCCCGAGGGCGGCGCCGAGTTCACGGTGCGCCTGCCGCTGGCGGCCGGGGACGCCGCGGCCGGAACGGGCGGCGCCGGATGACCGGGCCGCACGCCGGTGCCGCGCCGCCGCTGCGGGTCCTCGTCGTCGAGGACGACCCGGTGGCGGCGGACGCCCATGCCCTCTACGTGGGCCGGGTGCCGGGCTTCACCGTGTCGGGGACGGTGCGTTCCGTCGCGGGGGCCCGGCGCCATCTGGACCAGCACGCCGTCGACCTGATCCTGCTGGACCTGATCCTGCCGGACGGGCACGGCCTGGCGTTCGTACGGTCGCTGCGGGCGGCCGGGCACGGCGCCGACGTCATCGCCGTCACCTCGGCGCGCGATCTGGCCGTCGTCCGGGAGGGTGTCTCGCTCGGCGTCGTGCAGTACGTGCTGAAGCCGTTCACGTTCGCCACCCTGCGCGACCGCCTGCTGCGGTACGCCGCGTTCCGCGCGTCCGCCGGGGAGGCCAGCGGGCAGGACGAGGTGGACCGGGCCCTCGCGGCCCTGCGCGCGCCGCAGCCCGCCGCGCTGCCCAAGGGGCTGACCGCGGCGACCCTGCGTCTGGTCACCGACGCGCTGCGCGCCGCCCCGGAAGGTCTCGGCGCCACCGCGGCCGCCGAGGAGATCGGCATCTCCCGCATCACGGCCCGCCGCTACCTCGAACACCTCGTCGACACGGGCCGCGCCGCGCGCGCCCCGCAGTACGGTCAGGTGGGCCGTCCCGAATTGCGGTACCGCTGGATGGGGCATTGACCTCCCTTTATCCCTGACTTACGGTCACCGGGCAGCCAGCCGTGGCTAGTTGGAGGTCATGCCGTGCGCCGCACCGCTCCGATGGCTCTGCTCACCGCCGCCGTGCTGGCCGCAGGCGCGCTCACCGCCTGCGGCGGCGGTTCGGATGGCGACAGCAACACCCTCAAGGTCGCGTTCCCCAAGGACACCAACAACAAGGTGACGGTCCGGGACGACTACGTCGAGATGGTGGCCCGCGCGTTCGAGAAGGCCAACCCGGGCAAGAAGGTCAAACTGATCCCGATCCAGGCGTCCGAGAACGACTACTACGCCAAGATCCAGCAGATGATGCGCTCCCCGAAGACCGCCCCCGACCTGGTCTACGAGGACACCTTCCTGATCAACTCCGACATCACGGCCGGACTGCTGCGCCCGCTGGACCCCTACATCGCCAAGTGGGCCGACTGGAAACAGTTCGAGCCCGCCGCGAAGGCCGCCGCACGGGCGCAGGACGGCAGGACGTACGGCGTACCGGACGGCACGGACACCCGCGGCCTGTGGTTCAACAGGAAGATCTTCAAGAAGGCGGGGCTGCCGCAGGACTGGCGGCCGAGGACCTGGGACGAGGTGCTGGCCGCGGCCCGCACCATCAAGCGCAAGGTCCCCGGCGTCATCCCGCTGAACGTCTTCACCGGCAAGGGCGCGGGCGAGGCCGCCGTGATGCAGGGCTTCGAGATGCTGCTCTACGGCACGGGCAGGGACCAGCTCTACGACCCGGCGGCGAAGAAGTGGGTCACCGGGACCAAGGGCTTCCGCGACAGCCTGGAGTTCCTGCGCACCGTGTACGGGGAGAAGCTGGGCCCCGACGTGTCCGACGCGCTCAGCCCCAACATCCAGACCAACGTCGCCACCGAGCTGATGCCCGAGGAGAAGCTCGCGATCGACCTCGACGGCTCGTGGCTGGGCCAGCAGTGGCAGCCCAAGGGCGGCGGCAAACCGTGGCCCGAGTGGCCGACGACGCTGGGCCGGGCGGCGTTCCCCACGCAGACCGGCGCGGCGCCCGGCCGGGTCAGCCTGGCGGGCGGCTGGACCTGGTCCGTACCGCGGCAGTCGCAGCGGCCCGACCTGGCCTGGAAGCTGATCGAGACGCTCCAGACGCAGCGCAACGCGCTGGAGTGGTGTGTGCGCGGCGCCCAGATCGCCGTACGCAAGGACGTGGCGGCGGACCCCGCGTACCTGAAGTCCATCCCGGGCATCGGCTTCTTCACCGGCCTGGTGAAGGTCAGTCACTACCGTCCGGCGCTGCCCGTCTACCCCAAGGTGTCGGCGGCGATCGGCGAGGCGATGGAGGCGGTCACCACCGGTGACGCGACGCCCGCCAAGGCCGCGGCGGACTACGACGCGCAGCTGAAGTCGATCACGGACGGGCAGGTCGTCGCCAAGCCATGACCCGCGCCGCCACGACGTCCACCGCTTACGGCACGGCGGGCCGCGGCGCCCGGTCCCGCCGCCGCGCCCTGCTGCGCTGGTCGCCGCTCGCCCCCGCGACCGTACTGCTGCTGCTCTTCCTCGCCGGGCCCATCGGCTACTGCGTCTACATCGCCTTCACCGACCTCCAGCTGACCGGCCAGGAGTCCGCCTCCTTCGTCGGCCTGGACAACTTCCGGCACGCCTTCGGCGACCCCGCCTTCCGCAACGCCGTCGTCCTGACGCTGGTCTTCACCCTGGTCTCGTCGATCCTGGGGCAGAACACCCTGGGCCTGGCGCTCGCCGGACTGATGGAGCGCGCCTCCAAGGCCGTCCGCGTCATCACCGGCGCGGTCGTCATCACCGCCTGGGTGCTGCCGGAGATCGTCGCCGGATTCCTGCTCTACACCTTCTTCGAACGGCGCGGCACCCTCAACGCGATCCTGGACTGGCTGCACCTGCCGTCGCAGAACTGGCTGTTCACGCTGCCGATCCTGGCCGTGTCGTTCGCCAACGTCTGGCGCGGCACGGCCTTCTCGATGCTGATCTACTCCGCGGCGCTCTCCGAGATCCCCCGGGAGGTCACCGAGTCCGCCGAGGTGGACGGCGCGAGCGGCCGGCAGCGGCTGTGGCACGTCACACTGCCGATGATCCGCCGTTCCATCGGCACGAACCTGATGCTCAACACCCTCCAGACGCTCTCCGTCTTCGGGCTGATCTGGGCCATGACGCGCGGCGGCCCCGGCAACCGGAGCCAGACGCTGCCGGTGTTCATGTACGACCAGGCGTTCCTGAAGTCGCTGATCGGGTACGGCACGGCGGTCGCCCTGCTGCTGCTCGTGGTGGGCGCCCTCTTCTCCGTCGTCTACCTGCGCCTGCTGCGCGAGGAGGTGTGACGCGGTGCCCGCCCGGTCCGCCCGGCCCCTGCTGACCCGCCGCGCCCGCCGCCGTCTCGCCGCCGACGCGGCGCTGCTCGTCGTAGCCGTCGCCTTCGCCGTACCGCTCGCCTGGCTGGTGCTCGCCTCGCTCGACACCGAGGCGACGCTGCGTGTGAAGCTGCCCGGCTCGCCGTCGCCGGACAACTTCTCGGCGGTGCTGACGGACGAGATCACCTTCACGCCGATGCTCAACAGCCTGGTGCTGTGCGGCAGCGCCACCGCCCTGACGGTCGCCTGCGCGGCCCTGGCGGCCTACCCGCTGTCCCGCTACCGCTCCCGGTTCAGCCGCCCGTACCTGCTGACCATCCTGTTCTCCACCTGTCTGCCGATCACCGCGATCATGGTCCCGGTGTACGCGCTGTACGTCCGGGTCAACCTGATCGACACCGTGTACGGCACCGCGCTGTTCCTCGCGACCGCCCAGCTCCCGTTCGCCATCTGGCTGATGAAGAACTTCATGGACGGCATCCCGCGGGTCCTCGAAGAGGCCGCGTGGACCGACGGCGCCTCCTGGTTCCAGACGCTGTGGCGGGTGATCCTGCCGCTGATGGGGCCGGGCGTCACGGTCGTGACGATCTACACCTTCGCCATCATGTGGGGCAACTTCTTCGTCCCGTTCCTGCTGCTCCTGTCCCCCGAGCAACTGCCCGCCTCCGTCAGCATCTTCACCTTCTTCGGGAACTACGGCGCCATCGCCTTCGGTGAGCTGGCGGCGTTCTCGATCCTGTACTCGGCGCCGGTCGTCCTGCTGTACGTGCTGATCTCGCGCAAGCTGGGCGGCGGGTTCGCGCTGGGTGGCGCGGTGAAGGGCTGACCCCACTGCCGCCGACCCCACTGCCTCCGGAGGAGGACCCGTGAGACCGAGACCCACCGCACTGCTCCGTTCCCCTGCCGTCCTGGCCGCCGCCGCACTGGCCGTCCTGGCCGTCGCGCCGCCGGCCGGTGCCGCGCCGCACGGTGGCGTGCCGGACGCGGGACCGTCCCGTACGGCCGCCGCCCCGGCCGCGGTCCGCGGCGGCAACGTCCTCCACAGCCCGTCGGGCCGCTGCACCGTCGGCTTCAACGCCACCAAGGCGGGGACGTACTACGCGCTCGTGGAGGGCCGTTGCGTGGGCCGCGCCAAGGACTGGTACGCCGACGCGGTCCGTACCGTCCACGTCGGCGTCACCGAAGCGGTGCGTTTCCCCGGCGAGGACTACGCCGTGATCCGCTACACCAACCCGGCCGTCACCTACCCCGGCGAAGTCGACCTGGGCGGCGGCCGGTACCTCGACATCACCGGCGCCGCCCGGCCGACGGTCGGCCAGTCGGTGTGCGTCGCCGGTTCCGTGGCCGGCCAGCACTGCGGGCGGGTCGACGCCGTCAACGTGAGCGTCACCTACCCCGAAGGCACGGTGTCCGGGCTCGTCCGGACCTCGGCCTGCGCCGACACGGGCTCGGCGGGCCGCCCCGCCGTCTCCGGCAGCCTGGCGCTCGGCGTCGTCATCGGCGGCAGCGGCAACTGCACGTCCGGCGGCACCACGTACCTCCAGCCGGTCACCCCGGCGCTTCAGGCGTTCGGCCTGACGCTGCACTGAGCGGCCCGCCCGGCGTCCGTGCCCGCCCACCCCGCCACCGGCCCCCCGCGCCACCCCCCCGCCCCCGCCGGGGGCCAATAACAAACACTATGGGAAGGAACCGCCACCAAAAATATAAAAAAAAAAA
>NZ_JBHWHY010000027.1:0-142251 GCF_042732265.1 Streptomyces sp. NPDC059788 | reverse complement strand
CCCCCGGGGCATGGGCCCCGGGGGCACCCCCCTGCGGTCTGTGGCCGGGATCACCGGCCGCCTGCGGTCACGGTCCGCAGCGACCTGTGTCCCCGCCCGTCGAGCTGGGCTAAACGAAGGTCACCGGCCGGGCCTGTGTCAGGCGGCCTGCCCAAGACCGGCGACGGTCAGGTCCTGCTCTCGCAGCGGGGTGAAGTCGACGTCGAGTTTCGGGTCGTACGCCTCAGGCTGGATGCCGAGCTCGTGGGTGGAGTACTCGCCGAACCGGTTGATGTGCTCGGTCAGGTAGGGCGAGATGTGGGCCAGGTCCTCCGGGTCGATCTCCCACCCTTCGTCCAGCAGCTGCCGCACGATCTCCGCGATGTCCAGGGCGTTGTGGAAGATCACCGCGTTCGTGAGCAGCGCGTTGAACTTCATGGCCTTCTCCTGCTCTACGGGGTCGTTGTCGGCGATGACGCCGCGGTTGCCGAAACCAATCCACTGCGAGAACCGGTTGAACGACTCCACCTTGTTCGTGGCCGCTGTGACCCGCCGACGCAGCGGCGCGTCCGACAGGTAGCGCAGCAGCTGCACGGTGCGGATCACACGGCCGACCTCTCGGAAGGCGGAGTAAGTGGCGTTCTTCCGCGACCCCGACCGCAGGCGCTTGAGCAGGGTGGAGGAGGAGATGGCGCCCTCGCGGACGGAGACGGCTACGCGCATCAGGTGGCGGAACTGGGACTCGATCAGGTCAAAGTCGACGACGTTCTTGCCCGGCTCTCCGAACAGGGCGTCGATGTGCACGTACTCCGTCTGCTTGGAGGGCCGGTAGAAGGTCAGGTCCTTCCAGTTCCTGATCCGGGGCATCAAGTCGAAGCCCAGGAGGTGGGCGAGCGCGAAGACAGGCGAAGCGGGCGCTGCGACGCATCTGACACCTTCCGAATACGTCGTGGCCACCGGAACGTACTTCGTCACGGTGGCCACGACGGCGTTGGCCGTGTCGGTACTGAGGCGCATCCAGGAGATGCGGGCAGGGGCGCCGAACGGGCAAGCGGGCAGGGTCATCACCTGTGCCCTTGAGCTGCTCTCGGCCTGCACGGCCCTGGTACATGCGCGGGCCGGGGATGACCGGGTCGAGGCGTTGGAGCAGGTGAGCGCGAAGGCGCGTCTCTTGGACCAGGCGCTCGTCGTCAGTGGCAGGAAGCGGGCCGGCCTGCGGCAGTTCGGCGGCGACGCCGGCGTGCTGAAGTCCCACACCCGCAAGGTGCGCGCCGCCATCACGCTGCAGCTGACCGAGATGCTCACCGACCGCGTCGCAGCGGCCGAGACGCTGGGGCGCTACTGCCTGCACATCACGGCGGCCCAGGCCGAAGCCGATTACGCGGCCCTGCTGCCCGTCGCCGACCTGCCCGCCGATCCGGGCCCGGACACCCTCAGCGGAAGAGGGCTGGTCAGGGTGCTGTCGGTCGGTGCCATCGCCGCTGTGGCCTCGTTGCCGGTGCTGCTGCCCCTGGGCGCGTCCGGTTCGTCGGTGCTGTTCGCGCCACTCGCCGTCTTCACGGTTGTCGCCGTCGTCAGCGCGGCCATCACCGGGGACCTGCACCGGCTGGCGCCGCTGGTCCAGACCGTCCGCGGCGACCGGAACCCGCCCACCGGCGGAGGCAGCTGAAGCCCCAGTAGCGCACGACGTAACCGTGATGGCGTTCACTGCGCCGATCACCCAGCAGTACGGCCGGATGGTCAAATACGCCACCGCCCTGGCCGCACTCCGTGACTCACGAGGTGACGGGCAGCTCGTCGACCACCAGGTCCTCACGCACGCGCTTGGGGACCAGAGCATGTGGACAGGCACTCGGCGCTCGACGCCGACGCGCCACGCCTCACGCAGGACGTGGCAGCCTACTCACGGGCGGGCCCGACCGGCGGTCGCGGCGGCACGGGCTTCGGGCAGCCCGGCCAGCCGGATTCACCCCGGGGAGCGGCTCCAATTGGAGCCTTCATGGGGTCCCAGTAGTACTCACTGGGACCCTTTCGACCGCGCGGCCGTCAGCGCCTGCGCGTCCAGACGGAAGAACTGCTCCGGCTCCCCGGGCGTGGGAGCGGCAGCGAACCGGCCGTAACGAGAGACCTGGTCATCAGAGAGAAATTCAACTGGCATGAACTGGAACGTAGGACCGCTGAACAGCGGAAACAGGGCGATTCATCGAACCGGAACCAAGATCGGCCAGTTGTCGCTACTGGCCGTTCGGATTCTCCCCGAGGGCCTCTACGGCCACTTCGACTCACCTCCAACAGCCAGGCGTCGTAGTCGCCGCAGGGTGTCGAACCCGAACTACTGATCACCCTGGAACATCAGCTGCTGCATCGCATCTCCCCGTCAAGGAGGGCCCGGAAGGTGCGCGGGGGCCGACCGGTAAGACGGTGGACGGCGTCGGTAGTGCGGTCCTCCGCCCCTCTGGCGATAGCACGGTCCATGTCGGCCAGCATTGCAGCGAACTCCACCGGTACCTGCGTCGTGAGGCGATCGCGCATCTGCTCGTAGGGCAGACGGCGGTGGACCACGGGCCGACCGGTGACCTCAGTGATGACCGCGGCGATGTCGTCGTGGCTGAGTGTCTCGGGTCCGGTGAGGACGAGATCGGTGTTGGGGGCTTGCTCGTCGGTCAGAGCGCGCACGGCGACGGCCGCGATGTCCTCGGCGTCGACGAAGCCGACCCGGCCGCTCTCGGCGGCGGTCCAGATGATGCCTTCGTCGCGGATGCTGCGAGCGTGCGCGTGCGTGCCGGTGAAGTTCTGCATGAACCACGAGGGCCGCAGTACGGCCCACTGTCCGAAGAGATCGGGCAGGGCCTGGTGCACCGTCCCCACCGCCGGGCCGCCCTCGGGGATGGCCGAGGAGCTCAGCAGCACCGCGCGGTGCACGCCGGCGGAGCAGGCCTGATGGAGGAACGGCAGCATGGCCGCCGCGGGGTCGGGGTCGCCCAGGGGCGGTATGAGGTAGACGCGGTCGACGCCGTCGAGGGCGGCCGCGTGGGTGGCGGGGTCGTACCAGTCGAAGGGGACCGGCTCGGCGCCGGCGACCGGGGTGGCCCGGCGGCCAGCGGCTTTGACGCGGTGACCCGCGGCCGTCAGCTGTGCGGCGGTGCGGCTTCCGGTGGTGCCGGTGGCGCCGATGATCAGCGTGGTGCCGGTGGTGGTCATCGGCTGCTCCCGGTGAAGTCGGTGCCGGGTTCCTGGACGGCGAGGGGGTTCCAGTAGTCGCGGTAGGAGGTGATGTGTCCGTCTCCCACGGTCACGACCGCGATGTAGGTCATGTCGAGGGGAGCGTCGCTCTCCACCAGGCGGCCGACGCCGCGCATCTCGACCACGACGGTCTGTGGATCTGTGGTCTGGTGGATCCGCAGGTCGGGGAAGTCGTGCAGGTCGATGTGGTCGGGGTAGTGGCGCATGTAGGCGGCGATGGCCTCCTTGCCCTCCAGGCGCCGGGGCCAGCCGTCGGGGGCGAAGGGGAACTCCATGAGGCCATCCTCGGCCCACAGGGCGACCCACGCGGGAATGTCCTTGTCGAGCAGCAGTCGCAGGCTGTGGCGGTACAGATCCGCCGGGGAGGTCGGTGCGGACATGGGCATCCTCCAAAGGATAGAATCCGGACTCTCGGTCCGCTTCAACGATATGGACCACGGGTCCGTTTTGCAATTGGAAGGAGCGTCATGCCCGAACGCCAGTCGTCTCGCAAGGACGCCGTCCGCAACCGGGAGGCCGTGCTCGCGGCCGCCGACGCCCTCTTCACCCGCCGCGAAAGCCCCGAGGACGTCACCATGGCCGACGTCGCGGCCGCGGCCGGCGTCGGCAAGGGCACGCTCTTCCGGGCCTTCGGTGATCGCGCCGGGCTGCTCCGCGCGCTGTACGAGGCACGGCTCGAACCGATCAGGCAGGCCGTCGAGACCGGCCCACCACCCCTGGGGCCCGCGACCCCACCGCGCGATCGCGTACCCGCCCTGCTCGACGCCATCCTGTGCTTCAAACTCGACAACCGGCGCCTCGCGCTGGCCCTGGAGGAAGACGGGAACAGCAGCCCGTACCGGGCGGAGCACTACGAGCGGTGGCACAGCCTGCTCCAAGCCGTACTGGAGCAGATCCCCGGCCTGGCCGACGGCGACTTCACCGCCCACGCCCTGCTCGCCGCCACACGAGCCGACCTGGTCGAGCACCTGGCCGGGGAAGAGCGCATTCCGCGGGAGAGAATGCGGTCGCAATTGGCGCACTTCGTCGCCAGGGTCCTGGCCTCCGGCCCACTGCAAGGGTCGACCACCGAGGAGTGATCGAGGGCCGGGCAAGTCCCTGATCGGCGGGGCCTCGCGCAAACGGTCCTTTCCCGAGCAAGATCAAACGCGACGGGCCTGTCCCACTCCGCCCCCGCTCGCCTCTTGTTGGAGGTGTTGGTCCTAACAGGTCTGACAGTTTCGCTGACTCATCGCGCTGGCGGAGCAGGCCGGGCAGCCGGTTCCCTCCTGCACCCTGGAGAGCTTGTAGCGGCGGAGGCCTCCGCAGCGCTGGCACCGGGCGGTCCAGGGCACCGTCGCTCCGGGGAATGGGTCCAGCGGCTGGAGGCCGGCCTCCAGCATCACCGCCGACGCCCGTCTCGGGCTGATGCCGCGCGGCATGGCCGGCGAGAAAACCGGTACCCCCGCCTGTCTCGGCACCGCCAGTTCGTGGGAGCGAACCCGCGCCCACGCCTGGGCCCACAGGGGAAAGTCCGCCTCCGGCACCTCACAGGCGATCAAGTAGGCGCAGAGCTGCCCGAGCGAGGAGGTCGCCTGCTTCCGCTGGCGGATACGCCAGGCAGACATCCGGGAGAGGGGGACGTAATCCTGGGCCCGTGCCTCAGCCCGCACCTCCATCTTCCGCACCGACGGCTCGTTGTTCTCCTGCCAGACCCGCCGCAGCGCGGCCGCCAGGTCGGCGGCAGTGCGGATGAGGGTGACCCGGGGCGCCTCCGCGAGGCGGGTGTGCCCGGCACGCCCCGCCTTCAGCCACATCCGCTCCACCGCGTCGAGATCCATATGGCAGGCCACGGCTATGTCCCGCGTCACCGGCCAGGGCACCCGCACCCGGCCGGCCTCCGCCCGGTGAATCGTTGCCACCGAGCGGCTGACCTTCACCGCAAGTTCCGGGCGGGAGATGCCCAGCCGAAGACGGGCCCGGCGCAGTTCGTGTGCGAGCTGGCCGACCCGGCGGTCCAGGGTCTTGATCGGCGCCAGCGGGCGCCCCCGACGGCGCGCCACCGCCCCGCCTACTCCTGGCCACAGGACGACAGCGCCCGCTGCGCGCCGCGGACTACGGCACCGCGCAGGACGTGGCCCCGCGCGAGGTGGACCACGGCCACCGCGAGCAGGCCGCCACCGGCGAGCACGGCCGTGGTCCCGGACAGCGGTGTGCCCCACAGGGTCATCAGGACCGCCATCGCGATGATCACGATGATGACGGCCGTCTCGGCCCTGTTCTCGTATAGCTGCCGCCACCCGTCATGTAGCGGAGCGTGACCAACTTCGGAGACCCGTCGAGGCGTGCAGGTTGACGCGGTTCTCGTACTCGCGGCGGGCCTTGCGCTGAGCCGGGACCGCCGCAGCGCCGTCAAAGGGCTGGCAGAGGTCGAGGAGTCGGCGGTGGATCGCGGGCACAGCGGTGATGCGCAAGGTGTAGCCCTGGCCGCGCCGTACGGTCACGCCCTGGTCGAGCACGATGCGCTCGACGGGAGCCAGGTCGGTAGTGCGGAGGAAGTCGGCCACCTTCCCCGGCATGTCGAGAACCACCGACAGCTCCGGGGTCGGGGTGCCCGCGTCGACGGGCGTGTACTCGGGCAGCAGGTCCGCGACGGCGGTGCGGATGGCGCCGCGGCTGACGTCGTGCTCGCGCGCGAGGGCGGCGATGGACCGGCCTTCCAGGTACGCGGAACGCACGGCCTCGGTCTTCCCGGCCTCGACTGCGGGGCGGCGCCCGCCCTTGTTCCCCTTGGCTTCAGCGGCGCGCAGTCCGTCGTACGTCAGCTCGCGCTGGAGGTCGCGCTGGAGTTCGCCGGCGGCGGCGAGGGTCTGCACCATGAACTTCACGGTGGACAGCAGTTCTCCGGTGCGCGGCTGGCGGGCGGTGAGGTCCAGGCCGGAGAACGCTCCGTCGTGGATGCGCAGGGCGAGCCGGTCGCGGTGCAGGACGTCGAGTACGTCGAGGATGTGCCCGGTGCCGCGTACCAGGCGGAACATCTCGGAGATGTGCACGGTGTCGCCCGGCCGCGCGTAGGTGAGCAGCTTGCCGAACTTCGGCCGCTCCAGCGGATGGGGACGGCTGGATGTGCCGCCCTCTTCCTCGAAGACCACCGGCTCCTCGATGTCGGCCTCGTCCAGGACGAGGTTCTGACGGTCGGTCGACTGCTGGTCGGTCGAGACCCGCTCGTAGACGACATTGGCCACGCTGTTCCCCGCTCCTGTCCGCGCATCGGACCCCGGGTGTCATCTAACCCTGTCACCAACCGCCATCGGATTTCATTGGATCGGAGCCGTCGTCAGACCCCGGAACAGCTGGGCTCATTGGACGCACGCCGCCCCTGTCGTCATTCGTACGTTTGATGCCAGCGAGGACTCGGGGAAGCCGCACACGTGCCGTCGGTCAGGAACGGGGTGCGGGTGATGCGTTGTGCTCGGTGGCGGCCCAGGAGGCGAGCAGGCGCAGTCCCTCTTCGGAAGGTGAGCCGGGCTCGGCGGTGTAGACGGTGAGGGTGAGGCCGGGCTCGGCGGCCATCTCCAGTCCCTCGTACGCGAGGGTGAGGTCACCGACGACGTGGTGGTGGAAGCGTTTGGTGCCGGTGCCGTGGTGGCGGACGTTGTGGGCGCCCCAGCGGGTGCGGAAGTCGTCGCTGCGGGTGGAGAGTTCGCCGACGAGGTCGTGCAGTCCCTTGTCGTGAGGGTTGCGGCCGGCTTCCGTGCGCAAGATCGACACGGCGACGTCGGCGGCCTGGTCCCAATCGGGATAGAAGCGCCGTGAGGCGGGATCGAGGAAGTTGAAGCGGGCCAGGTTGGCCTGGTTGTGGGTTGTGGCGTAGACGTCGTCGTAGAACGCGCGGGCGAGCTGGTTGGTGGCGAGCAGGTCCATACGGCCGTTGCGGACGAAGGCCGGGCCGGCGGTGACGGCGTCCAGCACCCACTGCAGGCTGCGGTGCGCCTTCCACTGCTGGGTACGACGCCGAGGACGAGTGAGGGCGTCTGAGCCGTCGGCCGCCTGGGCGAGGTTTAGCAGGTGGGCGCGTTCCGCGTCGTCGAGCTGAAGGGCGCGGGCAAGGGCCTCCAGGACGGCCGGGGAGGCACCGGCGAGGTTGCCGCGCTCCAGCTTGGAGTAGTACTCGACGCTCATGTCCGCCAAGGCGGCGACCTCACTCCTGCGCAGGCCGGGCACCCGGCGGCGGCTGCCGGAGGGCAGGCCCGCCTGCTCGGGGGTGATCTTGGCGCGCCGCGAGGTGAGGAACTCGCGGACCTCCTCACGGTTGTCCATGCCTTCGACGGTACGTCCCGCGCAGGGCCGAAGGGATGCACTGCCAGTACACCCCTTGTCAGTGACTCGCTCCATGTCAGAGGAGGGCGTTACCTGGAAGGCGTGGTGCTTCCCGTCCCGCCCGCCAGGCGGAGACCCGGGGGCTCCGCCCCCGGCCGGGCGGTCCGCCGTCCGCGTTCCGGGGCCCGCACCCTCTACCCGGTAACGCAAAGGAACCCCTCTCATGCGCGGCGCAGTGATCCACGCCCCCGGCGACATCCGCTTCGAGACCCTTCCGGACCCGAAGATCCTCAAGCCGACGGACGCGATCATCCGCACGGCCGTGACCTGCGTGTGCGGCTCCGACCTGTGGCCCTACCGCGGCGCGGAGCCGACCGATGCGGCGCACCCGATGGGCCACGAGTACGTCGGCTTCGTGGAGGAGGTCGGCTCCGAGGTGACCGCGGTCAAGCCTGGCCAGCTGGTCGTCGGCTCGTTCGCGACCTCCGACAACACCTGCGCGAACTGCCGCAACGGGTTCCAGTCGAGCTGCCTGAACCGCGAGTTCATGTCCACCTGCCAGGCCGAGTACGTCCGTATCCCCAACGCGCAGGGCACTCTGGTCGCCACCGACGGCGTGCCGGACGAGAAGTTCTGGCCGGGGCTGCTGGCCGTCTCGGACGTGCTGGGCACCGGCTGGTGGGCAGCGGAGGCCGCCGAGGTCAAGCCGGGCTCGACCGCCGTGGTCGTCGGTGACGGCGCGGTCGGCCTGTGCGCGGTCATCGCCGCGAAGGAACTGGGCGCGGAGCGAATCATCGCCATGTCCCGCCACGAGATCCGGCAGAAGCTCGCCCGCGAGTTCGGCGCCACCGACATCGTCACCGAACGCGGCGAAGAGGGTGCGGCCCGGATTAAGGAGCTGACCGGCGGGATCGGCGCGAACAGCGTCCTGGAGTGCGTCGGCACCGCTCAGTCCATGAGCCAGGCCCTACACTCCACCCGCCCCGGCGGCAACGTCGGCTTCGTCGGCGTCCCCCACGAGGTCGGCATCGACGGACAGGAACTGTTCTTTTCCCACGTCGGCCTGCGCGGCGGCCCCGCCCCTGTCCGCCGCTACCTCCCCGACCTCATCGACCGCGTCCTCACCGGTGCGATCGACCCCGGCAAGGTCTTCGACCTCACCCTCCCCCTGGACCAGGTCGCCGAGGGCTACAAAGCCATGGACGAGCGCCGTGCCATCAAGACGCTCCTGACCCCCTGAGCCCCGCCCCCCGCCCCCCGCCCCATCATCTTCTGATACGAGGAGATTCTCCGTGCAGATCACCCGCAGCTCGATCGACACCGCCAAGGGTCCGGCCGACTGGTTCACCGGCGACGTCTACATCGACGCCGTCGCCGCCGCGCCCGCCCCCTCCCGGGTCACCGCGAACCTGGTGCACTTCATGCCCGGCGCCCGCACCCACTGGCACCGCCACCCGCTGGGCCAGACCGTCTTCGTCACCGAGGGGATCGGCCTGTGCCAGCGCAGGGGCGGACCGGTGGAGATCATCCGGCCCGGCGACCGCGTCCTGTTCGAGTCCGACGAGGAGCACTGGCACGGCGCCGCCCCGAACCGGCTGATGGTCCACCTGGCCATCAACGAGGGCGACGACACCCACGACGTCGTGCACTGGCTGAACCCCGTCACCGACGAGGAGTACCACGCAGCCCCGGCCACCGGCTGAACCCGGCCAGCACCGTCCCGCACCCCGGAAGCGCCCCGCCTCGCCCACTTCGTAGGGAGAACTACCGTGACCACCTTCGCTCTCGTCGGCGCCGGCCCCGGCCTGGGTCTGGCTGCCGCCCGCCGCTTCGGCAAGGCGGGCCACGCCGTCGCCCTTCTCTCGCGCAGCAGCCAGCACCAGGACAACCTGGTGTACGAGCTGGCGCAGGAGGACATCCCCGCCCGCGGGTTCACCGCCGATGTCCTCGACCCCGCCTCCCTCACCGCAGCCCTGCACGAGGCCGCGGACACGCTGGGGCCCGTCGAGATTCTGCAGTTCAGCCCGGTGCCCCGCAGCGACTTCATGAAGCCGGTCCTGGACACCACGGCGGCCGACCTGGACGCCCCGCTGGCCTTCTCCGTAAAAGGCCCGGTCACCTGCGTGAACGCGGTCCTGCCCGGGATGCGGGAGCTGGGCCGGGGCAGCCTGCTGTTCGTCAACGGCGGCAGCGCGGTACGCCCGAAGGGCACCGTGGCCGGTACCTCGATCGCATTCGCCGCCGAGAGCGCATACGCGCAGATGCTCCACACCGCCCTCGCACCGGAGAACATCCACGCAGTCCAGCTCATCGTGCCCGGGGCGATCAGCCCCGTCTCCGCGACCTCCAGCCCCGAGAAGCTGGCGGAACTGCTGTACGGCCTGCACACCGACCGCAAGGGCTTCCGCCACTACGCCGAGCCCATGGCCGACCCGCAGGACGGCACCCCATGACCACCTCCACCCTCCGCCGGGCCCCGACCACCACCGCCACTGTCGGCGTGCTGCTGGCCCTGACCGCCTGCTCCGACAACTCCTCCGTCGAGCAGACCCCCACCACCGCTTCCGCCTCGTCGTCCGCACCGGGTTCGGCGTCGGCGAGCCCGACGGGATCAGACAGGAGCACTCCGATGGACATCCGCGTCACCCTCGACGGCCAAGAGGTCGAGGCGACCTTGAACGACAGCCCCGCCGCCCGCGACCTGGCCTCCCTGCTCCCGCTCACCCTGGACCTTAAGGACTTCCACGGGACCGAGCGGATCGCCGACCCGCCCAGGAAGCTGACCACCGAGAACGCGCCCAACCCACAGGCGCCGAAGACTGGAGACCTCTCCTACTACGCCCCCTGGGGCAACCTCGCCCTCTTCTACAAGGACGGCCCCTCCGCCTCCTCCGACCTCCTGGTCCTCGGCCACATCGACGCTGACGCCGATCAGCTCGCCGGGGCCGACCGGATCACCATCAAGGCCGCCTCCTGACCTCCCCAGCACCGCCCCTCCTCGTACGGGAAGAAGTTTTCGCATGCCCTCCGCCACCGGGCCTGTCCCCGGCAAGCTGCCCTTCGTCGTCTGGGTGCTCGCCGCCGGCACGTTCCTGATGGGCACCACCGAGTTCGTCATCGCCGGACTGCTGCCCGAGATGGCCGCCGACCTGAATGTCAGCGTGTCCCACGCCGGTCTCCTGATCACCGCGTTCGCCGTCGGGATGATCGTCGGCGGGCCCACCATGGCCATGGCCACCCTGCGCCTGCCTCAGCGACATACCCTCGTCGGCGCCCTGTCCGTCTTCGCCCTGGGCCACGCGGTTGCCGCGCTCAGTACCTCCTTCACCGTCGTGCTGACCGCCCGCGTGGTGACCGCCCTGGCCACCGGGGCGTTCTGGGCCGTCGGTTTCGTCATCGCCACCACCGCAGCAGGCCCGGCCCGGTCCACCCGGGCGGTCGGCGTCATGATGGGCGGCCTCACCCTGGCCAACGTGATCGGCGTGCCGATCGGCTCGTTCGTCGGCCACTACACCGGCTGGCGCGGCACGTTCTGGGCGCTCGCCGTCCTCGCCGCGCTCGCTGCCGCGTTCGTCGGCCGGTTCATCCCCCGAACGGAGCAGCGGGCCGAGGTCTCCGTGCGTGCCGAGGTCCGGGCCCTTCGCCAGGGGCGGCTTTGGCTGGCGCTCGGCGCGGCCGTGCTGATCATGGGCGGGGTCCTGGCGACGTACACCTACATCACGCCGCTGCTGACCGACCGGGCAGGCATTCCGGCCGGCGCCGTACCGCTGGTGCTGATCGCCTTCGGCATCGGGGCGCTGGGCGGCACCGCGATCGGCGGCCGTCTCGGCGACCGCCGCCCGATGGTCACCACGATCACCGCGTCGGCAGCCACTTCCCTCATCCTGCTGGCCCTGATCCCTGCCTCGAACAGCCCGGTGGCCGCCGTGGGCCTGGTGTTCGGCATGGCGCTGGCCGGGTTCACCGTCAACCCGGTGGTCACCTCCCTCGCCGTCCGCTTCGCCGGGGACGCCCCCACCCTGACCTCGGCGCTGACCACCTCCGGCTACAACACCGGCATCGCCGCCGGTTCCCTCGCCGCCGGGCGGGCCCTGGACTCCTCCCTCGGCCTGACCGGTCCGGCCCTGGTCGGCGCGGTCTTCGCCGCGCTCACCCTGCTGCCCCTGATCGCCCTTGCGCTGCGCGGCACCACCGGCCCCTCCCGGATCGTCGCCCACCACACCATCGGAAACCCCGCCGAACCGGCGACAGCCGACGCCACCGTAACGACCGCACGCTGAACTTCACGCCCGCACAACCTTGTTGGGAGCCACCATCATGAACCCCACCTATGACTTCACCGGCCAGGTCGCCTTCGTCACCGGCGCGTCCTCCGGCATGGGCCTGGCCACGGCCCGCGCCTTCGCCGACGCCGGCGCGGCCGTCGCCTTGGCCGACATCAACGAGGACGCCGTCAACGCCGCCACCAAGCAGCTCGCCGACGACGGCCACCAGGTCCTCGCGCTGGTCTGCGACGTCACCGACGAGGACCAGGTCGCCGCCGCCGTCGACCGCACCGTCGAAGCCTTCGGACGGCTCGACATGGCCTACAACAACGCCGGGATCATGCCCCCGCCCACCGACGCCGCCGACGAGAGCGCCGACCAGTTCGACCGCGTCCAGAACATCAACCTGCGCGGCATCTGGGCCGCTATGAAGCACGAACTGCACCACATGCGCGAACAGGGCCACGGCACGATCGTCAACTGCTCCTCCCTCGGCGGCCTCGTCGGCAACCCCGGCCGCGCCGCTTACCATGCGTCCAAGCACGGGGTGATCGGCCTGACGAAGAGCGCCGCCCTTGAATACGGCTCGCGGGGCGTCCGTATCAACGCGGTGTGCCCGGGCACCATCCACACCCCAATGGTCGACGCCATGCTCCACAAGGGCGAACTCGACAGCGACCAGGCCGCCGCTGGCCAGGCCATTCCCCGGCTCGGCAACGCCGAGGAAATCGCCCAAGCCGTCCTGTGGCTGTGCAGCGACGGCGCCAGCTACGTCACCGGCATCGCCCTGCCCGTCGACGGCGGCTACACCGCCCAGTAGACAGCCCCCGACCGGCCATTCTCACCGAGAGAGAACGCCCGGGGCGCTTGCACCGGTGCGCGGCTCCGGCACCCGCCCGACCATCAGATCCAGATCGAGGCGCCGGTTCATGTCCAGCTCGAACCGTCCGTATGGATTCACATGCGTCCAGAACAACGGGGAGAGAGAGCGCCGGTCCGCGTCGGTGAGGGTGTCAGCCCACTTCGGATCAGCGAGGATCTGCTGCATCAGCAGTGTGTTGACGTGGACCAGGGCAGACTGAAGCAGGTGCAGCGCGAGCATGCTGACCTCCTGGGACTCCTTGTCGGCCCCGGCCAGGTCGCCGTCCTTGCCGTAGAAGAGGTCCTTGTTCGCGGAGTTCCAGTTCTCCACCACCTGGAGCCCTTCGTGGATCTCTTGGCGCATCTCGACGTCGGCGAGGTGGTCGCACACGAACGCCGTACGCACCGCACGGCCCAACTCCTCGATCGCCTGGTACGTCGGGTGCTTGGGGCCTCCCCGGGTGAAGCGCCGCAGGACTTGCTCGGCTTCGGCAGTGCCCAGGCGCAGAGCAGTGGTGTGCTTCACGATCTGGTCGTACTGCTGGGCGATCAGTTCCCAGTTGATCGTCTTGGTGGACAGCACCGGCGCGAGGTGCGGCCACTTCTCGTCCTGCCTGGCCGCAGGCCGGTACAGCTTCGTGCGCGAACACGGCGCACCCACGCCCCGGCCGCTGGCGCTGAGGCACGCGAGGTCAGCGCGTTGGTCCTCACCCATCCCGACGCGTTGCCCGAACCGGACCAGGTCCTGCTCAAGGAGTTCAGCGCCCGCTGCCCCGCCCTCCCCACCATCCGCACACTGGTCGAGGAATTCGCCGAGATGCTCGTCCATCACCAGGGCGCCCGGCGACTCGTCGTCTGACTCAACTCCGCCAAGACCAGCGGCATCCCGGAGTTGCACGGATTCGCCGGTGGCCTGGCCCGCGACGTCGACGCGGTCCGCACCGGTTTGACCATGCCCTGGAGCTCCGGCTTCGTTGAAGGCCACGTCAACCGGATCATTCTGTGGAATCTGATTTGTCAACATCACGCCTGTTTGGTGAGTTCCATTGTCCACTCTCGTTGCTCGGCGGTGTCTGGGACGGCGAGTCCGCGCGCTCGTTCGATGTGGTTCCAAGCGCTGTCGGGATCGACGCCGTCGAGGATGAGGAGTGCGGCTGCGAGGAGGGATGAGCGGCCGATGCCGGCTCGGCAGTGGGTGACGACGTGTGCGCCGTCGCGTAGCTGTTCGGTGAGTCTGTGCAGGGTAGGCAGGATCGCGGCGCGGTCGGGGACGGTGCGGTCGGGGATGGGTATCGCGACGAACTGCAGCCCGGCTGCTGTGGCTGTCCGGGGTTCGTCTGCGAGGCCGAGTTCGTCGAGTTCGGGGCCGGTGAGCGCGCAGACCAAGATGTCGACGCCGTAGTTCTTCAGCGCGGCCATCTCGTCTTCAAGCCAGTCGTTGCCGCGGGGTCGGGCCATGGTGCTCAGTCGTCCGGGGCCGGGGAGGTCGAGGGTGAAGAGGGCGGGGCGCATGTCAGCAGCACTTTCGGTTGGTGGAGTCGGGTGGTGATCGGACAGTCAAGGGCAGGGGCCGACCGGGTTCGGCCCTGAGCTCGCTCGGGGTCGGGCCGGCTGGGGTGGCCGGCTCGACGAGGCGCTCAAGAAGGCGGTCGAGGGCGCTCTGGCCGTCGTCGACGGCGGCGCGTTCCTCTTCGGTGAGCGGAATGCTTACGAGCATGCGCTGCAAGTTGGCCTTGGCTTCGCCGAGTTGGGCTTTCGTCGATTCTTCGGGGGTGTAGACGTCGCAGCGGGCGCAGGCCATCCGGTGCCGGCACTGTTCGAAGAACGAGTAGGAGCACGGCCCGTGACCGAGATCGTAGTACTGCCATGGTTCACCGGTGGCCGCGGCCCCGGAGGTGAGGGCGTCACGGTCGAGGAGGACCTCGACCGTGCGGACGTTGCGGGCGAAGTATCCGGCCTCGGTGTATGCCTTCGTGAGGGTATTCGGCGTGATCTTGGCGTAGTACTGGGTGGATTGCGGTAAGCGATGTCCGAGCCAGGCTTGCGGCTCGAACAGCGTCATCGGCTCCTTGGCGTTGTAGAGCTGGTTGGCGATGGTGGACCGGGACCGGTGGCTGGTGATGTTCCCACGGACAGTGGAACCGGCTGCCCAGTGGCATAGAGATCGATCTGACACGCGAGCAGTTCCAGTGGGGCCAGTCCGTCACCGAGGGCCGTGTGGTTGAACGTCCACCGGGCCCTTTGCGGCGTTGGGACGAGTACCTGCTTCTTCGCAAGTGGGTCATCGAGCACCTCGGTTATCTGCCAGAGCCGGCTGTTTGAGCTGACCGGGGGCGCGTGAGCGAGCGGTCTGCGCGGAGGCGCGCGCGACGGGCCGGCCATCTCCCTGGAGATCCGGTCCCGGCTGTCCCCGCTGGTCCATGAGCACATCAGCTTCCACAGCCGCTGTCCGATTGTCCGCAGCCACGGAGACGGGGCCCTGTGCGCCCTGCGTGGCCCCAACACAAGGGACGCGATCAGCGGGGGAGTGTGACGAGCCCCGTCTCGTAGGCGGTGATGACGAGCTGGACGCGGTCCCGGGCGCCCAGTTTGGTGAGCAGCCGTGACACGTGCGACTTGGCGGTGGCGACCGTGATGAAGAGGTCCTCGGCGATCTCGGTGTTCGAGCGGCCGCGTCCGACCAGGGTCAGCACTTCCCGTTCCCGTTCGGTGATGCCCTCGACCGGCAGCGGGGGGCGTTCCGGGACAGACGCGGGGCGGGCGATGAAGTCGGCGATCAGACGGCGCGTCACGCCCGGCGCGATCAGTGCGTCGCCGGCGGCGACCACGCGGATCGCCGTGAGGATGTCGTCCAGCGCCATGTCCTTGACCACGAAGCCGCTCGCACCGGCCCGGAGTGCGCCGTAGACATGGTCGTCCTCGTCGAAGGTGGTCAGGACGAGGACGCGCGTGGTCGCCGGGCCGGCCGTGATCAGGCGGGTGGCCTCGATCCCGTCCATGCCCGGCATCCGGATGTCCATGACCACGACGTCGGGGCCGGTGTCGCTCACCAGTTGGACGGCCTCGGCGCCGGTGGCGGCTTCACCGACGACCTCCAGGTCGGGGTGATCGGCCATGAGCACGCGCAGACCGGACCGGACCAGTGGCTGATCGTCGGCGAGCACCACCCGGACGGTCACCGGGCCTCCGCCGGAACTCCGAGGGGTGCGGGCAGCGGCAGCCGGGCGGTCACCCGGAAGCCGCCCTCGGGGCGCGGCCCGGCGCTGAGGTGGCCGCCCAGCAGGGCGACCCGCTCCCGCATCCCGATGATGCCGAAACCGTGGGCCGAGCCGTTCCCGGTGGCGCCGCGCCCGTCGTCGACGACCTCCACGGACAGTTCCTCGTCTCCGTAGTCGATGGCCACCCGGCAGCGCCCGGTGCCCGCGTGGCGGACCACGTTGGTCAGTGCCTCCTGCACGATGCGGTAGGCGGACAGGTCGATCTCGGCCGGCACAGGACGCTGCTCCCCGCTTCTGCGCACGTCGACGCGTACCCCCGCGTCCGCGGTGGCTGCCGCAAGCCGTTCGAGGTCCGCCAGCCCCGGCGAGGGGGCGAGCGGTGACTGCTGCGAGGTGGTCGCGGCCCGGTCGTCCTGGCGGAGCGAGACCAGTGTGCGCCGAAGGCCCGACAGGGTCTGCCTGCTGGTGGCCTCGATGGCGCGCAGGGCCTCGCGCGCCTGTGCCGGCTGGGTCTGGATGACCCGGCTGCCCACGCCGGCCTGGATGGCGATGACGCCGATGCTGTGCGCGACCATGTCGTGCAGTTCCCGTGCGATGCGCAGCCGTTCGGCGGTCACGGCCTCGGCGACCTCCTGTGCACGCAGGGCCACCGCGTGCTCGCGGCGCTCGCGGCTCAGCAGGCCGGCCGTGCAGGATGCGGCCATCGCCAGGAGGGCGATCACTGCGTTGACGGCCTGGCTGTCCCCGTGCGCGAAGCCGCCGATCACCAGGAGCTGCACGGCGGCGGACACGGCCACGGCCACAACCCAAGCGCGCCGTGCGCAGGTGGCGACGATGAAACCCAGCACGAGGTCCACCGCCAGATACGACAGGAACTGGCCCTGGTACGACGCCGCCAGGCTCTGATGGACGGAACCCGGAGTGCCCGCCACCACAACAGTGGATCCGAAGAGCGTCATGGCCAGAGCCGGCAACGGCATCCGCCGCACCACGCCGGCGAGCAGGCTCACAGCCAGCAGTGCCCCGACACCGTGGACCGTGCCCGACGCCCGCGGCGCGCCCCCCACCAGCAGACCCACCACGAGGAGGTAGGAGGCGCCCCCTGCCCAGGCCGCGGCCTTGGTTCTGGTCATCGGCGGCATTTCCTCCCGGGAACAACACCGTGATGCGCGATGCGCGCAGGCAACGGGGTGATCGTCATGGGGTTCACGTCGCGAGACTAACCGGCCACCGCCGGCACGGCATCAGCCCGGGGACGTACGCCCACGGGCCAGTGCCGCCGCACGATTGCCGCCCACGGCCCCATGCCCGAACGGGGCCTACTCGGCAGTGTGGATGCCGTGATCGAAGTCAGCGAACTCACCAAGCGCTACGGCAGCAAGACGGCCGTCGACCATCTGTCCTTCACCGTGCGGCCGGGCCAGGTCACCGGATTCCTCGGCCCCAACGGAGCGGGCAAGTCCACCACCCTGCGGATGATCCTCGGCCTGGACACGCCCACCACCGGTGCCGCCACCGTCAGCGGCGTCCCCTTCCACCGCCACCCGCGCGGACTGCGGCACGTCGGCGCCCTCCTCGACGCCGGACAGATCCACCGCGGACGCAGCGCCGCCGCCCACCTGTCCGCTCTGGCCCGCAGCAACGGCATCCCACGGCGCAGGGTGGAAGAGGTGCTTCAGGAAGTAGGGCTGGCCGAGGTGGCCAACCGCCGCATCGGCGGATTCTCCCTCGGCATGAAGCAGCGCCTCGGCATCGCCACCGCCCTGCTCGGCGACCCGCCCGTGCTCATGTTCGACGAGCCGATCAACGGCATGGACCCGGAGGGCGTGCTCTGGGTACGCCGGCTCTTCCGGCGACTGGCCGCCGAGGGGCGCACGGTCTTCCTCTCCAGCCACCTGATGTCGGAGATGGAGAACACCGCCGACCATCTGGTCGTCATCGGCCGGGGCCGCCTCATCGCCGCCGAGCCGGTACGGGACTTCGCGGCCCGCGGCACCCGTCGCAGCGTCGTGGTGGCCACACCGCAGGCCGCCGAGCTGGCGGCCTTGCTGACCGCGGCGGGCGCCTCGGTCGAGCCGGAGGGCCCGGCCGACGCCGAGAAGCTCGCCGTGACCGGGCTCCCGGCGGACCGGATCGGAGCGCTCGCCTTCGAGAACCGCATCCGGCTGGACGAGCTGACCACCCGCACCGCCTCGCTGGAGGCGGCCTTCATGGAACTGACCGCCGACAGCACCGAATACCTGGCAGGAGAGCCCAGATGACCACACTCGCCTCCGTCTCCCCGGCCACCCCCGTCGCCGAGCCGCCCGCCCGCTTCCGCGACCTGCTCGCCGCCGAGTGGATCAAGATGCGGTCCCTGCGCTCCACTCCGTGGACGATCGGCCTCACCGTCCTGTTCGTCGTCGGGTCCGCCGCCGCGGCCACGCTGGCGGACAAGGCCGCCCGCCCCGGCCCCGCTGACTTCCTGCCCTTCGACGCCTACCCGGCGGCCGGCTACTGGACGCTGATGCTCGTCGCCAGCAGCATGGGCGCCCTCACCGTCGTGAGCGAGTACGGCAGCGGGCTGATCCGCGCCACCACCGTGGCCGTCCCGGCCCGCGGCTCGGTCGTGCTGGCCAAGGCGGCCGTGGCCGCCGCGCTGTGGACCGCGGTCGGCACGGCCGCCTCCACCGGTTCTTTCCTGGTATCCCAGGCCATCCTGGACGGGCATCACGCCGGCGTTGCGATCACCCATCCCGGGGTGTTGCGGGCGCTGGTGGCCTCCGCGTTGCTGGCTCCGGTCTGTGCCCTGGTCGGTCTGGGCCTCGGCGTTCTGCTCCGGCATGCCGCCGGGACCATGGTCACCAGCGTCTTCACCCTGCTGATGCTGCCCACCATGTTCTCGGAGAGCAACCGCTGGTCGGCGGACATCCAACACGCGCTGGTGTCGGCCGCCTGGAATCGCCTGGTCCAAAACTGGGGGCCGCAACCCGGATCCCTGGGCTACACCGCCACGGTCCCCGGCTCCTGGACCGCGTACACGCTCTGGCCGCTGATCACGATCGCACTCGCCGTGCTCGTCGTGAGGCGCCGCGACGTGTGAGTGTGCCTCCAGAGGCGAGCGCTCGGTAGCTCGTCACGGACTTGATGACGGGCTCTCATAAATGAGCTTGTCTTTTATGGTCCGGGTCGGTTTCGTTCGGTGATGCTTTCTGGTCGATGAACGGTCTTGCCCACGTCGTAGCGGGTGGCGGGTCGTCGGTTCTTCGAGCCGGGTGGCCGTCCCGGGCCGGGTATTGGGGGTTTCGCGCACGGGTTGGGCAGGCGAGGTGCGGGCGGAGGTTCCTGAACCCGCGGCGGCCTGCGGCAGGGGCAGGCCGGCCAACACCTGCCGCAACCGGGGCACGTCCACGCTCCCGTTGTTCAGCGCGCCGTGCATGGCGCCGTGCCAGCGCCGGTGCTCGGCCACCAGCGTCAGGTCCACCCGGGCCTCCTGATCCCAATCGCGGGGATGCGTTCGCGAAGGCGTCGCGCTTCAGGGACGAGCTGTTCGACTGCCTGACTACGCGCGGGGAGGCAGACTCACCTGCACGGCCTTCGTCTTGATCGGTGCGCCTTGGTCGGAGCACAGGATCAGACGAAGGCCGCCTCAACGTCCTGTGAATGCCCAGCCGTGGGGCCAAGTTCGACGGCCATTCGAACCGCGTGATGGGGCCGGGCTGGCGGGCTGCACTCGTGGCCCTCAACTGATGCCTGGACGCCGGTTAGGCCGTAACCACCCCCGGGCAGACCAGGGAGGCTGCCGTTCTTCGGTGCTGGTGGCCCCGGTACCGACCCCATCGCGAGGACTCTATGCGGTGGCACTGACATCCCGACCGGACCATAAAGAACAAGCTCAGAACCTGTGCTTGACATGTGTGGGGCTGAAGCGGCCCTTGGCTGCGGTGGACGCAGTTGACCGTTCGCGCTGGGTACGCTGCGGCCTCTTGACTAGCGCGACACCTATGCCGTCCCTACGGTGGCCGAATGGGGTGGGAGACGCTTGTCGGTACGGGACTCGGCGCAGTCGTCGGTGTGGGCTCCACACTGCTCGCCGACAGGGTGCGCTGGCGCCGGGAACAGGACACGCGCCAGAAAGAGGTCCAACGGCAGCTGTACGGCGACTACCTAGCTGCACTGGAGCGTACCCGGACCCACCTCAAAGACCTTCGCCGCCTACCAGAACTCACCCCCGACGAGCGGGCGCGGCAAGTCCGAGCCGCCTTCCGCGAAGGCGGCACCTACGAGCTGGCCTATCGGATCGCCATCACAGCGCCACACTTCGTGGTCCGTCCCTCCGAGGAAGCCCAGCGCAAATTGAGGGACGTGAGGGATGCGCTCATCAACGGCACTGAATGCGGTACTCAGTCCCCGGTTCAAGTGGCGCTGCGCCGTGCCATCAGATCCCTGCGAGGGGCTATGAGGTCGGCTCTCGGAACAGATGCATAGCTTGCTTTTTGCGATTTGCGAGCTTCGACCTTTGTCTGATTTCTGGGCTGTATAAGCGGCGAGTTCATCCAAGTGGGTGGTGATCGGGCTTGCGGGACGGCCGCGACGGGCGGGTTTCCTGGTGAGGCGGCGGGGCATGAGGGTGATCGCGGACCAGTTGATGAGGGCCTCGCTGTGCTGGGTAAGCCGTTCGTAGTCGCGGACCAGACGGCGTGAGTGCATCCACAGCTGATCGTTCGCTCGACACGCCATCTTCGCGGCAGCACCTTAAATCCCCTCTGCCCCTTCGGCTTGGAGACGGTTTTCAGAGAGGGGTGCAAGAACGTCTTCGCCCAGGCGATGAGGCTTCCATTGCAGCTCTTCGCTATTTTTCGGGCGCCGCGCTCGCTACCTGCATCCTTCTGAAGTCAGGGATGTGAGGCGGAGCATCGAACATGCCCTTGCGGGGCCGCCAACTTGGTGGTGAACACACCAGAGGAGCTGCAGTTCTTCCAGGCGCACGAAGGCGGCGTTTCCCCGCGTTTACGCCGAGCAGCGCCTTTAGCGACGTTGCTCGTTTCACTTCACCCGCGCAGCCGTCGGAAGCGGAATCTGCTTCCTCCACGCGCGATCGGCGCCTGTGGACTGTGGGGCAGCCTCGTGGTGTCCTCGGTGTCTTGAGATCGGGTAGCACCGCTCGCGGCTGGCCCACGAAGCGTCCGGGGCTTGAGCGCTTCATGCAAGCGATGCTTTCTTCAGTGCGCTACGGAGTTCCGCGGCCACATCGTCCTGTGGGTGCGGCGGAGAAAGACAGCGGGTGCTGTCCTGTGCGCCGTGGGCTGGAGCTGCGCAACAAGGCACTGTTTGACCTGGGAAGTTGGACACATGTTAGGCATCGGTGCAGGACTGTCTCAACATCCTTTAACTGTCTGCTGGCAGTTTTTGGCGCCGGTAGCGTGTGGTGGGGCCCCCGCCGGCGTCCTGTACGGCTACAACACCGCCAGCCAGGGCCTGGTCCACTGGGACCGCTTCGCCCAGGACAACCACAACGCCGTCATCCTCGGCCGCTCCGGCTCCGGCAAGTCCTACCTCGTCAAGCTCGAAGTGCTGCGCTCCCTCTACCGCGGCATCGACGCCCACGTCATCGACCCCGAAGACGAATACACCCGGCTCGCCAGCGCCGTCGGCGGCACCTTCCTCGGCGGTTTCGCCGCCCCCTGGGCCAAGGACGCCCACGGCAACCCCGTACCCACCAGCTACCGCGTCGACGGCAGCACCCTCGTCCAATCGGTACGGATCGCGGACTCCACGGCATTCCCCGTCGTCGCCGACCCCAAGTGGCTGGACGATGCGGCCAAGGGAGTCACCGCCGGCATGATCGGCGGATGTGCGGCCGGCGCCCTCGCCGGGGGAGCCGGGTGCGTCCCCGGTGCTGTCGCGTCAGGTTTGGCCGGTGGCGTCGCCGGAGCGGTCGGCGGCCTTTTCAGCTGACAGCTGCCGCCTTCTTCCTTCGATTCCGGACGACATGACTCGTGAGGAGCACCGAAATGACAGACGACTCGGAGAGGCGCTACTCCGGCGTTGAGCGGACCGTCTCGCTCGTGATGTTGGGCGGACTGGGGGTGGTCCTCGGGCTCTGCGTGCGCGACCAGTCCTTCGTGGCCAGCATCCTGTGGGGGCTGGCTGGAGGGATCGCCGCGGCGCCAATAATCATGGGCGCCACCCGGCTCGCCCGCTACGTGGCCAAGCGGCGATCCGCACGCCGACCCAATCGAGACCGGGCCACGCCTCACGCCCGGACGAGCCGATGCCAGGAGTGGACCGGTCCCGGTTGGCGCCCCGGCGTGAACCCCGCCAGTTTCATGAAGGACCGAGCGATCACCTTCGTAGAATGGATGCGTTGATCGGTACGACGTTGAAGTATTCCTCGATGCAGTCGATGAGGCCGCCGTCGAACCGGAAGTACATCGCCGCGTGTACCTCACTGCGGGAGCCGTCGGTCGTGGTCAGGTGGAGTACCTGCTGCTGGAGGACTTCGTCGCCGTGCTGGAACTGCCGCACGATGTCGTACCGGAGTGTTCCGACGTCTGCGGCGAGCCGCTTGAGCAGTTCCATGTTCTCGTCGATCGGCTGGTCGCCGCTTCCGTCGTTGTGCCACACGGTGGCGGTGTCGGTGCACAGGGATCGCATCGTGGCGTAGTCCCGCACCTCCCACTGCCGGAGGTAGTGCACCGCTGCCGCGCGAAGGTCCTGGTCGGTTGTCATCGTCTTCTTTCCTTTCGGGGTGCGCCGGTTACGGCGGATGTCAGGCGGCGGGGCCGGTCGCGGGGCCGGCAGCCGTTTCTTCGTCGAAGACGGGGGCGCGCTCCCCCGCTTCGATGCGCAGGGGGAGGTGGTTCTCCCGGGGAGGCAGGGGGCAAGGGAAGGCCGCCGAGAACATGTGGTGGGGAACGACAGCCCGGTTGAAGTCGATTCGGGCCGTGATCGTGCCGTTCTCCATGCCGTCCTCGGGCCGGGCCTCGGGCCGGGTCAGGATCAGCCAACGGCCCATGCCGGGCGTGTCCGTGCCGCTGGTGCCGTCGGTGAACGTGACCAGCAGGGTGTCGCCGCCCACACCGAACGCCCGGAGCGTGTGCCGCTCGCCTCGCAGGTCGAAGACGAAGTCACCAGGGGCCGGGAGGGTGTCCCGCATCCTCGGGCTGGTCAGCCGGGTCACTTCCTGGAGACGCCCGGCATCCACCGGACGGTACTCCGCCTCGACGACCCAGGCCGGGTCCCACGGCCACGCTTCGATTCCGCGCAGGCCTACGAGAGTGGGCGCGGCCGGGTCCCACACGACCAGGACATGGGCTCCCCGCAGTTCCTCGATGGTGCCGCGCCGCCCGCCGGGGAAGGACAGGCGGCTGGCGCTGGTCAGTTCACCGCGCCGTCCACGGCCCGGCCATCGGCCAAGACGCCCTCCGCAGGGGCCGCGGTCAGCGTCAGGCTTCCCGAGAAGCCGGTGGACGTCCACCGCCCCGGAACCTCGGGGACTTCCTGGCCCGGTTCCGTGATCAGCCGGTAGGCGATGCGGCCCGCCTTACCGGCGGGGCCCGCCATCTCCTCCCACCGTCTCCGACGCCACCTGTCGTACCCGGGCAACGCGCCCTCGTCACCGAAGCATTCGCTGGACACAGGGTTCTCCTCTCCAAGGTGGCGGTCACCCGCGACCGACGTCAGGACTCGCCGCCGGCCGGGAACCTCGACCGGTTCCACGGCCGGTCGACGGCCTCCACGGCACGGCCACGGACCGACCGGTGGGGTCGGTGGTCCGGATGGTGGACTGGAGCCGCACGCATCAGCAATGCTGATTGCCGTTACGGCAAATACGGAGAGGCGGCAGGCCGGCGATCACGCTCCCCGGCCCTGTTGAGGTGTGACCGATACCCGGCGAAGGGGCCATGTGGGCCGGGCCCCTGGCCGTCGGCCGCGCGCTCGGACTGCACTACCTGAAGGCGACGACACCGGCGTTCACCGCGACGGGCAACAACTTCGAACTCGCCATCGCGACAGCCATCGCGACGTTCGGCGCGACCTCCGGGCAGGCGCCGGCCGGGCCTGTTGTGCCGTCGTCCAGGCGGCCCGGTGGGGTTCAGGGCTTCACCGCATTCCAGCGTTCGGCCGGGATGTCCTCGCACTTGTAGAGAGTGACCTTGCCCCGGTCGGCGTCGGGAGCCGGCAGGCACAGGTGGTTCGCCTCGTTGCGGTACCGGATGGACCCGTCCGCGTAGCTCTCGGTCGGCCGGCGCTGACCGGCCCCGGCGACGCCGCGGGGGTCTGATCCGCTGTGTGATGTTGTCCCGAGATGCCGACCCGGCGGAGGAATTGTCAAATTCTGTGGATTGAGCAGGGGTTTCAGGACGGTGCTTGCGTTGGGTGTGTGGCGTCGTAGCGGGTTCGGTTGTCGTTGATCTCATGGCGGTGTGTGGTGGCCCATTCTCCGAGAGCGACGACGGAGTCCAGTAGTGTCGCGCCGAGTTCGCTGAGCGTGTAGTCCACGCGTGGGGGAACGCTGGGGTGGACGGTACGGGTCAACAGGCCGTCGCGTTCGAGTTGCCGCAGTGTCAGGGTGAGCATGCGCTGGGAGATGCCGTTGACGGTGCGATGCAGTTCACCGAAGCGCAGGGTGCGGTCGCGGAGTTGGCCAATGATCAGGATGCTCCACTTGCTGCCGATCAATCCGAGGATCTGGAGCACCTGCCAGCACGCTTCCTCCTCCGGCTCGCAGCTGGTGCCTGCTGTCGGAGGTTGCGTGGAGTCGCGGTGCTGCGGGGCCGGGGAGGTGTTCCTGCGAGGCGCCAACGGTTACCTCCGTGTGTGTCACTGACATAAATGTGCCGTCTTGCCGCGGCCCTCCCAGTAACAAATCATGGGGCCACTCACAAACAGTAAGTGACCGGCGCGGAGTCGAGGTAGCACCGCTCCGCTCGCGGTGATCGGAGAGGATTCTTCGTGGTGAAGACGCTCGTTGTTGTCGGTGCCGGTCCGGGGCTGGGGATGGGGGTGGCTCGCGCGTTCGGCCTCAAGGGGTTCCAGGTCGGGTTGATCGCCCGTACCAAGGGGAAGCTGGACACCCTGGTCAGTGAGCTGGCCGAGCTGGGCATCGCCGCTGCCGCGTTTCCCGCCGACATCCGTGATCGTGACGCGCTCACCACCGCCCTCACTGCGGCGAGGGACATGCTGGGACCGATCGACGTGCTCGAATACAGTCCCAGCCCGACCGGGCCGATCACCCATGCCACACAGACCACGGTCGACTCCGTCGCCGCGCAGTTCGAGCTGCATGTGCTGGGCGCGGTGACGGCCGTGGGCCAGGTACTGCCGGAGATGCTGGCCCGAGGCGAGGGCACGCTCCTGCTGACCACCGGCGTCTCCTCGACGGTCCCCGCACCCTTTCTGGCCAACGTGGGAATGGCCATGGCCGGCCTGCGTAACTGGGCACACACCCTGCACGCTGAACTCAAGCCGCAGGGAATCCACGCGGGCACGGTGACGATCGCTTCCGGGGTCGTCCCCGGCGGCGGCGAGGCCGACCCTGACGCCATCGGCGCCCGCTACTACAGCATGTACCAGCAGCGGAACCGCGTCGAAGAGGTCATCGGCGACCTGGACGCTTTCCGGTCTCTCGTCGCCCAGACAGGGGGGCGCGGCAGTTCGGCCATACCGATCAGTCCCGCAGACTAGGCCGCATCCTCGCCGGGGCGTTCGACGAGACGTCCCCGTTCGAAGCGGGATCCGGCTCGGACGAGGGCGACGAGGTGAGGTGCGTTCACGGCCCGCCAGCGGGCCTGTGCGGACTCGACGAGTTTGAAGACCATGGCGAGGGCGGCTGCCGCGCTGCCGGCGCCCTTGGTCCGTAGCCGGACGGTCGCGAACGTCGACTCGATCGGGTTGGTCGTTCGCAGGTGGATCCAGTGCTCGGCGGGGAAATCGTAGAACGCCAGCAGTTCCTCCGTATCGTCGGTGATCTTCTTTGCGGCCTTGGGCCACTTCGCGCCGTAGGCGTTCTCGAACGAGGTGACAGCCTTCAACGCGTGTTCACGGTCCTCGGCGTTGTAGATGTCCTGAAGCGCCTTGCGGGCGCCGGGCTGGGCCGACTTCGGCAGAGCGTTGAGCACGTTGGCCGTTTTGTGAACCCAGCACCTCTGATGCCGGGAGGCGGAGAAGGCCTCGGCCAGGGCCTTCCAGAAGCCGAGCGTGCCGTCGCCGACCGCGAGGACCGGGGCGCGCATCCCGCGCCGGGCGCAATCGCGCAGCAGATCGGCCCAGGACTCGGCCGATTCGCGGTAGCCGCCCGTCATCGCGATCGACTCCTTGGTGCCGTCCGCGCGCACGCCCATCAGGACCAGCACGCAGGACTTCGCTTCGGCCAGGCGGATGCGCAGATGGATGCCGTCGGCCCACACGTAGACGGAGTCGGTGGCCGACAGATCACGCCCGGAGAACGCCTGATGGTCTGCCTGCCACTGCGTCGTCAACCGGGTGACGGTGGCCGGCGAGAGGCCGGCCGAGCTGCCGAGGAACTGCTCGAGCGCGGGAACGAAGTCACC
This sequence comes from Streptomyces sp. NPDC059788, assembly GCF_042732265.1. NCBI lineage: Bacteria > Bacillati > Actinomycetota > Actinomycetes > Kitasatosporales > Streptomycetaceae > Streptomyces > Streptomyces sp. NPDC059788. The sequence continues at coordinate 115,851 of NZ_JBHWHY010000027.1, read as the reverse complement.
GGACGACAGGCCGTGGAGATAGAGCAGCGGTAGGACCTCGCTGATCTTCGGGGCTTGCGGCACCAAGGCGGCAGGATCGCCGAGGAGAACCGCTTGCGCTCGCCGGTGGACACATCGATCCGCTTGTCGTTCACGCGCGGCGCTTTGACCTCGACCGTTCCGGCGCCCGTGGCGACGTTCCGCGGCTGGTGGTAGCCGTTGCGCACGACCAGGCGACGGCCCTGGCCATCCCGCTCGCCCGCCAACTCGGCTATATAGGCGTTGACTTCGGCCTCCAGAGCGGCGGCCAGCATCCGCCTCGCACCCTCACGGACAATCTCGTCGATCAGGGAGCCGTTATGAGTGGTTCCGTCGCGTTTACTACGCTGAGCACGGGCGTGCCTTCCCAGCCGACGTTCGCAGCGTCGGCCTACTCGGTGACCTTCAATCGATCACTCGGGAAGGTACGCCCACTGCGTGCTCCCCGAGCCCCGATCCACAAGTCCTGAGCATTGCTCCCCGGCGGGGGTTGCACGGCGGTGAGCACATAGGCCACAGGCCACAGGCCACAAAGCGGCATAACAGCCCCTCCCATAGCGACAGTTCACGGATCAGGCTTCGCGACACCGACCCGAGCGGCGTTGACCAAGGCATCGAAGGCATCAAAGGCATCGAAACCGGCGCGCCCGGCGCCAATTCCCGCGTCCGGCGCAATGCGTTCATCGCGTCGAAATCCCACAGGCGTACGACTCCGTCGAAAATCACACAGCGCTGCGTCGAACAACAATTCGTCCATCGAGCGCGATCATTCCACTCGGGTTGTCACCCGCCAATGCAGTTGCCGAGGCGGAGGCTTAGTGGATTCACCTCGCTGATCCTCCCGACAGGTACGGGAGCTGGGCGCGGTTCCTCTGGAGGGAACGCGCTGAGCTGGGAGGACGTGGATCGTCATCGACGCCGGCACCCGCCTCGTCGTCCTTAGCGGCCGCTGCCGGGCACCTGCGACTGGCGGCACGTCATAGGGCTATGGCCAGCTGGGTGCGAAGGGGCGGTGTTACTGCGCCGGCGGATTATTCAGCAGTCGAGGGGAAGATGTCAGAGGTATGGAGAAGTACAGCCGGTAGCTATACGCCGTCGGTAGCGTGGGGTGGTTGCTTAACTACGAGTGAATGGAGGGTGGGGATCCGCGCCAGTGGGTTCCCGGTCGATGGTCTCCTTACCCGAGCAGAAGAGCTCTCGCGGTGTAGGACCTGTTGCGCAGCACTGTGATCCGTATCCGGTGATGACAGTGGACGCGGCCGGAATCGTGCTGTCCCACAACGAGCAGGCCGTGGCTCTGCTGGCGCAGGTAGGCGTGGGTGTGCTGCTGGAGGATGTCGCGCCCACATGGCTCGTCGAGGCCCACCGTCAGCATGTCGGCGGTACGCGGCAGAAGCCGTCGGCGTGGGTCGACGGCCGGATCAGCGGGCAGCGGGTGAAGGCACTTGCCGGGCCGGGCGTGGACGGCACGGTGACGTGGTGGTTGGTCGGTGACGGTGCCCCGGCGGGCGTGCCACGGGAGCGCGCGCGAGCCGCTCTGCTGCAGGAACTCTCCTCGGAGCTGCCGGCCGCGCTGAATGTCGAGGACTGCGCGGCTGTGATCGTGCAATGGGCGGCCCGGCACCTGGCGCACACGGCGGTCCTCGTCGGGGAGGGCGACGGACGCAGCTTCCCCGTGACGCGGTGCACCACCGAAGGGCCGACGGCACAGAAGCGGATCACCCTGGACCCCGAGCAGCTTCCGGGCCTGGCGGAGGCGCTGCAGGGGCTGCCCGCCGTGTCCTCCTGCTGGATTGACCCCCACGAGGTGCCGGCCTGGGCACTGCCCGAGGCTTTCACGGGTGGTGTCTCCGAGATCGGTTCGGTTGCCGTGGTCCCGTTACCGGGACATGGTGCGCCGACCGGATGCCTCATACTGATGCGCCACCGCCAGGAGGCTCCGTTCACCGCTGCCGAAGAGTCCTTCGCCCAACTCTTCGCCGCACGTGCGGGTGCCGCCCTGTCCATCGCCCGCAGCCATGTCCGCCAGGCGCACATCACGGACGTGCTGACGCGTGATCTGTTGCCGCCCGAGCTCGGCCGGGTGCACGGTGTTTCCTTCTCCGGCCGCTACCGCGCCGCGGCGACGGACGAACGCATCGGCGGCGACTTCTACGATCTGTATCCCGCCGACACACCGGAAGCCGAGACGGTCGCGGTGCTCGGTGACGTGTGCGGCAAGGGCCTGGAGGCCGCGGTCACGGCCGGCAAGGTGCGCACCACACTGCAGGCGCTGGTGCCGTTCGCCGCCGACCACACCCGTGTACTGACTCTCCTCAACCGTGCGCTGCTCGCGTCCCAACAGGCGCCCTTCGTGACCATGGTCCTGGTCACCGTGGTGCGCCACCACGCGGAGGTACGGCTGCGCATCACGAGCGCGGGCCACCCCGCCCCGCTCGTCGTGCGCGCCACCGGCCAGGTCGAAGAGACCCGGACGGTCGGCACACTGGTCGGCGCCTTCGCCGACCTTGAGTTCGAGACCGCCGAGGTCGCTCTGGGCCCCGGTGAGACCTGTCTGCTGTACTCCGACGGGATCACCGAAGCGCGCGGTGGGCCACTGGGCGATGTGATGTTCAGTGAAGACAGGCTGCGCACCGTGCTGGCCCAGTGCGCCGGGATGCCGGTCGAAGCAGTCACCGAACGCGTGCAGATGGTCGTCGCCCAGTGGGTGAGGGAAGGCCGGCACGACGACATGGCCGTTCTGGCGATCGGCTCCGCCCCATGACAACCGTCCGACAATCGTGAGCGATACCGCTCGGAGAAGGTGAACCGCGTGACCGGTGTTGACGAGGCTTACAGCCTCGGCGAGCTACGTGATCAACTGTGGGAGGCGCTCGGCGAGTGCGACGAGACACGCGCTGTCGCCGTCGTACGTCAGGCGCTCGACGCGGCAGAGCCCGAGCAGGCACATACCACGGGCCGTTCGGCTGCCGACCGGAAACGTGACGCGGGAGAACGGGTCCTGCTCGAACTGATCGCACCGACTCAGGAGCGCGTGGGCCTGGCCTGGGCGGCCAATGACATCACGGTGTCGCAGGAACACGCCGCCACGGCCATCAGCGAGCGGTGTATCGCGGCTGTTGCCGACGCCACCGTTCCCACCCCTTCCGGTACGTATGCGGGCAGGGTCACGGTGGCGTGTGCCGCCGGTGAGTGGCACGCCCTGCCCGCACGCCTGCTCAGCGAAGTGCTGCGGCTACGGGGCTGGCGTGTCGACTATCTCGGGGCGCAGGTCCCCACCCGGCATCTGGTCGACCACGTGCGCCGCACGCGTGCACAGGCGGTGCTGCTGTCCTCGTCCATCCCGCCTCTGCTGCCCGGCGCCCACAACGCGATCACCTCATGCAAGGGGGCCGGTGTCCGGGTACTCGCCGGAGGTGCCGCGTTCGGCCCACAGGGGCGCTACGCACGGCTGATGCAGGCCGAGTGGGCCGAGGACGCGACCGACGCGGCCGCCGTTCTCGGCCGGGACCTGCCGCGGCCCCGGGAACACACGGCCCGTTCGACAGAGGCGGACCTGCCGCACCTGGGCGACCAGGAGTACACCATGCTCCGCCGGTCCAGTCTGCAGTTGGTCAAGCAGACCTTCATCGACGTCGAGGACAACTTTCCCGCAACGCACCGGTACAGCGAGTACCAGCGGGAGCGCACCATCGAGGACATCGACTTCATCGTCAGCTACCTCGCCACCGCCCTCTACGTCGACGACGTCGACCTGTTCACCACGTTCATCACCTGGACCGCGGACATCCTGGCGGCCCGTGATGTCCCGCCGCGATGCCTGATCCCCGCGCTGGACTCGCTCCTCAAACAGCTCAAAGACTTCCCGCGCGTGGTCGGCATCCTCACCGCGGCCCGCAACCTCGCCTTGTAGGTCTGCGGGGGCGGGAGAACGTTCGGGTGGGCTGCCGGCTTTTCGGCACAGACGCCCCGCCTGCCGCCGAAGCCACCTCGGCTCCGGCGGCCCCGTACGACTACTTCCGCTCCATCGACGGCCTCACCGGTCTTTGGACAACTGTGGTCCTCTTCCGCAACATCGGCGGGAGTGTAAAACTCGCGGGGATCAACCGGCGCTGTCGAACAGGTCCGGCGCCGGCCCTCACGACGGGAGACCGATCACCCATGTTGAATCTGGTACGGCGCAGAGTGCGGACGGCCGCGCTCACGCTCTCGGCCATCGCGGCCCTCGCCCTCGGCGCGACCGCCCCGGCCGGCGCGGCAGCGGCCCCCGCCCCCGCTCCCAAGAAGCAGGGCCCGACCTCGGTGGCCTACGTCGAGGTGAACAACCACAGCATGCTCAACGTAGGCAAGTACACCCTCGCCAAGGGCGGCGGCAACGTCTTCGACGTCGCCGTGATCTTCGCAGCGAACATCAATTACAACACGGACACGAAGACGGCGTATCTGCACTTCAACGAGAACGTGCAGCGCGTCCTTGACAACGTTGCCACCGAAGTGCGGCCACTGCAACGGAAGGGCATCAAGGTCGTCCTCTCGGTGCTCGGCAACCACCAGGGCGCGGGATTCGCCAACTTCCCGGCGCAGCAGGCGGCTTCGGCGTTCGCGAAGCAGCTGTCGGACACCGTCGGCAAGTACGGCCTGGACGGCATAGACTTCGACGACGAGTACGCCAAGTACGGCACCAACGGCACCGGCCAGCCCAACAGCAGCTCGTTCGTGCACTTGGTGACGGCGCTGCGCGCGAACATGCCGAACAAGATCATCAGCCTCTACAACATCGGCCCGTCCGCGTCGAGCCTCTCCTACGGCGGCGTCAACATCTCCTCCAAGTTCGACTACGCCTGGAACCCGTACTACGGCAGCTGGCAGGTCCCCGGCATCGCACTGCCCAAGTCGAAGCTCTCACCGGCGGCTGTCGAGATCGGCCGGACCCCGCAGAGCACGGCCGCCGACCTCGCTCGCCGCACCGTCCGCGGAGGGTACGGCGTATATCTCACGTACAACCTCGACGGCACCGACCGCAGCGCCGACGTCTCCGCGTTCACCAAGGAGTTGTACGGCAGTGACGCCGTATACACACCGTAAGGCGACCGCACGCCCCGGCGTACGGCGCCCCCGCGGAGCGCACCACATCCAGTAGGGCATGCCCAGCGCAGGCCGCGTCTTCGACAACGACGTCGGGGCGCGGCCACAGAGCGGTGCGCGCACCGCGGGCTTCCTCAACCCCGGTGGGGACCTGACAGTCGGCAGCCCGGACGGCATCTACGCCGTGCGGCTCCATCTCGATGGCCTCCGGAGCCGACGAGCATGTCAGCGCGCTCCACCGGACCGAGAACCTGAGGGTTGCCCGGTGCGCTCCGGAATACGGCGGATGAAGTCCAGCAGCAAGGTGCAGAAAGCCGCGGGCTGTTCCAGCGGAGCGAGGTGTCCTGCGGCGGGAATGACCACGGTCCGGCCTGCGTCGAGGGCGCGGGACAGTTCCTCGCCGCCCTCGAAGAAGTCGGGCATGTCGTGTTCGCCGACGCCGACCAGGGCGGGAGCGGTCAGGGTGCGCAGCGCTGCCGTTCCTTCGCCGAGCGGGTCCGCCGCCAACGACGGCTCGCCGTTGGCGAGTTGTGCGGTGAGCTGGGCGCGGAGCATACGGGCCGCGTGAGCCCGTACTTCGTCGGTCGCGTCGGCCGAGGTCCACGCCTCGACGCCGGCTGCCACCGCTGCGTCCAGATCGCCGGCGGCGAGCGCCGTCCTTTCGGCGTCCCAAGCGGCTTGCAAGCGTGGGGAGGCCGGCTGCTCGTGGGGCCGGTACCCGACGAGCACCAGGCCCTCGACCCGCTCGGGAGCCGTGACGGCGGCCTGGAGCGCCGTCAGGGCGCCGAGGGAGTTTCCGGCCAGGACGAAGCGGTCGGCCCCGAGGTGGTCGAGCGTGTCGAGCACATCCGTCCAGGGGGCCGCCTCACGGCCGGCGGGTACGACAGCGTCGCCGTGGCCGGGCAGGTCCAGGGCGATGGCCCGCACGCCCGCATCGGCGAGCAGGGGAAGGTGGGCGCGCCACATGGTGCGGTCGGTGGGACGGGCGTGCAGCAGGACGACGGGACGTCCTCGGCCCGCCTCGTCGGAGGGAAGCAGCATGGTCAGCATCTTTTCTTCGGTGGAGATGGGGGGAGATGGTGGTGGGGGTGGGAATGGGGGCGGAGGTGGGAAGGCAGGCGGCTCACGGGGCAAAGGGGTGGGGCAGCTGCCTTCCCGGGGCGGCCATCACGCCGTGGCGGTCAGTTCGTCGATTTCCGCGTCGCTCAGTCGCACGGTCGCCGCGGTGAGGTTCTCCTCCAGGTGAGCGACCTTGGAGGTGCCGGGGATGGGCAGGACGACCCCGGAGCGGGCCAGCAGCCAGGCCAGCGCCACCTGTGACGGGCCGACGTGGTGGGCGGTCGCGATCCGGTCGACCGGGCCACCCGGGCGGGCGAGTTCGCCCGCGGCCACCGGCGCCCAGGGGATGAAGCCGATGCCGTGGCGGGTGCAGTGTTCCAGGACGTCGGCGGAGCCGCGGTCGGTGAGGTTGTAGCGGTTCTGGACGGTGGCGATCTCCGCGATCGTACGGGCCTGCTCGATCTGGTCGACGGTGACCTGGGACAGCCCGATCGCGACGATCTTGCCCTCGTCCTGGAGCCTCTTCAGTTCGCCGACCTGGTCCGCCAGCGGGACCTTCGGATCGACGCGGTGCAGCTGGAACAGGTCGATCTGGTCCACGCCGAGCCGGCGCAGGCTCATCAGGGCCTGCTGGCGCAGGTACTCCGGGCGTCCGACCGGCGGCCACGCCGCCGGACCGAGGCGTACCGGTGCCCCGTCGGTCCGGATCACATCGGGCCCGTTGCGCGTCAGTCCGGCCTTGGTCGCGATCAGCACGTCGTCTCGGTAGGGGTGGATCGCCTCCCGGATGATCTCCTCGCTGACGTACGGGCCGTAGGAGTCAGCGGTGTCGATCAGCTGCACGCCGAGTTCGACGGCGCGGCGCACCACACGGACGCACTCCGCACGGTCATCGGGCTCGCCCCAGACCCCGAGCCCGGTCAGGCGCATGGCGCCGAAACCGAGACGGGCGACCTTCTTGCCCGCTACCTCGAAGGTGCCCGCGGCGTCGGACAGCGACGCGGTCATGGGCGGAATTCTCCTTCCTCCACGGGAGTGGTCCGGTCCGTCGGGACCACTTCCTGCTCGGCCGGCCGGCCGAGCAGGACCAGGGCGTCGGCGGCGGCACTGCCGGGTTCCGCGCTGTAGACGGACAGGTGCTGTCCGGGGGCGCTGGTGACGGCGAGCGCCTCGAAGTGCAGACGCAGCTCCCCCACCCGTGGGTGCCGGAAGTGCTTGTCCTCGTGCGTACGGGGGCGGACCTCGTAGCGCGCCCACAGGCCCGTGAAGGCGGGGCTGCGCACGCTCAGCTCGCCGACGATCCGCTCGATCCGCTCGTCCTGCGGGAACTGCGAGGAGGACGCCCGCAGGTTGCCGACCGCGATACGCGCCGCGCGGTCCCAGTCGCCGTAGAACTCGCGCGCGAAGGGGTCCAGGAAGATCATCCGCAGCAGGTTGTCGTACCGGGCGAAACCGCGGTACAGCTCACGCGCCATCGCGTTGGCCGCCAGCACGTCCTGCGCCGAGCCGACCACGAAGGCCGGCACCTCACGCATGCCGTCCATCAGCCGCAGCAGCTCCGGAGCGACGGTCGTCGCGGCGGCCGCCGTCCCGAAGACGGACAGGCCCAGCCGGAAGAGATGGGCGGCCGCCGCGTCGTCCAGCCGCAGTGCCCCGGCGATCGCCCGCAGCACCTGCTCGGACGGGTGCCGTTCGCGGCCCTGCTCCAGCCGGATGTAGTAGTCCGTGCTCATCCCGGCCAGCAGCGCCACTTCATCGCGCCGCAGCCCCGGCACCCGCCGGGGGCCGTCGTCGGGCAGGCCGACCGCCGCCGGTGCGACCGCCGCACGACGGACGCGCAGGTAGTCACCGAGTTCGTTCTCGCTTTCCATGGCAGCCACGCTAATCGCGGGCGGGCGGCGGGGCGTGGGTGCGCTGCACCCACCCGGGTGTGACAGCCGGGCCCGGGTGGGTGCAAGGGAGTCGAATGGCGAGTATTCGTACGTCGCGTAGTCGCATCCCGGACTGCCGTGTCCCGGGTGGCCGCCTCTCGGGTAGCCGCGGCGCACCCTCCCACGCTCGCGGCCGCGCTCGTAGCGTCGGGCCTGTCACCGGTCCGGTCCATCGGTCCACCGGTCACCATCGCCATCCCCCGTCACCGCGCCGCCGACCGCACACCAGCGGTCCCTGCGGTCCTTCCCCGGGCCGGTCGAGGACTCCGCCACAGCGGCCCTCCCCCGGCCCCCTCTCAGAAACCGGAGTCCTTTCATGCCCGAAGCATTCGCCGGCGCAGTCATCCCGGCCCGGGCCACCACGGTGTGGCGCGTGGTCCGCGACTTCGGTGGCCTGGCCACCTGGCAGCCGGCCGTCGCGGGCTGCGTCCTGTCGGACGCGGAAGCGCCCGACCGCGTCGGTTGTGTCCGCACGCTGTCCATGGCCGACGGGGAGACCGTCGTGGAGTCCCTCCTGGCGTTGGACGACCACACGCGGTCCCTGACTTACGGCATCGTCAGCTCCCCGTACCCGGTGCAGTCCTACCGGGCCACCATGCGGGTTCTGCCTGTCACCGCTACCGATGAGACGTTCGTCGGCTGGTCGGTGGACTTCGACTGCGACCGGTCCGACGCCGAGGAGCTGTCGGAAACCTTCCGGTCCGACATCTTCGCAGCCGGACTGCGCGGCCTGGCCGAACTCTGTCGCACACCGTGATCATCCGCCCGGGGCTTGTCGCGCAGCGCCATCGGCCCGCTGGTCGTGGCGCATACGGATAACGCAGCTGCCGATGACGAGCCGGAGGCCCACACTTGCCCCTGACGTCAACGTCAGGGGCTAACCTCCAGAGCCAGAGCCAGAGCCAGAGCCAGGACCGGGCCCCTTGCACAGCGCACAACGGTAACGATGGGTTAGCACATGGATTCACTCCAGGACAACGCCACCACCGCGGGCACGGAACAGGAGGCCGCCCCGACGGCCGTCATCATCGCCGGCCGGGTCTTCGTCCCTTCCGGTGACGTCGAAACGTTCGTCACCGAGGCGCGGGCGACCTATCCGGTCGCCGCGGCGAACCCGGGAAACGTGCTGATCTCGTTCTGCGTGGAGGACGCGGCGGCCGGAGCCGTCACGGTACTTGAGCAATGGGCGTCCCAGGAGGCGCTCGATCGGCACCTGAGCACACCGGAGGTCATGGCGCTCTTCGCCAAGTGGGTCCCGCACATGCGCAACGAGGTGCGCAAATTCGACGCGCTGAACGAGAGGGACCCCCGGGCCTGAGCCGCCTCGCCGGTGTCCGGAGATCTGCTGCGTCTCCGAGGCCGTGGGCGTCTCGCCGGCGGCCAGGCCGTCGAGCGGAGTGCCGCGCTCGCCGTGGCAGACGCGCACGCGCGTCGACCGGACCCTCGCCGTGGCAGGCGCAGGCACATACGCCGAACGGACCCTCGCCGTGGGCCCATCGTTGCGGCAGCCTGGGAACAGGGTCGCGCACGAAAGCGGCGGCGCACATCCGGGCAACACCCGCACCTGGCGAGGAAGGCGGGCTGCGATGAGCGATGCGGTTTCGGAGGCCGTGGGGTCGGGCCGGGACGGGACGGCCCGGCTCTCGACGGTCATGTTGCACGTCAACGGTCGGGCACGGCGACTTGCGGTGGACCCGCGGACCACACTGCTCGACGCGCTGCGCGAACACTTGCGTCTGAGCGGGACCAAGAAGGGATGTGATCACGGGCAGTGCGGCGCCTGCACGGTGCTGGTCAACGGCCGGCGGATCAATTCCTGTCTGACGCTCGCCGTGATGCACGAGGGCGACGAGGTGGTGACGATCGAAGGGCTCGGCACCCCCGACGGGCTGCATCCCCTCCAGGCCGCCTTCGTCGAGTGTGACGGCTTCCAGTGCGGCTATTGCACGCCCGGCCAGGTCTGTTCCGCCGTAGGCGTGCTCGCCGAGGTGGCGGCGGGCTGGCCCAGCCACGCCACCGCCGACGTGGCCTCCCCGCGCATCACGCTGACCGAGGAGGAGATCCGCGAGCGGATGAGCGGCAACCTCTGCCGCTGCGCCGCCTATCCGAACATCGTCGCGGCCATCCGCGCGGCGGCGGACGGAGGCCCCCGATGAAACCCTTCACGTACGAGCGGGCGAGGGAGGCGCCGGCCGCCGTCGCCGCGGTGTCCAAGGACGGCGCCAAGTTCATCAGCGGCGGCACCAACCTGCTCGACCTGATGAAGCTCGGCATCGAGCGTCCCAGCCATCTCGTCGACATCAGCCGGCTTCCGCTGCGCGAGATCGAGGAACTGCCGGACGGCGGTCTGCGCATCGGGGCCCAGGCGACGAACTCCGACGTGGCCGCCGACGCCCGGGTGCGCACCCGCTATCCGGTGCTGTCGCAGGCCCTGGTGTCCGGCGCTTCGGGCCAGTTGCGCAACAAGGCGTCCACCGGGGGCAACCTGTTGCAGCGGACGCGCTGCCCGTACTTCTACGACACCGCAGCGGACTGCAACAAGCGCTGTCCAGGGTCCGGATGTTCGGCGATCGGCGGCTTCAACCGGATGCACGCGGTCCTCGGCACCAGCGACTCGTGCATCGCCGCCCACCCCTCGGACATGGCCGTCGCGATGACCGCGCTGGCGGCGGAGATCGAGCTGCTCGGCCCCGACGCGTCCGTACGCCGCGTCGGCATCACGGACTTCTACCGGCTGCCGGGCGACACCCCGCACATCGAGACGGTGCTGCGGCCCGCCGAGATGATCACGGGCGTGGTCCTGCCGCCGCCCCCGCCGGGGCGGCAGCTCTACCGCAAGGTGCGCGACCGGGCGTCCTACGAGTTCGCGCTGGTCGCCGTGGCCGTCGTCCTCTCGGCCGGCGAGGGCCCGATCGACGCGGCACGGGTGGCGTTCGGCGGTGTGGCGCCCAGGCCGTGGCGGTCCGTCGAGGCGGAGGCCGCGCTGCGTGGGCGGCCGGCCACGATGGCCACGTACCGCGCCGCGGCCGAGGCGGCGATGCGCGACGCCGTGGGCCGGGGACACAACGACTTCAAGATCGACCTGGCCGGGCGCACGCTGTGCCGGACTCTGGCGCAAGCGGCCCGGTCGGGCTGAGGGGACGAGATGATCGGGCGAGCGTTGAACCGCGTGGACGGCCCGTCGAAGGTCACCGGCCGGGCCACCTACGCCTACGAGCAGTGGGAGGCCGGCGCACCGCTCTACGGGGTCGTCGTCGGCGCGACGATCGGCAAGGGCCGCATCACCCGGATCGACACCGCGAGCGCCGAACGCGCCCCCGGCGTACGCATGGTGATGACCCACCTCAACGCCCCGGCGCAGGGCTCCCGCGACGCGCCGGCCCCGTTCGAGTTCTGGCGCGCGCAGCCGGTGCTGACCGGCCCGGACGTCCACCACCACGGCGAGGCGGTGGCACTCGTCGTCGCCACGGCCTTCGAGCAGGCCCGCGCGGCGGCCGGCCTCGTACACGTGGACTACGCCGACGGGCGGGGACGCTTCGACTTCGCCGCGCACCAAGCCGAGGCGTACGTCCCGAAGGAGGTCAACGCCGGGCTCCCCACCGACACGGCGGTGGGTGACTTCGCCGCCGGGTTCGACAGCGCACCGGTGAAGATCGACCAGCGCTACACGACGCCGTACGAGTTCTCGATGCCCATGGAACCGCACGCGTGTCTGGCGGTGCCGCGGGGCGAGGACCTGGTCGTCCACGTCAGCTGTCAGATCGTGGACGCGGCGCGGGCCTCGATCGCCGGGACCCTGGGCATCGACCCGGCGCGGGTCCACATCGTCTCCCCCTTCGTCGGCGGGGGCTTCGGCTCCAAGCTGGGCATCCACTGCGAGACGGTCCTCGCGGCGCTCGCCGCCCGTGCGCTGCGGCGGCCGGTCAAGGTCGCGCTGACCCGGCAGCAGGTCTTCCAGCTCGTCGGCATGCGGCCCACATCGAGTCAGCGGGTCCGGCTGGGCGCGGAGCGCGACGGGCGGCTCACCGCGATCGCCCACGACGTCACGATGCACACCAATCCCGCCGTGGAGTACGCGGAGCAGACCGCCGCCACGACCCGCAGCCTCTACGCCGCGCCCCACCGCTCGACGAGTCACCGGCTGACGCCGCTCGACCTGCCGCGCGGGGCGGACGTCCGCGCGCCCGGCGAGGCGCCGGGTCTGCTGGCGGTCGAGTCGGCGATGGACGAACTGGCCGACGCGCTCGGCATGGACCCGGTCGAGCTGCGCATCCGTAACGAGCCCGCCGTCGACCCCGAGCGCGGCGTGCCGTACAGCGACCGGCACCTGGTCGAGTGCCTGCGGGAAGGCGCGCGCCGGTTCGGCTGGGAGCACCGGCCCGCCGCTGTGGCGAGCGCGCGCGAAGGGCGGTGGCTGATCGGTCACGGCATGTCGGCCGCCATCCGCGGGCACTTCCAGACGCCGACGGCGGTGCGGGTACGGCTGGACGCGGACGGCACCGCCGTCGTCCGGACGGACATGACCGACCTCGGCACCGGCACGTACACCATCCTCACCCAGGTCGCGGCCGACGGGCTCGGACTGCCGCCCGAGCGGGTCCGCACCGAACTGGGACGTTCCGAGTTCCCCCGCAGCTGGGGCTCCGGCGGCTCGTGGGGCGCCACCAACTCCGGCACCGCGACGGACCGCGCCTGCGCGGCCCTGCGCGCGAAGCTGCTGGACGCGGCACGCGCCGACGCCCGCTCTCCGCTGTACGGCCTGGACCCGGCGGACGCCTTGTTCGCCGAGGGCCGGGTGCGGGTCGGTGGCGTGTCCGAAGCCCTGAGCGACCTCGTCCTGCGCCACCACCCCGAGGGGCTGGAGGCAGTGGGCGCCACCCCCTTCATGGGCGACGACCCGAACTACACGGCCTACTCGATTCACACCTACGGGGCCCACTTCGCCGAAGTGGGGGTCGACGCGGACACCGCCGAAATCCGGCTGCGGCGGATGCTCGGCGTGTTCTCGGTGGGCCGGGTCCTCAACCCGAAGACAGCCCGCTCGCAGCTGATCGGCGGCATGATCTGGGGTGTCGGTGCCGCCCTCGAAGAAGAGGCCGTCGTCGACCCGCGGACCGGCGCCTTCGTGGGCCGGGACCTCGCGCACTACCTGGTGCCGGTGCACGCCGACATCCCCGACGTCGACGCCGTCATCCTCGACGGCTACGACGCCAAGGCGAACGCGCTGGGCGCGAAGGGCGTCGGTGAACTGGGCATCTGCGGGGCCGGAGCGGCGGTCGCGAACGCGGTGTACAACGCCACCGGAGTCCGCGTGCGCGACTTCCCCGTCACTCTGGAGAAGGTGCTGCCAGGCCTGCCGTTGTTGGACAGCTGAACGCGAGGCGGCGGTGACGGTTCGCCCCTTGGGCTGGGCGTGAATTCCGGATCTCTCGTGGCAGCACGTACAGAATGGCAGCGTCACTCTGGACTGCACCCGCAACATCGGGGCCACCGAGGGCCGGGACGGCACCGTGCGTGACGGTGGGGTGCGCGGGCCGGGCGGGTCGTTCAAGGGCGCTTCGCCGGGCGGAAAGTGTATTCGAAGCGGTCGAAGTCGAGGGTCCAGGCGTACGGGGCGAAGAACGCCTGCGAGAGCAGTCCGTCGACCGTGATGCCGCCGAAGCGGGACCACGGCACGGTTCTGGCCGGGGCGACGGACAGGAGGTGGCCGGGTTGCTCCAGTGGCCCCAGGCGCAGGGGGTGAACGGCCTTCAGGTGGGTGGTGCCGAGGCCGGCGCGGGGAATGCCCCAAGAGCGGTACTGGGACCTGGTTGCCAGTACGCCCGCTTGCCTGAGCGTGCCGTGCTCGTCCTCCAGAAGCTGGACCATTCCCGAGTCGACGAAGAAGGTGAGATCGCGGCGCGGGCCGTAGCCGCCCCTGGCGAACATGTAGTGATCGGCCCACAGGCAGAAGGGGACACGTACCCCGTCCAGGGGGGCATGGTGGCCGCGCGGGGTGAGAAGCAGGCGGCCTGCCGGGGTGTCGATGGTGGCCAGGAAGCGCTGCAACAGGCTGGTGCCCATGATGACGATGTCCTGTGGGCCGGTCAGCGTGGGGATGACGTCTACGGGTACGTTCGTCAGTGTCGCGCCGCCGAGGCCCAGTTCACGAACCGTGCCGATGCGGGCCCGCGTACGTGTGACGCCTTGGAAGCGACGGCCGTTCGGCAGGGTCGCGATGCCCGTCTCCGTCGCCCGCCGAGTGCCCATCACCAGGAACCTGCCTCCCGTGTCCAGGTGGAGCAGGGTTCGGCGGCCGTTCAAGGTGCCTTCGACAGCGGGCAGATACGGGGCCAGCGCGTGGTCCTGGAACGCAAGCGTGACGGGTTCGGCGGCCTCGACCGTCATCGGGTGATCGCGCCGCAGGGCGAGGTCGGGCGGGATGCGCCGGCCACGGCGGCGCAAGTGCTCGCAGGCTCTGTCCACCTGGTCCAGGTGCAGCCAGGCATGCCCCACCGGCTCGTCGAGCGCGCGAACCCGGAACCGGCCCGTTTCGGCGAGGGTCCCGTAGCGGGCCAGGGCCCGATCGAACCGGCCGCGTACGAGGTCGGCCAGGATGAGCAGGCGGTCGTCTCCCGCCTCGGCCGCGCGGCGCGCGGTCTCCTCGACGTCTCCCGAGGCCCACGCCCGCCGTGCCGCTCGGGCCTCGCGGTGTCGTAGCGGCGTCATCCGTACTCCGTTCCGAGTTGCCCCGATCGCTCCAGGGCAACGCATGTCATCCGCGCGGCCCGCCGGATGCGCTTCCCGGGCTGCCGCCCTCCGTACCGGCGCCCGGTTCGACGCCTGGTTCGACGGCTCACAGCAGCCCCAGGTCCCGGGCGTGCAGTGCGGCCTGGGTGCGGTCGCGCAGGGCCAAGCGGCCGAGGATGCGGGAGACGTGGTTCTTCACGGTGCCCTCGCTGAGGTAGAGGTGCGCGGCGATCTCCCGGTTGGTCCTGCCCTGCGCCACGAGCCGCAGGATGTCGATCTCGCGCGGGCTGAGGGCGACGGCCGGGCCCGTCCCCGGGCCCGGGGGCGGCAGGGAGGCGGCGAGCTGGCGGGTCACGGAGGCGTCGAGCTGGGTGACGCCCGCGTGCGCGAGCCGGACCGCGTGGGCGAGTTCGTCGGCCGGC
Source organism: Streptomyces sp. NPDC059788 (assembly GCF_042732265.1). Lineage (NCBI taxonomy): Bacteria > Bacillati > Actinomycetota > Actinomycetes > Kitasatosporales > Streptomycetaceae > Streptomyces > Streptomyces sp. NPDC059788. Next base: position 100,607 of record NZ_JBHWHY010000027.1, on the reverse strand, counting down.
AGGTCCTTGAGCAGATATCCGCAGGCGCCCGCGCGCAGCGCCTGGACCACGTACGCCTCGTCGTCGAACGTCGTCAGCATCACCGCCCGGCACTCCGGTGCCTCGCGGCGCAGGACGGCGACCGCCTCGACGCCGTCCATCCCCGGCATCCGGACATCCATCAGCGCGACGTCCGGGCGCAGTTCGAGCACCTTCGCGACGGCTTCGCTGCCGTCCACCGCCGTGCCGACGACCGTGATGCCCGGCCGGATGGACAGCAGCGACGCGATGCCGTCCCGTATGAGCCGCTGGTCGTCCACGACGAGTACGCGTACCGAAGCCGCCGCCTCGCTCATGGCATGCCTTCCCGGCTGTGCCCGCGCGGCACCGTCACCGCCAGCCGGGCTCCCGTGCCCGGCCCGCTGTCGATCTGCACGCTCCCGCCCACCAGGTGCACCCGCTCCCGCATCCCGACCAGCCCGCACCCGGTGGCGGCCCCGTCCGGGGTGAAGCCGCGGCCGTCGTCGGACACCTCCAGGCGTGCCGCGTGTTCCGTCAGGCGCACCGCCACCGCCACCCGCGAAGCCCGCGCATGGCGGCGCGCGTTGGTCACACCTTCCTGCGCCGCCCGGTAGAGCGCGGTCAGCTCCGCCGGTCCGTAGCCGTCCTCGGACCCGTCCACCTGCACGGTGACCCGGGGCCCGGCCTCGTCGTCGCAGGCCAGGCCCGCGAGCATCGAAGTCAGCGACACGTGCGTCACCTCGCCCCGCAGCGCCCGCACGGACTGCCGTACGTCGCCCAGCGCGCGCTTCACCGACAGCCGCGCCTCGTCGACCGCCCGCTGGGCGCAGCCGGGCTCCAGCGCCCGGAACTCAGAGGCGATCTCCAACTGAACCGAAACAGCGGTCAGATGGTGACCGAGGCTGTCGTGGATGTCGCGCGCGAGACGGTTGCGCTCGGCCGCGGCGGACAGCTCCGCGACCTGCTCGGCGTACCGCTCCAGGGCGCGCCGTCCGCGCTGTTCGCCTATGGCGACGGCCGCCATGGAGAGCGCGAGGATCAGGCCGACGCAGAGCATCAGCAGGTCGGACACGCGCTCCACGTCGCGGTACCAGCCGGGCGCGGCCACCACGTAGCCGGTGAGGAGACCGGCCACGCACAACGCCGCCAGCGCGAGCGCGGCGCCGCGGCCGAAGGCGAAGTAGGCGGTGCACGGCAGGAGTACGAAGAGGACCTGGGCCAGCCCCGACACATCGAGGGCGGCCACCACCGCGATCAGACCGCCCCGTGCGAGCATCGGCAGGCACGCCCGGACCACGGTCCCGCGCCGCTCCACGACCTCCAGGGCGACCAGCGCCGCGAGCCCCGCGGCGAAGCCCACCGTGCGCCACAGCGGCGGGCCGGGACCGGGAGCCAGGCCGGCCAACGCGTAGTAGAGGCCGCCGACCAGCACCGCGGCGTACAGCAGAGGCGACACCCACGGCACGGGAATGTACGCCGCCATGCGCCCACCCCCTCTTACCTGCCGTCCAGGCTAGGCGGGCGGCCGCAAGGGGGCGAGGGTGCGGGCGGCCGCGGGCGGTGCGGCCGGACGGTACGTGCCGGCCGGCCGTACGGCGGTGGCGGGTCGGGTGACATCCGGCGGAGGGTCTCGCCGTTCGGCACCTGCCGCGGGCGGTCGACGGCTCCCTAACGTTCTCGGCCCCGGCCCGCGAAACCCCGGGTCGGTCCCGCCCTTGGACACAGAGGAGTGCCCCATGCCCACGACCTTGTCCGACCGGGCCGCCCGTACCGGCGCGCTGACAGGCGCGCTGGCAGGCCTGCTCGTCGCCCTGCCCGCCTTCGTCGAGATCTTCACCGGAGAGACCGCGGCGACCGGCTTCTTCCTCGCCCTGTCCCCCGCGTTCTCGCTGCCGCTGCTGGCCGCGCTGCACCGGCGTCAGAGCGCGGTCACAGGCCACTTCGGGGAGACGGCCTACGTCGTCAACCTCATCGGGATCGGGCTGTTCGGCGGCGCCGCGTTCGCCTCGAACCTCGTGCTGTTCTACTTCGACGATGCGGCCGTCGAGCGGGCCCTGACGGGGCCCACCGTCCCCGCGCTCATCGGGTCCGCGGCCGTCTTCGCCGTGGGCTGTGCCCTGTTCGGCGCGGCGATGCTCCGTGCCCGGGTGTATCCGCGGCTCCCGTCATGGGCGTACGCGACCGTGTTCCCGCTCTTCGCGTTCCTGACCGCCCTGCCCGACTCCGCGCTCACCAGCGCCCTGCACATCGTGGTCGGCGCCACCTTGACCTGCCTCGCATCCGCCCTGTGGCGGTCCACCCGGACGGCAATGCCACGGGCGGGCACCCTCGCGGGTCACGCCGGCCGCAACTGAACCCGGTTACGCCCGCCGCGGCGAGCCCTGGCCGCGATGTTCCGGACGTTGAATTCAGGGAGTCACCATGGCCACAGCCAAGTCCCGGCCGACTCGTCGGACACGGACGGGCACCTGGGCGGCCCTCGCCACGTCGGCGACCGGGATCGCCGTGTTGCCGATCTTCGTTGGGGCTTCGACGTGCGGGGGAAGGCGTCTGGATGCGTCTGGATGCATCCAGACGCTGCCCGAGCCACCCCCTGCCCTCCCCCGTGCAACGATGACCGCGCCCGTCCACCTGCCCCGGGGAGTGCCGTCTGTGACCACCCGTCGAATCCCATCCGGTTCTTCCGCCCACTCGCCCAGCGCCGTGGTGCTCGGCGGCGGTCTCGCCGGAATGCTGGCCGCCGCCGTCCTGGCCGCCCACGCCGACGTACGGATCATCGAACGCGATCACCTGCCCCCGACACCCGACCCTCGCAAGGGCGTGCCCCAGGCCCAGCACGCCCACCTGCTGTGGTCCGGAGGTGCCCGCACCATCGAGAGCCTGCTGCCCGGCGTCACCCGGCGCTGGCTGGCGGCGGGTGCGCGCCGTATCCCGTTACCCACCGGGCTGGTGTCCTTCACCGCCCAGGGCTGGCTGCGCCGGTGGCCCGAAATGCAGTACCTCATCGCCTGCTCCCGCGACCTGCTCGACTGGGGCATACGTTGGCAGGTCCTGGCCCACCCGAAGATCCGCGTCCTTCCCGGCACCGAACCCGTCAGGCTGTCCGGCACCATCGGCCATGTCACCGGCGTCCACGTACGCGACACCGCCACCGGGGACATCCGCCGCCTCGACGCCGACCTCGTCATCGACGCCACCGGCCGCGGCTCCGCGGCCACCGCCTGGCTGGCCGCGCTCGGCCTGCCCACCGTGCCGGAGGAACACGTCGACTCCGGCCTGGGCTACGCCACCCGCATCTTCCGCGCCCCCGCCGGGACCGCGCACTGGCCCGTCGTCAACGTCCAGTCCGACGCCCGCGCCCCCGTCCCCGGCCGGACGGCCACCCTCGTACCCATCGAAGACGCACGCTGGCTGGTCACCCTCTCCGGCACCCGCGGCGGACAACCGACCAGGCAGGCCGACGAGTTCCTGCCGTTCGCCCGCAACGCACGCCACCCCATCGTCGCCGACCTCATCGCCGACGCCGAACCGCTGACCGACGTCCGCCTCTCCCGCAGCACCGTCAACCGGCGCCGCCGCTTCGACCTCCTGCCCGCCTGGCCCCGCGGCTTCGCCGTGCTCGGCGACGCCGTCGCCACCTACAACCCCCTCTACGGCCAGGGCATGTCCGTCGCCGCCCAGCAAGCCGCCGCCCTGCGCGACGCACTCCACCGGCACGGCCCCACCGCCCCCGACCTCACCAGGCGCCTGCAACGCACCATGAACCGCCTCACCCAGGCCCCCTGGGCCATGGCCACCGGCCAGGACATCCTCTACCCCGGCGCCACAGGCCCACAGCCGCCCGCAGCTACCCGCCTCCTACGCGGCTACACCGACCGGCTCGTGAAGACCGCCACCAGCGACCCCGTCGTCACCCGAGCCCTCCTCGACGTCATGACCCTCTCCGCCCCACTCCAACGCCTCATGCACCCCAACGTGGCCGCCAGAGTCCTACGAGGCCCCACACAACCACCCCTCACCGGCCCACCACTGAACCCGCCGGTCTGATGGGGCCGGTACGACGCGACGACGGGCCGGGAGGCTCCTCGCCGTCCGTCGGGCACCGGAGTGCCGCGCCGCGGGCCAAGCCGCCGGTTTCCGCTTCGCGTTGGGGCGATGGCGAGATTTTGGCCGCGTCCGGCCGCCGTCGTTGACCAAGCAGGTCTCCCACCGGTTGGCTCTTGGCTCGCCCGGTCCGCCGGGCGGCAGCAGGGGCACGCGGGCCCGACCACTGGGGAGGACTGATCGACGTGAGACGGACGAACGGCAGATCCGGAAGACGGTGGCGGGTACGCGGGGGCTGTGTGCTCGCGAGCGCCGTCCTGCTGGCGGCGGGGCCGGTGCTGCCGGCGCAGGCAGACCCGCAGGAAGGCGGCTTGGTCCAACTGGACCTCGGCTTCGACGGCGCCCAGCCCGACAACTGGTCGCAGGCGCGCGGGATCAGCTCGGACGGCAGATACGGCCTGTTCACCTCCTTGGCGTCCAATCTGGTGCCGGGCGACACCAACCGCCTGTACGACATCTTCGTCCGGGATCTGCACGAGGGGCGTACCGAGCGGGTCAGTGTCGCCGATGACGGGTCGCAGCTGGAGGGGAGCACGAGCCAGGCGGCGATCAGCGCGGACGGCCGGTACGTGGCGTTCAGCTCCGACGCGCCCGGCGTCGTGCCGGGGCAGCCGTCGGACGGCGGTACGAAGATCTTCGTGCGGGACCGCCGGACCGGACACACCGAGCTGCTGCCCGCGGCCTGGAACGCCGGGAGCCCCGCCATCAGCGCGGACGGCCGGTACGTGGCGTACGCGTCGGACCGGCGCGACATCTACGTCACCGACCGACGGCAGGGCACCACCCGGCTGGTCACGACCGCGCCGGACGGCTCCCGGGCGGACAAGGCCTCCGCCGACCCCGTGATCAGTGCGGACGGCGCCACCATCGGCTTCCGTTCGCTGGCCACCAACCTGCTCCCCCACGGCCAGGCCCCTGCGGTACGGCCCCACGAGGCACGCAAGGCAGACCAGGCACACGCCGTGCCGTCGCCGGAGACCGGCGCCGCCCCGGCCTCACTCGTCTCGGCCACGCCCGCCCCGGCCTCCCCCGCCCTCCCCGGCCCCAGGCCCCCCGTGCGCCACACCTTCCCCTTCTTCACCTACGACGCGCACACCGGCCGCATCCAAGGCGCCTCCGTCGATCAGGCCGGAGTGCTGCGCGACGCGCACCCGTTCGCGACGCTGAGCCCCGACGGGCGCTACGCCCTGTTCCGGGTCTTCGAAACCAACGCACCGGCCACGGACGGCTCGCACGCCGAACTCTACGTACGCGATCTGCAGGAGAAGACCACCACGAAAGCCGGCTCCCCGCTGCCGGGCACCCAGACGGTGCACGACTCCCACCGCGGCACGGTGACGGCCGACGGCCGGCACCTGTTCTTCGGCTCGGGCGCCGACAATCTGGTGCCCGGTGACACCAATCAGGCCGTGGACATCTTCCGGCGCGATCTGCGCACCGGGCAGATCGAGCGCATCAGCATGACCGGAGGTGACACGGAGGTCTCCTGGACGCCCAATTCCCTTTCCGTGGATGGTCTCGGTTCTCTCGCACTCTTCGACGCGTTCGGCAAGGTCTACGCCCGCCCGCTACCGGCCACCTGATCGGCGGGCGCGTCCACCGTACGGGGGCCACGCGAAGGGGCAGCGGGCGGCGCGGACGTCAGTGGTGCCAGGCCGTCCATCTGCCCGTACGGGCGTCACGCTCCGCGTACCAGCTTCTGTCGTCCGTTCCCTTGACTTCGAGCGTGACGTCGCCGCCCTTCTCGCTGATCATTTCCACACCCGAGGCTGCCTGCACCCCTGGCATGGCCTGCCACGAGGCCCACTTGCCCTCCGGGGTGACCCAGGTGTGCCAGACCTGGCGGTCGGTGCCGATCACCCATCGCTCGATGCTGCCGGTGGTGTAGAGGTTCCATTCCTCGCCGTAGGAGCAGGAGTAACGGCCGCCGATCCGGTCGGTGCAGATATCGTCGGCGGGAATCGGTGCTTTCGCGCGGGCGCGGTCGTCACGACGCTCGGCGTCGATGCGTGCCGTACGGGCAGGGGTGGGTTCGAGGACGCCGACGGTGAAGCCGTCATTGAACAACTGAGTCTCGTCGACCGGGGACAGCACGCGCATATCGCGCATCCATTGCTTGAAGTCGCCGCCCGCGTCGCGGTTCTGATTCTTGTCGATCTTCTTCAGCGAGTAGCGCCAATGCTCCGAGTAGTGCTTCACCCCGTAGTAGGCGCCTTGCCACGTGCTCGCCATGGGGTACTCGTCGCACTGCGTTCCTCCACCGCCCGGCAAGGGGGCGCATCCGGATTCTTTGACCGCGTTGGTTCGGTCGTAGTAATTCAGGGCGGCCGTGAATCTGGTGCTCTTCGGGTCCGGATCGCTGGGAACGTACAGGCGGCTCAACCACTTCTGCGAACTGGGAGTGTTGGGTTTGTTGCTTCCTGGTATCTGGATCCGGGGGAACGAGGAACCGAGCGGATGGGTGCTCCTGGGGTTGTCCTGCGCGTTGATGACGTGGTTGACATACTCGTTCTTCGCCGGGTCCAAGTACCAGACGAGTGGGGCGTCCAGCCAGACGCAGCCGCCGGTGGACGCCACGTAGAAGGCGTTGTCGCAACGCAGGCCGCTCTTGAACGTGGCGGGCTCCTCACCGGGGGTGAGCGATCCGCCGATCAACTGGTCCTCGAAGTCGTGGATGCTGACGGTGTCGATGTCGTAGTAGCCCGCGGCGCGCGGTTCCGACGGGTTGGTGACTCTGGTGTCGCTCATGTCGAATGCCGCGTCAAGAGGGCCGAGATGGGATTTGACACGCCAGGTCGCGACCTCGTAGGTGAGGTTGAGCGGCTCGTACTCGCTCTTGCCGTTGCAGGTGGAGCCTTTGATCCCCTTGCACTTCACGCGCAGCGTCAAGGGCGCGTCCTCGATTTTCTTGACCGCCTCGGGATCGATCGCCCCCGGTGCGGGCAGGGGCAATCCGAACTGGTCGAGGAAGACCTTCTTCGTGACCTTCTTGTTGGGCCGGTTCGCGTTCTCGATGGTGGTGACGCGGAACTTCACGTAGGCCTGCGGCTGGTGGTTCGCGTTCTCCAGTATGTAGGAGGCCCTCACTACTCGGCACGAGGAGTAACGCGCGTACCGCTCGGAGACTTTGGGGTGTGCCCAGTCCTGTTCTCCCGGGTCGGCGTCCTTCTGGCACTTCTCGATCGTTTCCCAGCGTGTATCGCCTATCTGGCGGGGGGTACGGTCACCGGTTCTGGGCCCCCGGGCTTTTGCTTCGGCTTCGGACCCTTGGTCCTTTGCTCCGGCGCCTTTCGCGACGGGAGTGGACATCACGTACCCGCGCAGATCGCCGGCGCGGTCAGCTGCGGGGGACGGTGCGCCTCCCACGAGGGCCGTGGCGGCCAAGGCAGCGCCGATTCCCGCTGTCAGCAGCCCGCGTCCGGTTCCTGATCGGATCTTCAACGCTACTTCCTTCCAGGGAATTTCGGATCTTGATGACGACCTGGGGTGCGATCACCAACACGGAGTTGCTGGTTGGCGGAGCCATGACAAGGCTGGAGTGTACGGCTATATTCCTGCTTTGGTACGAACCAATTCGGACCACCTATGGGCCCTCCTGGGACCACCCATGGCCCCCATGGACCGTCCTCGAACCACCCCGGAACCGCCCCTCAGGAAGGGAAGGTCAGCGATGAGATCTTTATCCGGAAGAACGTTCATGGCCGCCGGTGGAGCTGCCGCCCTCGCTCTCGCCCTCACCGCCGCTCCCGCTTCGGCGGCCGAACGCCCCAACCATTGGGACAACGGATACGTCCCCTACCCCCACAGCCGCTACGCCGACACCGATCCCGACCTCGCCGCCGTGGCGTCGGTGCGCGTGGAATGGCAGGACTACAAGGTCAGCTTGTCCGGCACGGTGTGGGACCGGGCCGCCGACGGCTACGGGGTGCGCGTCGAGGTGGGCTACAGCTGGCGTAACGGCGCCGCGTGGGAGTGGACCACGCGCATCTTCGGCAAGGCCGAGGGCGGCAACGGCGATTCCAAGACCAGTAACGCGCACTCCAGGCCCGGGGTGGACATCAAAGGCCTCAAGGTGAGGGCGTGCACCGTGAACAGCGGTAACGCCATCGTGGCGTGCAGCCCCTGGACCTGACGGAGCGGTCACCCGTACCCCCGTGCACCCGCCCCGGCGGGCCCGGACCGGCGCCGTGGCAGGCGCCTCCGGGACAGCCCTCTGGACGGGTGAAAAGCGGAGCGCCGGCCACAAACCCCCAGTTGGCGCGGCACGTCGCCGCGCGCCGCCCATATCGTGCCCCCATGATGCCCGCGACTGGTTCCGACGGCCCCTGCCGCCGTGCGGCGCATCTGGAGAGCATATGAAACGAACAGCACAGGGCCATCCGGCGCCTGCTCGACGTCGTGGTGTCCCGGCCCTGACCGCCTGCGGCATGGCACTGACCCTGACGTGCGCGACATTCGCCGGGCCGGCCGGCGCGGCCCACGCCTTCACCCCGGGCCCCCACTGGAACGCCGTCGACGACGCGCTCAAGTCGCACATCGCGCCCAAGACGCTGGAGATGCTCTGGCACGCCGACGACGCCTCGGACAAGAGGCCCTACTGGTCCGACGGGCAGACGCACTGCGACGACTTCGACCACTTCGCCTACCAGCACGAGTACCGGGTCCGCGACTTCGAAGACAAGCAGGGCAACGACCGCCCGGACACCAGCGAGGAACTGCGCGCCTCCAAGGACCACTACCACGCCTTCCAGGCCACCCGGTCCGCGCGCCAGGCAAGTGATCTTCAGCTGCTGGGCTGTCTCCAGTACGCCTTCGACCGCATCAACCTGGCCGTCCACCTGTCCAAGGACCTGCTGGACGCCTCGGGCAAGCAGGACCCGGCCACCCGGCGCGACGTACGCTGCCGCGAGGTGCCCGGCCAGCGCTACGGCGGCCGGCACGAGAAGTGGGGCCGCTACTGGCTGCCTTCGTGGCACAGCGAGCACCAGTTGTGGCGCGACTACTACAAGACGGAGCCCTTCTTCACCGACGAGCTCAAGCCCAACCCGAAGTGCAACGTCATCGAGCAGTTCGGCCGGGGCCTGCACGGTATCCAGGACTTCTACGCGCACAGCAACTGGGCCGACAGCGAGATCCGCAGCGACACACCGGACCTCGCGTACAGCAAGAAGATCGGCACATGGGCCAACCCCAAGGGGCTCAAGCACAAGACCCCCTTCCCGCTGTTCGACTTCGCGCGACTCGGCGTCCGCCCGGTCGACTATCACGCGGTCCAGAACGCGGCCCGGCGGGCCCAGGGGGCGGGCGTGGCACCGTGGCGCTACCTCCCACCCCGCCTCGCCTACAAGAAGGCCACTGGCCTGCCCGGCGCATCCGCGGGCCAGCCGTTCTACCTGACACGCTTCGAGCAGTTCCGCAGGCAGTACCTGGCCGCCCACCACAACCGCTACCCACTGAGCGAAGCACCGTACAAGGACCTGCAGAGCGGCTGCTACACCGAGCAGACCATCATCGGCAACCGCATCTGCCGCGAAACCCGGCAGCTCGGCCACTACGGCTACCCCAGCGCAGCCCGCAAGAACGCCAAGTGGGCCCTCAGCTCCATGGCTGCCGGGCTGGCCAAGGACAGCCTCACCGGCACCACCGACCGGGCGGCGGCCGACCTGAGCACCGGCAAACTGCCGTCCAGCAAGGCCGACGCCGAGAAGAAGGCGGCGAACAGCAGCTTCACCAACGCCGTCGCCGTGGCCACCGCCGATACGGCCCGGCAGTGGACGTACTTCAAGGCCCGGCTCGCCGCCACCTACGGCACCGACCGCGCCCAGCAGATGCTGCGCATCCTCACCCAGGACCAGACGGAGTCCTGATTCCACGACGCCGTTGGGCGGCCCGACGGCCGGCGGGCGGAGCTTGAGCGCCCTCGCCGGCGGGCCGGCCCGTATGCGCGCGGCCCGTCCCGGACTCCGACCACGCGCTCGAACACAGGAACCCGGAGGACAAGTTCACCGAATTTCCAACCAGCGGAACCGCCCATGCGGTTGGAACCGAGGCCGTCGGAGAAGGCCGTGGTGCGACTCAGCTGGAGCGCTGCGGCCCGCCGTCGGTGAGGGCGGCCGGCAGCAGGCCCAGCGGCGGGGAGCCGAGGGCGAGTACGGCACTGTGGAAGCGGAAGGGAGAGTAGGTGTCGCCCCAGCGGTGCCGGGCTTCGTCCCGCACGTCCCGTAGGGCCAGCTTGCCCCAGGTGTAGCGGCCGTACGTGGGGTCGTAGGTGGCGCGCTCGGCCTCCGAGCGGGCGGCACGGCCCGACAGGTAGGTGTCCGCCTCGAAGCGCCGGGCGGCCTCCGGCACGTCCATGGCCCCGGTGTGCACACCGATGGCGCAGGCGAGCCGGGTCACCCTGATCAGCGCCTCCATGCAGACGCCGATGGCGAAGCGGGGGTCGGCCGCCCGGTAGCCCTCCTCCATCATCAACTCTTCACCGTAGTGGGCCCAGCCTTCCATAAAGGTGAGCGACTGCAGGGTACGCCGGACGGGGCCGGCGGCCCGGCGCAGGCAGCGGGCGTGCGCGAAGTGCCCGGGCACCACCTCGTGCGCCGTGACGGCGGGCAGCATGGCCGGGCTGAAGACGGCCAGCCACTCCGCGGCTTCCTCCGCCTTCCAGCCGGGACCCGGCAGGGTGATGTGGTACCAGGACGGGGAATCGGGCTCCCCGGGCGCCGCGAAGGCCATCATGGCCCAGGTGTCCTGACGGGACGGCGGCGTGGGGCCGACCAGCACCTCGCCGTCCAGGTGCGGGAGAAGGCCCCGGCCGCGGGTGAAGTCCATCAGCTCCGCGGTGACGGCTCGCGCCTCGTCCAGGACGGCGTCGGCCGGCGGATGTTCGCGTACGAGGTCCCGCACCAGATCGTACGGGCGGCGGCCGGGAGCCAGCCGGTGACAGGCCTCGCGCAACAGCAGGCGCAGCCGTTCCGCCTCTTGGTCGGCCCGTTCGGCCAGCCGGGGCACGCTCACGTCGAGCCCTTCGGGGGCGCCCATGAGCAGGGCGAGGTCCCGCTCGCCGAGGGCGGCGCCCGGGTCGCCGTGGTCGGCCGCGTGCCTGAGGCAGGTCATCAGCCGCCCGTGCGCACGGCGGGCGCGGGACGCGATGTCGGTGTCGGCCAGTTCGGGCGGGATGACCGTGGTGAGGCTGTCGGCCGTGTCGAGTACGGCGCGGGCCGTGGGGGCGTCGACCCGGTCGAGCGAGCGGACGGACGCGTCGATCGCGTCGGGCCAGGACGCGAGGTGGGCGCGTTTGGCGCGGTCCCGGTCGGCGGCCGGTGCGTACTCCCGGTCGTAACAGCACAGATCGAGGTTGAGCAGGTGGGGCAGCGGGTTGCGGCGGTGCATTTCCAGGTCGCCGTAGACCGTGTGCAGGGCTGTTTCGAAGATGTGGAGGTGGGCGAGGTCGTGGGAGTTGGAAGGGCTGGGAGAGTTGGGTGAGTCGTGGAGGCCGGGTGAGTCGGTCGGGTTGAGTGGGACTCGGTAATGGGGTGGGGTGGCAGGGGGTGTCGGTTCGCGGGTGTCCGTGGAAGGGCCGCCGAGTTCGGCCAGTCCGGCGCGGATGCCGCCGGGAGAGAGATCCTGAACGTGCCCGTCGTATTCGTGCAGACCCGCCTGTTCCCGTACCTGCTCGACCATCAGGTCGCAGACCGCGCGTAATCGAGCGTCCATGGTCACGTGCTCCTTCCGGCTGTCGTCCCCGGTTCCGGTGGACGAGATCAGTTCAGTGGGGAGGGGCGATCAATGAATGGCCGTACTGGCGAGCAGTTCACCCTCCTTGCGGGCCACTTCCAGCAGAATTTCGATCATGGGTTCCGCCGCGGGCGAGTGATTCCCCTCGGGAAGCGCAATGTATACGCGACGTGGCGGGAATGTTCCCGCCAGGGAACGCAGAGCAATCTTTTCGCTGCTGCGGACCGCTAGCAATCCCGGAACAAGTGTGACACCGGCCGACATTTCCACCAGCCGGTTGACCGCGGCCCAGTCACCGACCCGGAAATGGACATGCGGCGCAAACCCCAGCGCCCTCTCGAATTCCGGCTGCGGGCCCAGACAGTCCGGATGAACACCCTCGATCCATGATTCCTTCGCCAGCTCCGGCAGCTCACCCGAGCAGAACTCGCCGCGTCGGCCCCGGCTGTCGCGGGCCACGGCGACGAATAACTCGTCCTCCAGCAGCGGCACAATGTCGAGCCCACAGACCTGATCGCCAGTGAGATCCCAGCCGGTGAGCAGCGCGAGGTCGATCAGGCCGGACCGCAGGTCCGCGACGTGGTGGCGCGTGGTGGAGCCGGACAGCGAAAGACCCACCTGCGGATAGCGTTCGGCGAAACGGGCCAACGACCGCGGCAGCAGATGCGCGTTGGCGCTGGCGAAACCGCCCATACGCAGCCGCCCGCCGCGCAGCCCGCCCACGGCCCGCAGCTCCTGTTTTACGGCGACGAGCTGCGAAAGAATACCGCGCGCCCGGTCTGCCAGCAGCAGGCCCGCTTCGGTCAGCCGGGCGCCGCGGCCCTGCCGTTGTACGAGTTGCACGCCGACCTCGTGCTCCAGTGCCTCGATCTGCCGTGAGACGGCCGGCTGGCTAAAGGACAGCGCCCTGGCCGCGGCCGACATCGACCCTCGTTCGGCAATCTCGACGAGTACACGCAGACGTTGGAGGTCACGCATACCCGGAAGATATAGCAGCCATGCAAAACCCGCAATTGTGCTCTTGCAGCGGATGGGGAAATCTGGAGGTCGGTTGTCCAACTGGACAGCCGGCCGACAGTAGAGGAAGGGGATATTCCATGAGTCCGGTACCCCCGCAGAAAACACCCGAGCGGGACGCCGCCGATATGGCTGCGGTCTGCAGGCAGTACTCCTGGACCCCGGAAGTCCACGACTTGTACGGCGATCCGGAGTCCATCCTGCGCAAGATGGACGCACAGAACATGGAGCTCACCGAGCGCCGCATCTTCGTCCTTCTCACCGAAAGCGAAGGCCTGGCTCAGGTTCGTTTCTTCGAGCAGGTGAAGGGCAAGGAATACGCGGTTTCCGCCTGGACCGGCGAGTCCCTCGGCGGCGTCGGCGGAGCGCTCGGCGACACCATCCTCAAGAACAAGGCTGTCAACTGCGTCGGGGAGCAGGTACGCGGTCTGCTGTCCACGTTCGCCATGGACTCGCCCACCACGGTCTCGGCGCCGGCCAACGCCCGTGCGGCGTTCGCCCACACCGTCCGCGCCCACGGCGAAGACACCTTCACGCGCGCCACGTTCGCCCTTCTGTGCTGACGCCGGCGGCACAGCGCCGGTCCGGCCGCCCCGAGCAGCACAGGGGCGGCCGGGTCTTCGCACGGCTGTGGGCCGCCACGGCTTCGGCGAACCTGGGCGACGGACTGGTACTGGCCCTGATCCCGCTGCTCGCCGTACAGCTGACGGCGTCCTCGGGCCTGGTCGCGGGGGCGAAGCTGGCGCACACGCTGCCCTGGGCGGTGGCGCCGCTGCTGGTCGGTCTGCTCGTCGACAGCATGGACCGGCGCCGCCTGATCGTCTTCTTCAACCTGTCGCGGGCGACGGCACTGGCCGCCCTCCTGGCCGTCCTGCTTCTCGGCGCCCCTCCCCTGTTCGTTCTCTGGTTCCTCTACCTGGTCGCGCTGTGTCTCGCGGTCGGCGAGGCCGTCGCCGACATCGCCACGACCGCGATCGTCCCCTCGGTGGTGCCGCGCCACCGGCTGGAGTGGGCGAACTCCTGGATACGGGGTACGGAGTCGGTACTGAACGAGTTCGTGGGGCTGCCGCTGGGCGGACTGCTGATCGCCATCGGCCCCGCGTGGGCGGTGGGCGGGGCCGGCGGGCTCTATCTCGTCGCGGCCGGGGCCATGCTGATGCTGAGCGGGACGTTCCGGCCGACGGACCGCGAACCGTCACCTGATACGGACGCTGCCGGGCACGGCGTACGAAGTGGCACAGGGGCCGGACAACGCGCCGGGCACAGCGGTGGCGGGGGCGATGGGGACGATGAGTCCAATGGGGCCGACGAGACCGGCGGGCGCAAACGGCATCTGCTCACCGCGGGCCTGAGAATCCTCTGGCGCAACCGGCCGTTGCGCACACTGACGCTGATGAGCACCGTCATGGCGGGCTGCTGGAGCGCCTGGCTCGCTGTACTGGTCGTCTATACCGTCCAGGGCCCGGTCGGCCTGTCCCCGACCGGATACGGACTCCTCCTGACGGCCCTGGGCGCCGGCGCCGTGATCGGCGCCGCCCTGGCCCCGCGCCTCGCCCGCACTGTGGGCGTCCGCTGGATACTGGCCGCGGACGTGGTGGCCGGCGTCGTCATGCTCGGCACCCCTGCCGTGAGCGCCGACGTCGTGGCGATCGCCGCTGCGACGTTCATCGGCGGGCTGGGCAGCGGGCTGTGGAACGTGGTGGTCATCTCCCTGCGCCAGCGTCTGATCCCGCACGGCCGGCTGGGCCGGATCAGCGGCGCCATCAGGTTCCTCGGCTGGGGCGGTATGCCGGTGGGCGCCGCACTGGCCGCCGGGCTCGCCGAACTGGGCGGCCCGCGCCCGGTCTTCGCCCTGTCCGCCCTGCTCACCGCGTGCACCTTGATCCCTCTGCTCCGCATCCTGAACGCCCCGGCCCTGAACGCACCGCCGCAGGAGGAGTCCCCGGAATCCCAGGGGTCCCCGGAATCACCGGAATCACCGGCTGGCGAGAAGCGCTGAGGAGCCCGGTAAACGCCCGGTTGCCCGCGGGTCCACGGGAACCGCAAGTGCGGTTTCCTGCGCACGTTTCCGCAAGCGCTCACCCGTGCTGGACCGGCGGGCAGTATCCACTCTTGTCGCCGATCGTGTTGATCTCGGCGTTGGACCGCGGGTCCCCGGCGTAGTTGATCTGGTTCGTGCAGCTCTTCCCGGGCTTCTTCGGAGTACCCGACGGCGCGTCGCTCTTCTTCGGCGCCGGGCAGTGGCCGGTCTCGTCGCCGATCGTGTTGATCTCGGCGTTGGACCGCGGGTCGCCCGCGTAGTCGATCCGGTTCGTGCAGCTCTTGCCCGTCTTCTTCGAGGTGCCCGCGTACTTGCCGACGGCAGGGCCGTGGGCGGACTTGGCCGGGGAGGCTGCGGACTCCGGGGCGCTCGCGGAGGCGGACGAGGACGCGGCGGGCGAGGACGCGGCGGATGCGGACGCGGCGGACGAGGCGCTGTTGCCGCCGTCCTGGCAGGCGGTGAGTCCGAACGCGGCGGCGGCGATCACCATGGCGGCGGCGGCCTTGCGGGCCTGGCGGAGAGTGGTGCTGCTGCGGTGCGACATGTGCTTCTCGTTCTCTTCAGGTGGTGCTCCGGGCTGGTGAGAACAAGACTGTCGACCGCCGCTGATGCGGTGCCGTCGTGCGGCTAACACCTCACTAACGTCCAAGATCACAAAGACGGCGCCGATCCGGGTCCGGCCTGGTGGCCCGTGACCGCGTCGGCGTGCGCCGGGGCCGGCAGGTGCCTGGTCGTCAGGCCCTCGATACGTCCCGCCGTCGATACGACGATGTCCAACCGCATCGGCGTCACGGCGCCGCCCTCGCGACGGCGGTAGCTGAGCAGGCGCGCGCCCCGCCCGTTCTCCACGTGCTGGAAACGGGCGTCGGCGTGCGATGTCTCCTCGGGGAACCAGGTGCGGGCGAACCGCTCCGCCGACTTCCGCATCTCCGTCTCGGAGAGGGTTCCGGCGTCGTCCCGGCCGCCTTCGGTCCTGATGCCGACGAGCCTGCGGTCCGGCCAGGTGGCCACGACGGTACGGCCGGGCAGCACGGCCCGCAGAATCCACCGGCCGGGCTGTGGTCTGCTGACCTGCGTACCGGCCTCGGCGCGTGTGGCGCCGCCGTACAGTTCGCTGACGGTGTCGAGCAGCCATTCCCGCATCTCCCCGGTATCACCGAGGGCGGCGCTCGCGCGATGGTGCGAGGCTTCGTAGTCGACGGTGGTGAGGGTGAAGTGACAGGCCACCGTGACCGCACACGTACTCGCCACGAGCGCGCCCGCGCCCCATAGCGTGTCCTGCCGCGTGAAGGGCGACCGACGTCGCCGGACCCATGAGGCGAGGCATCCGAGGAGCAGTCCGAGGACGCCGCCCAGTACGTTCGCCTTGACGTCGTCGTAGCTGCACGCGCGGCCCAGGTCCAGCCGGCCCTGCACCAGTTCGATACCGGTGGTCAGTACCACCGTCCCGGCGAGTACGAGCAACGGGCGCCCGAAGACGAGTACGGCCAAAAAGCTCGCCGGGATGAACAACAGGACGTTCAACCGGGCCGATTCGGAGGCGAGGAACGCGATTCCGGGCAGGCCCTCGTCGCAAGTGCCGGGTTTTCCGTTTCCGGAGAATCCCGGCGTCAGTGTCACGGTGAGAACGCCCGCCAGAGCAGTGGCCAGAAGCATCGGGAGAGTGACCGGGCGCCCACGTACTTTCGCGACGAGGCCGGTGGGGGCGGCCAGCAGGACGGCGACGATCACAAATGCCGGAACAAGGCCGGGCACCGCGCCGACCGATGCTTCTATCACCGATTGCGCCTACGTCTTTCCTGGATCGCGGGACGGGCCTGACAACCAGTCGGTCCGGGGCACCGGCGGCAACGCGGGCGCGGGAATCGGAGCCCGACGGCGGAATGACATTACCCGAGAACGATCACAGGGCGAGGTCGGCTTTTCGCCGGACCGTGACCGGTTTCCGCCGCGGTCCCGCCGACGTACGGGTCAGTGGGCCAGGCGTTCGTACAGGGCCATGGGCGTCACGTACCCGGGCCAGCGGCCGTCGTCGAAGAGGTGGATTCCGGCGTCGCGGTAGCTCTGGTCGACGAGTTGCGAGCAGATCATGTGGCCGGTGGCCGCGACATAGCGTCGCAGGCCGGGGAAGGGCAGGCGCAGCCGGTGGACGGCTATGGCCAGGAAGTCGAGGAAGCTGTACGGGACGCCCTCGTAGCGGCGGCCGGCGGCGCAGACCGCGTCGCGTTGGCTGTCGGTGAGCCCTTGCGGGCATACGTACAGGACGTTCGCGCCGTCGTAGGACGACAGGGGGCGGATGGTCGCACCGCCGGGTTCGGCTTCCAGGAGCATTCCGTCGGGGAGTACGAGGAAGGCGTGCTGGTAATCACCGAACCCGTTTCCGTTCAGCCACTGGCCGATGCGGATCAAGCGGCCCACATTGCCGCTGATTTGGGTGAGGCCTATGTCGCCGGGCATGGGCAGGGCATGCTGCATCTGCGGCTCCGGGGCACACAATGGGGGTGGGTTTTCTGTGTGATACCCGGTTCGGAGCCGTTGAAAGGAGCTGGGGAAGGGAATTTCACGCGCCGCGGCCGGAGCAGGGGCCGCTTCAGTGGAGTTCGTAGTACCAGCAGCCGTCGGCGGGATCGAACCTCATGTGTACGCGGCCGACGGCGCGCAGGCGGTCACGGTCCTGCCGGGTCACCGTCACCGCACCGCCCGCCTTGTCGACCACGTACTTGAGCGCGGTTTCGAGTTCGTCACGCCTGCGGGCGAGTTGTGCGATCTCGAACTGCAGTTGCTGCAGCCGCGATTGCAGCAGGGCGACCTGCTGCTCGGGAGGGGGGTCGCTGGGCGTCATGATGCCGGCGTCCTGGGCCGCGGAACGACGGGCGAGGCGGGAGAGGCGCCTCGCCCGGTCCGTCCGCGTGCCGGTAGGCACACCCGGTGGGATGCCGGATGTGCCCACCACCAAGGCGCTGGGGCAATCAGTCCTGCGCCAGGTCCCCGAATCGGGCCGCCGAGTTCCAGTTGCCGTTGCCCCAGTTGTGCGAGGCGAAGCTCGGCGCGTTGGTGTACTTGCTGATGTTGACGAGGTCGTCGTCGTGACCGTGGGCCTGGGACGTGACGGCGCCGGCGGCGGACAGGCCCACCACCGCGAGGCCGACGAAGAGCGGACGCATGACAGAACGCATACCCACATCCTCCTTTGAGGCGTGCTGAGAGTGACTGACACCGTCGATTCAACCCTTGGCGCGTGATCATATGAAAGGAGAAACGCGGCTTTTCTCCCGATTTACCCGGTTGGCCTAGTGGGAGGCCGGAGGGGAGGCGAGAGGGGAAGGGGGTGGGTGGAGGGGGTGCGTGGGTGGAGGTGGGCGGGCGGGGCCGGTTGGGGGCCGGGCGGCGGCGGTGGTCGCGTGGGGGCGGCCGTTGGGAAGCCCGGACGGCACACGGGCGGGTCCGGGCGGAGACGGAGAGTGTGGGTCTGGACACATATGGAGCATTGCGCGCGGCGGGCGCGCACCGGTCATGGCAGGTCAGCCGCATATGTACGGCGCATGTGGCCACGCCGGCGCAGCGGTACGGCGGACGGGGACACTTCGGCGAGGGAGCGTTGTCAGTGCCCGCCCCTAGCATGGACGACATGCCCCCAACTCCTCCCCCTTCCACGGGCACGCCCCCGGCCGCCGACGCGAACGAAGCGATCCGGCAGTTCGTGCGCGCCCGCCGTGGCCGGTCGTGGACGGCTGAGGACCGCGCGGAGTACGCGCGGTTGTTGGAGATATGGACGCGGGCGGTGCGCGGGGGCGTCGTCGAGGTCGTCTGAGCCGGCCGCGGCCGGCGACAGCGGGCGACCGCCTCAGCCCCCAGCCCGCACCCGCACCCGCACCCGACGCATGGTCACAAACCATTGGCGGTGCACCGCTTGCCACTGCTTCCATGCGGGTGTGAACGCAGAAATCGATGACCACCGCCCCGCCGACGTGCTGCTGGAGCAGTTGCTCGCCCGGATCGAGGAGTACTACGACGCCGTACCGCGCAGTGCCGCGCGCGCCGAGGACTTCGGGACGCTGACGCTCTTCGTCCGCGAGGGCCGGGGCTGGCCGTACTACGCGCGACCGGCCCTGGGCCGGTCGGGTGAGGCGCCGAGCGCCGCCGAGGTCACGCGCGTGCGGGCCCGGCAGCGGGAGCTGGGGCTGCCCGAGAGCTTCGAGTGGGTCGCCGAGAACGCGCCACTGCTGCGCTCCGCGGTGGAGGAGTCGGGGCTGGTGGTGCACGAGCACCCGCTGCTCGCCCTCGACCTGGATGACGGCCGGGCGCCCGAGGCGGCGGTCGCGGCCGGGGCATCGGTGCGGGTCCGTGTGCTGGAGGACGGCGATCCGGCGTTGCCGCACGCCGTCGCCGTACCGCATGTCGCCTTCGGACAGCCGGACACCCGGACCGGCGCGGCGGGCGCCCGGGAGCTCGCGGAGTCGGCCCGGCGGCTCGTCGAGGACGGTTCGGTGGACTTCGTGGCGGAGCGCATACGCAGCGGGTTCACCGTCGTGGCGGTGGCGGAGGAGGACGGCGCGGCGCTGTGCGCGGGGCAGCATCAGCCGGTCGGCGCGGTCAGCGAGGTCGTCGGCGTGGGCACGCTGCCCAGCGCCCGCCGCCGTGGCCTGGGCCTCGCGGTCACCGCCGCGCTGGTGGCCGACGCCCGTGAGCGGGGCGTCCGTACGGTGTTCCTGTCGGCGAACAACGACGATGTCGCGCGGATCTACGAGCGGCTCGGCTTCCGGCGGATCGGCGTCGCGCTGATCGCGGAGCCGGGGCCCCCGGCGCCCGTGCAGCCCGCGGAGTAGCGGCCCCGGGAGTCGCGCGGGGAGATGGGGGAGGAAAATGGGGTGGGAGGCGTGACGGGAGCGCACGCCCCGCGCGCCGACCGGGAGTGAGGTTGTAGTGAACACGCCGCTGCCCGGCTTCGGAGGTACGGAGCGCGCACGGACCCGGCCCGCGCCGGGCGCGGTGCACGTACCCGGCTGGCTGTCCCCGGAGCGGCAGCGGGAGCTGGTCACCGCCTGCCGCGGCTGGGCGCGGGGGCCGGTGCCGATCCGGCACACCCGGCTGCCGCGTGGCGGCGTGATGTCCGTACAGACGGTGTGCCTCGGCTGGCACTGGCAGCCGTACGCGTACAAGCGCACCGCGGACGACGTCAACGGTGCCCGGGTCGCCGCGTTCCCTGACTGGCTGGCCGAGCTGGGCCGGGCGGCGCTGGTCGACGCGTACGAGGACGCCGCCGCCGGAGACGACTACACACCGGACACGGCTCTGATCAATTTCTATGACGGTCAGGCCAAGATGGGAATGCACCAGGACAAGGACGAACGGTCCGGCGCTCCGGTCGTCTCCCTCAGCATCGGTGACACCTGCGTCTTCCGCTTCGGGAACACCGAGTCCCGCAACCGCCCCTACACCGACCTCGAACTGGCCTCCGGCGATCTGTTCGTCTTCGGCGGGCCGTCGCGGTTCGCCTATCACGGGGTGACCAAGGTACGTCCGGGGACCGGTGACCCCGCGACGGGGCTGACGAGCGGGCGCCTGAACATCACGCTCCGGGTCACCGGCCTGGAGTAGCCCGGGACCCGGGGCAGGTCGGAGCAGGGTCCGGGCACACCGGTGCGGAATCGCGGGCCGCCGAGAGCTACGGGGCTACCGGGGCTTGCTGGGACTACGGGGGGCTACTGGGCCGTGCCTGCCAGCAGCCAGCGGCCGACCGGCACCTCGAACAGCACCCGGCCCGAAGCCGACGGGAGGGTGGCGGTCGCGTCCCAGTCGTACTTCGCGAGGAAGGCCGCGACCACCTCGGGCGACGTGCGCGAGGTGTGTGAGCCGTCCGAGATGCCGCCGTCCGGCAGGACGTGCCACACCTTGGCGCGTCCCTCGGCGACGACGGGGGCCTCGCCGCCCTCCAGGGCCAGCGAGACCCGCGGATCGTGCCCGACGTTGCGGACCTTCACCGAGGCGCGGTCCGCGCCGATCCACCAGGTGTCCCGCAGGAAGACGAACCAGACGGGTGTGACGTGCGGGGAGCCGTCCGGGCGCAGGGTGCACAGCCAGGCGATCCGCTCGGTGGCCAGGCGGTCACGGACTGCGGGGTCGAGGGCCTGCGGGTGGCGCGTACCGGTCTGGGGGCGCGTACCGGCTCGGGGGCGGCTCGTGCCGTCCTGTGAGTGGCTCGTACCGGCCGGATCGCCGGGGTGCAGTGCGTGGTCCGGATCGTTCATGTCGGCATTTCATCAGAGGAGGCGCGAGAGTGAGCAGGCCGCGTACCCGATGGTGAACCTTTGTCCGAATGGATGAGCCGAACGCGCCGTTCCGGGCGGGGCGCGGAGGCACACTGGAGGTATGTGCCGCAGCATCAAGACGCTCCGACCGCCCGCCACGCCCGACGTGACCGAGGACGACATCCGGGCGGCGGCTCTCCAGTACGTCCGCAAGGTCTCCGGGTTCCGTGCGCCGGCCGCGCACAACCGGGAGGTGTTCGAGCAGGCCGTGGACGCGGTGGCGGCCGCGACGCACGACCTGCTGGCCGGACTCCGGGTACGCGGCGGAGGTGGCGGCGACGGCCGCCACCGTTCCGCTCCCGGCTCTCAGGCGGGCAGTTCCAGCAGGGCCCGCACGGGCAGGTGATCGCTGGGGAACTGCCCGTCCTCGGAGAACGTGTCGATCACGGCGCGGTGCGTCCGGACCGTCGGTGAGGTGAGTATCCAGTCGATCCGTTCGCCGTCCCGTACCAGCGGCCGGTAGCCGTGGTACGTGGCGTACAGGGTGCTGCGCGAGTCGGCCGTGTCCCAGCTGTCCACCAGCCCGCCCCGGGCGAGCATCGTGTCGTACACGGGGTTGCGGTGCGCGGGGACGTTGAAGTCGCCGGTCACGATGCGCGGGAGTGCCGGGTCCAGCGCCCGGAGCCGGTCGGTGATCAGGGTGGCGGAGCGCTCGCGCGAGTACTGGTTCAGGTGGTCGAGGTGGGTGTTGAGGGCGTAGAACTCGCCGCCGGTGCGCAGGTCCCGGAAACGCACCCAGGTCGCCATCCGGATGACCGTGTTGCCCCAGGTCGTGGAACCGATCAGATACGGGGTGTCGGAGAGCCAGAAATGGTCGTACTCGACCGGAGTCAGCCGGTGGATGTCGTAGAAAAGGGCGGCGAACTCGTCACGGCTGCCGCCGGCCCGGCCCGTGCCCAGCCAGGCGTAGTCGTCGCCGAGGTCTTCCGCGATGTCCTGCAACTGGTGGTAGAGGCCCTCCTGGGTGCCGAGCAGGTGCGGCGCGGCCCGGTGCAGCAACTCCCGCATCACCGGGCGCCGTTCGGGCCACGAGTTGGGCCGCTCGTTCGAGGCGTACCGGAGGTTGAACGTCATGGTGCGCAGCCGCCGGTCGCCCCGGGAGGCGTGCGCGGTGCCGCCGCCGTACGCCAGGGCGGGCGTGCCGACCGCCGTGGCCGCGACCACGCGCAGGGCCGCGCGGCGGCTGAACGGGCTCACGGAGGCGCGCACGGCGCCGGTGGGGTCCCCTCCCGGCACCTCCGTCGACCCCGGACCCGGGTCCGGCAGCGGGTCCGGCACCGCGGCGGAGCAACCCGTCGATCTCGTCATCGCATCTCCAGTGGCCGGTGGCCCGCTACGCCTGCGGGCCGGGTCACCGAAGAGTCTCGGAGACCAGGGTGATGCGGAAGTGGACGCCAGGGGGAGGGGGTGGAAATGCGCTACTCCACCGGGCCGCTCCCCTGAACCACCCGCCCGTACCAGCCGCCCCGGTCAGCCCGGTCCAGCCCCGTCAGCGCCAGCCAATACCGGTCAGGACAAGTCAACACCGGTCAACCGCAGTCAGTCCCGGTCGGGTCCCGCGGCCGGTCCCTGCCAGTCCGCGTGCCGGATGCGGGAGATGTCCCGTACGTCGCCGAGCGTTCCCCATTCGTCCCTGCCCAGCCGGGACAGCGGGCGCAGCTTCCGGACCTCCGGGTGTCCGTCGGCCATGACCTCTTCCGCCACGACCGCGTGCACCACCCGGCCGAAGACGACGGTGGAGTCGCCGAACCGCGTCGTGCTGTGCAGTTCGCATTCGAACGCCACCGGGGAAGCGGCGACCCGCGGCGGCTTCACCCGCAGGCTCGGCTCGGCGGTCAGGCCCACCTCGTCGAACTCGCTCACCCCGTGCGGGAAGTCGGTCGCCGTCTCGTTGATCTTCGTGGCGAGTTCCTCCGGCGCGAAGTTCACCACGAACTGCCCGGTCTCCTCGACGTTGCGGAGGGTGTCCTTCCGGCCGACGGCCGAGAACTGCAGGATGGGCGGCGCGACGCAGGCGATGGTGAAGAACGAGTGCGGGGCCACATTGGCCACGCCCTCGGCGGAGACGGTGGACACCCAGGCGATGGGCCGCGGCACCACGGTCGCCGTGAGCAGCCGGTAGAAGCCCTGCCGGTCGAACTGTTCGGGGTCGAAGTCGATACGCATGAAGATCAGTATCCATCCCGGCCGGCCCATGGCCCAGCGCCCCCAGGGCCCAGGGACCAGGGCCCGATGCCGTTACGAGGCGGCGCCGCGCGTGAGCCGGTCGCGGAGCGTGGCGGCGAACTCCTCCGCCCGCGCCAGTTGGGTCCGCAGGTCCACAACCCGCCGCTGGGCGGCCTCTTCGAAGCCGCGCAGCCGCGCCAGGAGTTCGCGCCGCTCGTCGTCGGACAGGTCCGCGCCGGCATCGAGACGGTCCGTGGCGGCGAGCAGCTCGCGCATCTCCTCCAGGCTGAACCCCAGCGGCTTCATCCGGCGGATGACCATCAGGCGGGCGACATCGGCCTCCGTGTAGAGGCGGAAGCCGCCCTGGGAGCGGGCCGAGGGGATGACGAGACCGGTCTCCTCGTAATGGCGGATGGTGCGCAGCGACAGTTCCGTACGCGCGGCGACCTCGCCGATCTGCATGTGCTCGCCGTTCACGAGGTGCCCTTTCCCGCCCGTCGCCGGGCCCGTTGTCTTCGGCGCCAGTCCCCCACCCCGGGGCCGCCGATCCCATCGCCCAACCATGCAACGATCCACCAGCCCGACGAGGAACTCTACCCTAACGTTAGGGTAGAGTAGAGTCCTTTGCGATGTCTCCGCACGCCTCGGCGCCGCCGGGCGTGCCCTAGTACGACAGGGCCCCCTCTTGTCCTCCTCCGCTCCGTCCCCGGCCGCGCGGCTGCGTGGCTTCCGCCCGCCGTGGCTGTCCCCGAAGGTGCTGCGCACCGAGGCGCTGGCCGGTCTGGTCGTCGGTCTGGCCCTGATTCCCGAGGCGATCTCGTTCTCGGTGATCGCCGGGGTCGATCCGAAGGTGGGGCTGTTCGCGGCGTGCACCATGGCCATGGTCATCGCGTTCGCGGGCGGGCGGCCCGCGATGATCTCCGCGTCGACCGGTGCCGTGGCCCTGGTCGTCGCGCCCGTCACCCGGGAGCACGGCCTCGGCCATCTGATCGCCACCGTGATCCTCGCCGGTGTCTTCCAGATCGCGCTGGGGACGCTGGGGGTGGCCAAACTGATGCGGTTCGTGCCCCGTTCGGTGATGGTCGGCTTCGTCAACGCGCTCGGCATCCTGCTGTTCACCGCCCAGATACCGAATCTGTACGACGTGCCGTGGCCGGTGTATCCGCTGTTCGCCGCGGGGCTGCTGCTGTTGGTGTTCTTCCCGCGGCTGACCAGGGCGGTGCCCGCTCCCCTGGTGTCCATCGTGATCCTCACCGTCATCACCGTCGCGGCCGGGATCGCCGTGCCGACCGTCGGCGACAAGGGCACGCTGCCCTCCTCACTGCCCGTGCCCGGCCTGCCGGACGTGCCGTTCGACCTGCACACGCTGACCGTCATCGCGCCGTACGCGCTGGCGATGGCCGTGGTGGGGCTCATGGAATCGCTGATGACGGCCAAGCTGGTGGACGAGATGACCGACACCCGCTCCGACAAGACGCGTGAGTGCGTGGGCCAGGGCATCGCCAACATCGTCACCGGCTTCTTCGGCGGCATGGGCGGCTGCGCGATGATCGGCCAGACGATGATCAACGTGAAGAACGGGGCGCGCACCCGGCTGTCCACCTTTCTGGCCGGGTTCTTCCTGCTCGTGCTGTGCATCGCTCTGGGGCCGGTGGTCTCCCGGATTCCGATGGCGGCGCTGGTCGCCGTGATGATCGTGGTGTCGGTCGGCACCTTCGACTGGCATTCCGTCCGGCCGGCGACGCTCAGGCGGCTGCCGCCGGGCGAGACCGCCGTCATGGTGATCACCGTCGCGGTCGTGCTGGCCACCGACAATCTGTCCATCGGTGTCGTCGTGGGCACGCTGGCCGCCATGGTCGTCTTCGCCCGCCGCGTCGCCCACCTGGTCGACGTCACGGCGGTGACCGACCCGGACGGCACCCAGGTCGTCTACTCCGTCACCGGCGAACTCTTCTTCGCCTCGTCCAACGAGCTGGTCACGCGCTTCGACTACGCGGGCGACCCGGACAAGGTCGTCGTCGACCTGACCGGCGCCCATGTCTGGGACGCCTCCTCCGTCGCCGCACTGGACGCCGTGGAGGCCCGCTACGCCCGGCGCGGCAAGACCGTCGAGATCGTCGGGCTCAACAACAACAGCGCGAAGATGCACCAGTCGCTCAGCGGTGAACTCGCGGGCGGTCACTGACCGTACGGGGAAGACCTGCCGGGTCGCCTTCAGGCCACCGCCTGCCGGGACGTTAGCCGGGTGTTAGTCGATCATCAGCGCCCGCGCCCAGGGTGGAGTCACATCGAGGATGGCCGTACCGGCCCGCCGCCGCGCCGTATACGTGTCGAGTTACGTGTACGGGGCAGGCGGGTGGGTGCATTACCGATCGTTTCCCCCGGAATGCCGGGGAAGAGGGAGTTGATCGACCATGCGTGGTCTGCGTACCGCTGCCGCCGTTGCCGCCGCCGTCGCCCTGACCGCGGGGGCGGGCGCGGGGATCGCCTCCGCCGCCGACGCCGGGCAGGCGGGTGCCGGAGCGTGCCAACCGGGGACGCTGAAGATCACCACGACGGACGCCGGCGGGAGCCAGGCCGGGATGAACCACGCCGGCACGTATCTGCAGGTGCGCAACACCGGCAAGACCACCTGCGCGATATCCGGCTACCCGGGCCTGGCGCTGGAGGGTGCCGGTCACACGGCGCTCAAGACGACGGCGCGGCACGGTGACACGTACTTCGCGAAGGACCCGGGCGTGCACCAGGTGACCCTGAAGCCGGGCGGGAGCGCCTACGCCGACCTGGTGTGGACGCACACCGGCGCGGGCACCGCGCACGCCAAGTACCTGCAGGTCTCGCCGACGGGCGGCAACGCGCACAACGTGCTGCCGTTCGACCAGGACGTGGACAACGGCACGCTGTCCGTGACGGCCTGGTCGGCGAAGCTGCCCACCTCCTGAGGCTGCACACCCGTTCCGGTACGAAGGCCCGGCACCCGAGGGGGTGCCGGGCCTTCGGCGTGCGGTGGCGACGCTGTCCGCCGGTGCGCCGGACATCCCCTGGCGGGGCGTCGGACCCCGCGTCACGTTCACAGAACTGTTCACAAATTCGGTCTCCAGGCGACCATAAATCGCTGACAAACAACCGCATTTCGTCAAACCCCATGTGAAATCCTTGTTGAAGACCTGACAAGGACGGTCAAGTGATGGCACTCTCCTCTCGATTCACTCCTGCACCACCGGGCGGCCCGACAGGGCCCGCCCTCCCCCTCATTCGGGCCGTACCCACGCGGCCCGCGCTAGGAGACTGAGTTGAGACGCATGACCTCCACCCCCCGCAAGCACACCCTCCGTGCCGCCGCCCTCGTCGCCTCCGCCGCGATGGTCGCGGTCGCCGTCCAGACCGGATCGGCGACCGCCCAGCCCGACGCCGCGACCGGCGCCACCGCCGTCGCGCTGTCCGCCCAGCAGCGCGTGACCGCGATCAAGAGCGCACAGGCGGACGCCGCCGTCACCGCGCAGAAGATCGGCCTCGGCGGCCAGGAGAAGCTGATCGTCCGCGACGTCATCAAGGACGCGGACGGCACGGTGCACACGCGCTACGAGCGCACGTACGAGGGCCTGCCGGTCCTCGGCGGGGACCTGGTCGTACACGAGAAGAAGAGCGGCGCCCGTACGGTCACCAAGGCGACCGAGGCCAAGATAGCCGTCGCCACGACCGACGCCGCGCAGCCGGCGGCAGCCGCCAAGAAGAGCGCGCTGTCCGCGTCCGCCGCCGAGAAGAACGCCAAGACGCAGGCCCAGGCCGCGCCCAAGAAGGTGATCTGGGCCGCCTCCGGCAAGCCCGTGCTCGCCTACGAGACCGTGGTCACCGGCGTCCAGAAGGACGGCACGCCGAGCGAGCTGCACGTCGTCACCGACGCGAAGACCGGCGCCAAGCTCTTCCAGGACGAGGCGATCGAGACCGGTACGGGCACCAGCTCGTACAGCGGCACCGTCCCGCTCACCACCACCAAGAGCGGCAGCACCTACAACCTCACCGACGGCGCCCGGGGCGGCCACAAGACGTACGACCTGCGCCAGGGCACGTCCGGCACCGGCACGCTCTTCACCGACGCCGACGACAAGTGGGGCGGCGGCCGGCAGACCGCGGCCGTCGACGCGCACTACGGCGCGGCGGTCACCTGGGACTTCTACAAGAACGTCCTCGGCCGCAACGGCATCCGCAACGACGGCAAGGGCGCCTACTCCCGCGTCCACTACGGCAACAGCTACGTCAACGCCTTCTGGCAGGACTCCTGCTTCTGCATGACGTACGGCGACGGCCAGAACAACAGCAACCCGCTGACCGCGCTGGACGTGGCCGCGCACGAGATGAGCCACGGCGTCACCGCCGCCACCGCCAAGCTCAACTACAGCGGCGAGTCCGGCGGCCTGAACGAGGCCACGTCCGACATCTTCGGCACGGCGACCGAGTTCTACGCCAACAACGCGGCCGACAAGGGCGACTACCTCATCGGCGAGAAGATCAACATCAACGGTGACGGCACGCCGCTGCGCTACATGGACAAGCCCTCCAAGGACGGCGCGTCCAAGGACTACTGGTCCTCGTCGCTGGGCGGCGTCGACGTGCACTACTCCTCGGGTCCGGCCAACCACTTCTTCTACCTGCTGTCCGAGGGCAGCGGCACGAAGACGATCAACGGCGTGACCTACAACAGCCCGACCTACGACAACTCGAAGGTCACCGGCATCGGCCGCGACAAGGCCGAGAAGATCTGGTACCGCGCGCTGACCACGTACTTCACCTCCACCACGAAGTACGCGGGCGCCCGTACCGGCACGCTGAAGGCCACCGCCGACCTGTACGGCGCCAACAGCACCGAGTACAAGACGGTCGCGGCCGCCTGGACCGCGATCAACGTGAAGTAGGCGTCACCTGACGTAGCCTCCGGCGCGCCCGTCGTCGTCAACGGTCCGCCGAACCAGCACACGGCTCCGCCCCGCCGGGACTCCCGGCGGGGCGGAGTGCGTCGCGAAGCCCTGGGACACGGGGCCCAGGGCGCCGCGGCACCGCGCTCAGCTCACCACACCGGGATGGGCGCCCCGGCCTCCTCCGCCGGCCGCGGGCCGAAGATGCGCCGCTCGGCCGCACCGATCGCCACGTCGTTGATGCTCGCCTCCCGGCGCCGCATCAGGCCCTCGTCGGTGAACTCCCACAGCTCGTTGCCGTAGGCCCGCCACCACTGGCCCGCGGCGTCGTGGAACTCGTACTGGAACCGGACCGCGATCCGGTCGCCCTGGAAGGACCACAGCTCCTTGCGGAGGGCGTAGTCGAGTTCCCGCGCCCACTTGTCGCGGAGGAAGGCCGTGATCGCGTCGCGGCCGGTGAGGAACGTGCCCCGGTTCCGCCAGACCGAGTCCTCGGTGTAGGCGAGCGCGACGTGCTCGGGGTCGCGGGTGTTCCAGGCGTCCTCGGCGGCCTGGACCTTCTTCAGCGCGGTCTCCCGGTCGAACGGCGGGAGCGGGGGGCGTGGTGCCATGGCGGACTCCTTGCAGGGGGAACCACACGGAGAACGGCCGTTCTCCGTGTCGTCCGCTACTCTAGAGAACGATCGTTCTCGGCGAAAGCGGGAGGCCTTGTGCAGCAGGAAGAAGCCCGGGTACGGCTGCTCGACGCCGCCGGGGAGCTGTTCTACGCACGCGGCATCCAGGCCGTGGGCATGGACGAGATCCGCGCCGCGTCCGGCGTGTCCCTGAAGCGGCTGTACCAGTCCTTCCCCGCCAAGCACGAGCTGGTGGCGGCGTACCTGCGGCACCGCGACGAGAACTGGCGCGCGGCCCTGGCCGGCTACGTACGGGAGCACGCCGCCACGCCGGAGGACGCGCCGGCCGCCGTGTTCGACTGGCTGCACACCTGGTTCGCCGCACCGGACTTCCGGGGCTGCGCCTTCATCAACGCCTTCGGCGAACTGGGCGCCGTGTCGGAGGGCGCCGCCCGCGCCGCACGCGACCACAAGGACGCCGTGCACGCGTACGTCGCCGCTCTCGTGCGGGAGATTCCCGTCGCCGATCCGGCGGCGCTGGCCGGACAGCTGGCGCTGCTGATCGACGGCGCGATCACCACGGCCACGATCGGCGGCGACCCCGACGCGGCCCTGCGCGCCCGCGCGGCCGCCGTGACGCTGGTGTCGGCGGCGATACCGGCCGCGGCGGGACGCGGCTGACCGGGACATTCCCTCGGGGTCATGCTTTGGGGAAAGTTCCGCTTATCCCGCACGCGTACGGCCCCGCGCCCCATCCGGATTCCGGGCCGGCCATTCATAACGCCCATCCTCTGCGAAGTATCACCTCCGGCACTGCGTCACGGACGGCAGCGACGGATTCCTCCGTCGGGCGTAGCCGGGCAGCCCGCCGCATTCACCGCGTCCACGCGGATGCGCTATTTCCCTGCCGCTTCGCGCGTGAATTCCGCCTTCCTCTTGCCCGGCCGCCGCATACCCGTGACGCTTGCCGTCCCGCGCCCCGCCTGCGGTCTTCCGCACGCGTACGGGCCGGGAGAAATCCGACCACGAGTTCTACGAGCGAGGAGCACGGCATGGCGTGGACCGTCGGAGGAGGCACCATCGCACCGGGTGCCACACAGGAATGGTTTTTCAACTGGGGCGGCAGCGGGGACGTCGGCCCGCAATTGATTCAGGCCCGCCCGCTCAACCCCAACGGGCTCTTGTTCACCACGGAGATCGGTGAAGTACTGGACGGCAACAGTCACCTTTCCTACCGGGCCAGGGTCCGTAATGCCGGACCCCTGACCGTCACCTTCCAATGGCGCGGCGGGAGCGTGTAGCCATGGCCACGATTCAGGTACTGCTCGACGATTCCGGCGCCGTATTGGGCACCACGCAGGGCCCGGCCGCCGCCTCCGGCGAATCCGCCCCGGAACAGGTCGCGCTGGTGGCCGGACCGGGTCAGCAGCTGGTCGAGGTGGAAGTCGCCGACGAACTGCTGGAAGGCCCGCCCGCGGAGCTGCACACCCACCTCAAGGCGAGCCTGCTCGGCTGAGGGACGGGGACCGAAGCGGCCCCGCCACGGGCCTTTCGCCCGCGGCGGGGCCGCTTGCCGCGCCCTGCCGGGGGCGAAGACTTGCCACCGATGCGGTACCGGCTGCGCCGCGTATCGGCTCCCTTGCGTATCGGCTCCCCTGTGTAACGGCTTCATCCAAGATTTTATGGACGTTTGTTACGCAATCGCCGGATTGCCGCAACGGAGGGGAGCCAACATCATGTTCGACGTAGGGTTACCTCCCGGCCCGCGCTCCCGTAACCACCGACTGGAACCACTGTGCACCTCCCCCGCTCACGGCCGCGTACGGTGAGCGCCGGTACGGCCGGGGCACGCGCGCGCAAGCGGCTGCGCATGCCGTCCTGGACGGCGACGCTGCGGTGGAAGGCCGTCCTGTTCATCATGGTCATGTGCTGCTTCCTGGCCACGGTGCTCGGCGTCCTGGTGCACGCCCTGGTGAGCCGGCAGACCGAGGACCAGGCGCGCGGCGCGGCTCTGACGCGGCTGGAGTCGGTGGCCGAGGCGTACGTCGCCGGGGAACCGCTCGGCCGCGACGCGCGGCTGGACCCACCGGATCTGCCGCCCGCGCTGCGGGACATGGCGCGCCGGGGCGAGCGCGGCACCCAGCTCGGCGAGCACGGGGACCGCCCGGCCATGTGGGCGGTGACACCGGCCGACGGAAAGGCCCTCGCCGTCGCCCAGGACTACAGCCAGCGGGCGGCCGTCATCAGCGGACTTGACCAGGCCATCATCGGGTCCGCGGCCGTCGCGATCACCCTCACCCTGATCGTCGGCCTCTACGCCACCCAGAGCGTCACCCGGCGCCTGCACCGCACCGCGCAGGTGGCGCGACGGATCAGCACCGGCGACCTCGACGCCCGGGTGGACGATCCGCGCGCGCGGCGCCCCGAGTACGCCCGGGACGAGACCGCCGCCGTGGCCGCCGCGCTCGACGCGATGGCCGCGAGCCTGCAGAGCAAACTGCACAGCGAGCAGCGCTTCACCGCCGATGTCGCCCACGAGCTGCGTACTCCGCTGACCGGCCTGCACGCGGCCGCCGAGCTGCTGCCCGCGGGGCGGCCCACGGAGATGGTGCAGGAACGCGTCCAGGCGATGCGCCGGCTGACCGAGGACCTGCTGGAGATCTCCCGGCTGGACGCGGAGGTGGAACGCGCCGACCTCGACGTACATCCGCTGGGACCGCTGGCCGAGCGCGCGGTACGGGCCACCGGGCTCACCGCCGAGGTGCGGGTGGTGCGGGACTGCCGGGTGGAGACCGACCAGCGCCGACTGGAACGCGTACTGGGCAATCTCGTCGCCAACGCGCACAAGCACGGCCGTCCGCCGGTGGTCCTGACCGTGGACGGGCCCGTCGTCACGGTGCGCGACCACGGTGACGGCTACCCCGACGAACTGCTCACCGAGGGCCCGCAGCGCTTCCGCAGCCGCCCCGGGGACGGCAGAAAGGGCGGCGGGCACGGCCTCGGTCTGACGATCGCCGTGGGCCAGGCCCGCGTCCTCGGTACGACCCTGCGCTTCTCCAACGCCCCCGACGGCGGCGCCGTCGCCGAACTCACCGTCCGCCCGGCGGACCCGGACCGCCGCCGCGCCGCGGACGACACCCCGCCGACGGACGGTGCCTCGCCGACGGACGGCAGTCCGCCGATGGAAGGCGGCCGTCCCCAAACGCCGACGCCTCCGGAGAGCGGCGCGCCGTAGGGCCTCGTGAAGGGCGTCGCGATCCGGGCCGGAAGCCGGCCGGACAGCCGCCGTCCCACGGCGGAATGCGATGATCGGGCCATGACACCGGAGACGCGGAACCCTTCCGGCGAGGGCTACCTCCTGGACAATCGGCAGGCCGAGGCGGGAAGGCGGTTCACCGCACTGTCGGAACTCTTCGACCCTTCGACGTTCCGGCACTTCACGACCGTCGGGGTCGGCGAGGGATGGCGGTGCTGGGAGGTCGGCGCCGGCGGGCCCGCCGTGCCCTCGTGGCTGGCCGGGCGAGTCGGCCCGAGCGGGCATGTGGTGGCCACCGACATCGACACCTCCTGGATGCGCGGGGCAGCGGGCTTCGAGGTGCTGCGCCACGACGTGACGGCCGACGCACCGCCCGCCGGGGGGCCGTTCGACCTGATCCACGCCCGGCTCGTGCTCGTCCACCTCGCCGAGCGCGACCGGGCCCTGCGGTCCATGGTCGAAGCGCTGCGCCCCGGTGGATGGCTGGTGCTGGAGGACGGCGACCCGGCGTTGCAGCCGCTGATCTGCCCCGACGAGTACGGGCCCGAGCAGGAGCTGGCCAACAGGCTGCGGCGCGGCTTCCGCGAGCTGATGCGGCAGCGCGGCGCGGACCTGTCGTACGGGCGCAAGCTGCCCCGGCTGCTGCGCGAGGCCGGGCTGACGGACGTCGAGGCCGACGCCTACTTCCCGATCACCTCGCCCGCGTGCACCGTGCTGGAGGAGGCCACCGTCCGCCAGGTCCGCGGCGCGCTCGTCGCCGCGGGGCTGGCCACCGACGAGGAGATCGACCGCCACCTGGCCCATGTCGCCGCGGGCGGCCTCGATCTGGGCACCGCGCCGATGGTCTCCGCCTGGGGCCGCCGCCCGATGCCCTGAGACGCGGCGGGCCGGCGTTTCCGGGGCCCGACTCGGGGCCTGCCGCCGCGTTCCGGAGATCGCGTACGGCCTGCCTCGATGCCGGCGTGATCATCTCCGCGAGATGGCTTCGAACCGCCCGCCCGCCTGACCTCGTCATAACACTTCATAACCGGACCAGGGATCGGATGTGCGGCGCGGCCAAGCCGCCTGCTCCACACGCTCTCTGACGCAACGTCACCTTGTACGCTGAACCCCAGCCCGAGACCTGCCCGACACCGGTACGCAGACCCCGCGAGGGGCCCACCCAGGGGGCGATGTGAAGCACCTCGGACCCATCACCGGACAGGAACGGCTGCGCGACCGGGCCGCCCACGCCCTGCGTGCCGCCCTGATCGCCGGTGAACTGCGCCCCGGCACGGTGCACTCCGCCCCCGCGCTCGCCGCCGGGTTCGGGATCTCGGCGACGCCCGTACGGGAGGCGATGCTCGACCTGACACGCGAAGGGCTGGTGGAGCCGGTGCGCAACAAGGGGTTCCGGGTCACCGAGGTGAGCGAGCGGGATCTCGACCAGTTCGCGGAGATCCGCGCGCTGATCGAGGTACCGACCGTGGGACAGGTGGTCCGGATGGCCCCCCTCGACGAGCTGGCCGCGCTCCGGCCACTGGCCGAGGAGATCGTCTCCGCCGCGCGGGAGCACGACCTCATCGGCTACCTGGAGGCGGACCGCCGCTTCCACCTGGGCTTTCTGGCGCTCTCGGGCAACGCGCGGCTCGTCGAGACGGTCGGCGACCTGCGCAAGCGGTCCCGCCTGTACGGGCTGACCGGCCTCGACGAGCGCGGCGAGCTGCTGCCCTCGGCGCAGGAACATCTGGAGCTGCTGGACCTGGCGCTGGCGGGCGACGCCGCCGGGGCCGAGGCATGCATGGCGCGGCATCTGGGGCACGTCCGGTCGCTGTGGGCGCGGGTGCGGGTGCACTGAGCAGCCGGGGAGCCGAAAGGCGCATCCGACGGGTTGTCAGTGCAATGTCACATTACTAGGTTACGGGGCGCATCGCGGCCTGATATGGCGTCAACTTCCGTCCATGTGCGCCGAGTTGCTGCCGCATGCGCGTACGTGCCGCTACACGCCTCTACACAGGAGCTGCCGGTGTTTCCGTTACGCACTGTGCGCAAGGGCCTGCTCAGCGCCGTCCTGTCGGTGGGCCTCGTCCTGCCCGCGGCCCAGGCCGCCCAAGGCGCGGCACCCGCCCGGCCGTCGGCCGCCCGGCCCGCGGCGGCCCCCGCCCCCCACCTGGCGGACGGCACCGACCCGGCCGACCGCGCCGACCGGTTCGCCGACGCCCCCAGACCGTCGGCCCGGGATCTGCCGCCCGGCAACGGTCTCGTCCCCCGGGGCCACGTCCCCGGCGACCTGTCGCGCGGCACCCCCGGCACCCACCGTCCGGGCGCCGCGGCCCCCTGCACGCTCGACGCCCTGTCCCGCCTCGGCCCGGAGGCCCTCGCGGACTTCCTCACCGACCCGGCCGTCACCGTCGAGGGGTGTCTGCGCGGCCTGATCTGGACCTGGGACGCCCGGCTCGCCCCCGCGATGTCGCGGGCGCACGTACAGGCCGTCGCCCGTCGGATCGGCGCGCTCGCGCCGGGCCACGACGCCACCGACGCCACGCACCTGTACGAGCTGTTCACCTACCTGCACGCGGTGGTCTACCACGACTTCTCGCGCGACGAGATCGACGTGACGGACGCGCCCACGGTCGGGGCGATGCGGGCGGCGGTCGCCGCGTACGGGACCGCGCCCCGCACCTTCGAACCCACCCGGCACAACGCCGAGACGCTGCGGGAGGCCCTCACCACGGCGAGCGCGCCGGGCCTGCGCCAGCACCAACTGGCTCTCGTACGGCGGGTTCTGGGCACCATGGGGCCCGGCACACCGACCGCCGCGGACCCGATGTGGGGTGGTGCGGCCCTGGCGGCGCTCACCGTCAACTACCTCGGCGTGTACCCCGGCAACAACGACACCGCCTTCCGGGCCGCCGTGACCGCCGACGCCGCGTACCGCGCCGATTTCCGCGCCTTCTCCGGGCACACCCACCTGAAGGGCACGGCGAACGCCTGGGCGGTGCGCGACGCCCTCGGCGAGTACGGCCGCTTCGGGCAGATCGACGCCCTCAAGTCCGCCGTCGTCAGCGACCTCGGCACCCTGCTGACCGTGTCGGAGACCAACTTCGGCCGCCGCAGCGCCCCGTGGGCCGGCGTGGCGGGCTGGCTCAACCACTACGGCGTCTGCGCGCGCCACAACGTCTGCCTCCAGCAGATCGAGAACGAGATCTTCCCCCACACGTACACCTACGACCGAGGCGCCATCGAGGTGCGTACCGCGCTCGACCGGAAGACCGTCGACCAGCTCTACTACGCGGGCAAGCGGGTCAAGGCGCAGTTCTTCCGGGTGCTCGGCACCGAAGCGCCGCTGGCCGGGGACACCAACGCCACGCTGCACATCCACCTGTACGCGTCCCGCGCCGAGTACGAGATCATGCACCCGCTGCTGACCGGCATGGGCACCGACAACGGCGGCGTCTACATCGAGAACGGGGCGACCTTCTACACCTACCAGCGGCGCGTGCCGCAGGACTCCACGCTCACCCTCGAAGAGCTGTTCCGGCACGAGTACACCCACTACCTCAACGGCCGCTGGGCGGTGCCCGGCAGCTTCGGCGACGCGCCCTGGTACACCGGCGATCTGACCACGGCCATGGACGAGGGCACCGCCGAGTTCTTCGCCGGTGGCACCCGCGACGACGGGGTCAAGGTGCGCAAGTCGCTGGTCAAGGGCATCATCGCGGACACCGCGGGCGGCGGCCCCCGGATGAGCGTCGACCGGCTGCTGCACGCCACCTACGCCGGCGACGGCTTCCGCTTCTACAACTACGCAGGGACGTTCTTCGAGTTCCTGTGGCAGCAGCGCCCGTCGCTGCTGCGGGAGATGTACGGCTACCAGCGGGCCGACGATCCGAAGGGGTTCGACGCCTGGCGGGCCCGGATGGGCGCCGACGGCACGCTGCAGCGGGCGTACGACGCCTTCCTCGACGCCCAGATCGCGAAGGCCGACGACCTCTACGTGCCCAGCACCACCTTCACCCCCAACGGCTCGCTGCGCTTCGCCGCCGCGTCCGAGGTCCAGGCCGCTCTCGGCACGGCCACGTCCCTCACGCCCGCCTGCACGGGCACCGGCGAGACCGGCGGCCGGGCCCGCTTCACCTGCACCGGACGGATCACCGCGAACCTCACCGACGCCCGCGACCCGGATCGGGTGTTCGGCGACATGTCGGAGACCGTCGACTACTTCCTGCTGGACCGGGCCGGGGCCGCGGCCAACAACCTCGCCGACATGGACTGCTTCTTCGGGGCCGTGGACGTCTGGTCCGACGGCCGGGCCGGGAGCGCGTCCTTCACGTGCGAGGGGCCGCTGCGCAGCTGACCGGGCGGGCGGCGGGGCGCGGTCTGTCGGTGACCGCGCCCCCCACCTGCCTGCCCGGTTCCGGCCTGTCCCTGTCCCACCTGCCCGGCTCCGCCGCGTCCCGCCGTCCGGTGCCGTGCCGCCTCTCCCCCGGCGTGAGCGGCCGCCGGTCGAACAGCCGATCCCAGATTTCACACAGCCGTAATCACCCTCCCTCCCCGCAGGCACACCACCGCAGTTGCCGCGGGAGGGCATGCGCCATACTCCGCATTTCGGACACCTGATGCCCGGACACGCGTCATGACGTGCGTTTTCCCCGCGACGGACCGGCAGAATCCGCATGTGCACGTCCGACGGCGGACGGCGCGTGCCGTCGGTAACGGACATCAGGGAGGAAGCACGGTGTCGGAAGGTCAGGTGACGGGTGAGGTCGACGGGGCCGGTGCGCCGGTGGTGCTGGCGCAGGAGCGCCGATTGCGCCGGGACCTGGGGTTCTGGGGGCTCACCGCGATCGGGTTCTCCAACATCGTCGGCTCGGGCTGGCTGTTCGCCGCCCTGTACGCGGCGCAGACGGCGGGCCCGGCCTCGCTGCTGTCCTGGATCGGCGCGGGGCTGCTGTGCGGGCTGGTCGCCCTGGTCATGATCGAGCTGGGCGCGTCGCGGCCCGAGGGCGGCGGCACGGTCCGCTGGCCGCTGCTCGCCGGCGGCCGGCTGGTGGGCACCCTGGTGGGCTGGTCGGTGCTGCTCTCGGTGGGCGGCACCGCCGCCGAGATCAGCGCGATCATGCAGTACGCCGCGCACTACGTGCCGGGTCTCTACAGCGGCCACACCCTCACCCTGACCGGTGTGGGCGTCGCCGCCGCGCTCAGCGTGGTGCTGACGGCGCTGAACTGGTTCGCGGTGCGGATGTTCGCGAAGCTGAACAACCTCGTCTCGGTGTTCAAGATCGCGGTGCCGGTGGTCACGGTGATCGCGCTCGTCGCCTCCGGCTGGCACGAGGGCCGCCTGACGGACCACGGCGGCTTCGCGCCGTACGGGTACGCCGCCTGTCTGACCGCGCTGGCCGGCGGCGGCATCGTCTACTCGGTCAACGGGTTCCAGGCGCCGCTGGACTTCTCGGGCGAGGCCCGCAACCCCCGCAAGAACATCCCCGCCGCCGTCCTCACCGGCATCGCCCTGGCCGTGGCGATGTATGTGGCCCTCCAGGTGGCGTTCCTCTTCACCGTCCCCGAGAGCGTGCTCGGCGGCGGCTGGAAGGGCGTGTCCTTCGAGTCCCCGTTCGGACAGCTGGCGCTGATCCTCAACCTGCACTGGCTGTCCAGCCTGCTGTACGCGGACGCGGTGATCTCGCCCGGCGGCTCGGCGTACGTGGGTGTCGCCATCAACGCCCGGCACACCTACGCGCTCGCCAAGAACCGCACCATCCCCCGGTTCTTCATGAAGGTGAACGAGCGCTACGGTGTGCCGCGCCGCGCGCTGGCGGTCAACCTCGCGGTGATCGTGGTCTTCCTGCTGCCGTTCGGCGGCTGGCAGGACATCGTCAGCGTCATGGGCAACATGTACCTGCTGATCTACGGGGCCTCCGCGGTCGCCGCCGCGGTCTTCCTCGCCGACCCGCGGAGCACCACGACCGGCTGGGTGCCGGGGCTGCGCTGGATCGCACCCGTCAGCTTCGTGGTGGCGAGCGAGTTCGTGTACTGGTCGGGCTGGCACAATCTGCGGCTGGCCCTGCCGCTGGTCCTCGCCGGGCTGCTGATCTTCCTGGCCATGCGGCGCTCCGGCGACAGCGAGGCGGATGCCGCCGGCGACCGGGACGGAGCCGGGCGGCGGCTGCCGCTGCTCGCCGAACTGCGCACCGGCGCCTGGCTGGTGACGTACCTGGTGGTGCTGACGGTGCTGTCCTGGCTGGGCAGCTTCGAGGGTTCCGCCCGGCTCCCGGCCCCGTACGACTCGGTGATCGTGGCGGCCTTCGCGCTCGCGGTCTTCTTCTGGGCGGTGCGCTCCGGCGTCCGGCATCTGACGGAGTCCCGGACCGCGACGGACTGAGGGGGCGGGCGGGTCGTGTCCGCGGCCGGCCCGTGACGGCCGTTTCCGCGGATGAGGTGGCCTTCGGTCCGTACCGGGGGAAGTATTCCGTATGGACGTTCCCTTGTACCTCGAACCGCGGTTGGAGTCCCGGCTGGCGTCCCTGCTGCGCGCAAGGACGTTTCTCCATACGCTCGCCGGCGGGCTCGGGTCGCCGCTGAACCTGGTGTTACCGGACCGGATCGCCGAGAATCTGGACGCCTTCCGGGCCGTCTACCGGCGGCACCACCTCAGCGGCGGCATCTTCTTCGCGCACAAGGCGAACCGCTCCAGCGCCCTGGTGCG
Organism: Streptomyces sp. NPDC059788; assembly: GCF_042732265.1. Lineage (NCBI taxonomy): Bacteria > Bacillati > Actinomycetota > Actinomycetes > Kitasatosporales > Streptomycetaceae > Streptomyces > Streptomyces sp. NPDC059788. The sequence continues at coordinate 61,772 of NZ_JBHWHY010000027.1, read as the reverse complement.
GCGGCTCGCCGCCACCGAAGCCGCCGTGGACGTCGCCTCCCTCGGCGAACTCCAGCACGTCCTGGGCTCCGGCTTCGTGCCGGACCGGATCATGGCGACCGGGCCGAAGAACCCGCAGTTCCTGTGGCTGGCGGCCCGTTCGGGCACCACCGTGAACATCGACAGCCCGGTGGAGCTGGACGAACTCGCCACCCTGGTCCGGGATTACGGTCTCCCCCGCGTCCGCATCCTGCTGCGCCTCTCCGGCTTCTGCACCCCCGGCGTCAAACTGCTGACCCGGCAGAGCCGCTTCGGTACGGCGGAGGGGGAGCTGGACGGCCTGCTCAAGTCGGTGGAACGGCACAGTGACGCGGTGGAGCTGACGGGCGTCGGCTACCACCTCGACACCACCAGCCCGGCCGAGAAGGCGGTGGCGCTCGAAGGCTGCGTCAAGGCCCTGGACACGTGCCGGGCACGGGGCTTCGCGCCGCGCGCCGTCGACATCGGCGGCGGCTTCGGTACGGACTACCTCGCCGACGGCGCGCAGTGGCAGCGGTACACGACGGAACTGACCAACGCCGCGCTGGGCACCCGCCCGCCCATGACCTGGCGACGGCACACCTACGGCCTGCGCAACGAGAACGGCACCCTGCGCGGCGCGCTGGCCCTGTACCCCGCCCACCGCCCGACCGCCGGCGCCCAGTACCTGGACGCCCTCCTGTCCCTCCCCGCCCCCTCGCTGGGCCGCCCGCTGGCCACCCTGCTGCTGGAGAACCTGTACGAGCTGCACACCGAGCCGGGCCGCGCGCTGGTGGACCAGTGCGGGGTGACCCTGGCGCGGGTGCTGGAGGTGCGCGGTACGGAGCGGGCCCACCTCCTGGTGCGCCTGGACGCGAACGCCGACGACATCGGGCTGGAGGAGCACGGCGTCCTCGTCGACCCCGTCCTCGTACCGCGCGAGGCGCGCGGGCAGGGCCCGGACGCCGGCCCGGTGACGTGCTATCTCGCGGGCAACCTCTGCCTGGAAGCGGACATGATCACCCGGCGCGCGGTCCACTTGCCGGCCGCGCCGCGCCCCGGCGATCTCCTCGCCTTCGCGAACACGGCCGGCTACTGCATGGATTTCAGCGCCGACGAGGCGCAGCAGCAGCCCGTCGCCCGCAAGGTCGCCGTGTGGCAGGACGGGCCGGCGGACGACCCGGACCGCGCGGACGCCTCCTGGCACTGGTGTCTGGACGAACAGTACTGGCCGTACGTGAACCGCCGGACGAAAGGGCCTGCATGAGGTTCGAGCGCATCACCGACGCCATCGGCAACACCCCGCTCGTACGCATCGATCCGTCCGTGCACGGCCTGCGCACCATCGATCTGTACGCCAAGCTGGAGATGCTCAATCCGTTCGGCTCGGTCAAGGACCGGGCGGCGTGGAACATGGTGCGGCAGCAGCTGCCCGCCGCCGCCGACGAGGACCGCACCGTCATCGAACTGTCCAGCGGCAACACCGCGAAGGCCCTGGCCGTGCTCGCCGGGATGCACGGGGTGCCCTTCAAGTCCGTCACGAACCGGATGCGCATACCGGAGGTCAAGGACCTCCTCCTGCTGCTGGGTGCGGAGGTCGAGGAGCTGCCGGGGCAGACCGAGTGTCTCGATCCGACCAACACCGACGACCCGCTGACCCACTTCCACCAGACGCTCACCGAGCCCGGGAGCGCGTACCTGTACACGGACCAGTACTTCAACGACCGCAACACCCAGGCCCACGTCGAGGGCACCGGTCCGGAGATCGTCAAGGATCTGGACGGCCGGGCGCCGGACTGGTTCATCGCCTGTGTGGGCACGGCCGGTTCGTCCACCGGGGTCGCCCGGGTGCTGCGGGAGCACGACCCCGCGGTGGAGGTGGTCGGGCTGGTCTCGCACAAGGCGGACTTCGTGCCCGGCATCCGCACCCTCGACGAGGTGCAGGAGGTCGGCCTGTTCGATCCGCGGACGTACGACACGATCGCCTCCGTCACCGCCGACGAGGCGATCGACGGCATGCTGACCCTGGCCCGGCGGTGCGGCGTCCTGGCCGGTCCGACCAGCGGGGCCGCGTACTTCGGCGCCGTGCGGCACCTGCGCGAGCTGGACACCGGTCCGGCGCCGGGGTCGGAGCCGGACCGCCCGGCCGGGCGCCGGACCGCCGTCTTCATCGTGTGCGACCGCATCGAGAACTACCTCGGCTACGTACGCCAGCGGCGCCCCGAGCTGCTGGGCCGGCCGCCCCAGCCGAACTCCGTCGCCACGCTCTCCGACGCCGAGGCGCGCCGGGCGCCGGACATCGGCGTCGAGGACGCCGTGCGGTGGCTCGGGCAGGACCAGCCGCTCGTCGTGGACCTGCGGAGCCCGTTCGCCTACACCGCCCTGCACATCGCCGGTTCCGTCAACATCGTCGACGAGCTGTTCGGTGAACTGGTCCGCGGCGGGCTGCCGTTCAGCAAGAGCCGGCCGGTGCTGCTGGCCTGCCCGGTCGGCGAGCAGTCCGCCAAATACGCGGCGCTGCTCACGCGTATGGGCCACCCCGACGTCCGCAGTCTGCGCGGCGGGATCATCGCCTGGCGCGACGCGGGCGCTCCGTTGGTGCGGGAGTGACGGCCGATGACCACGACGGACGCTCCCGGCACGGCCGCCCTGGACGAGCTGCGCGCCTGGCACACCGCCGTACGCGCCCAGTTCCCGATCATCACGGGCGCCCCACGGCTCGCCTATCTGGACAGCGCCGCGACGACCCAGAAACCGCAGGCCGTCCTGGACGCCGTGCAGGACTACCTCCTCACCGGCAACGCCAACGCCGGGCGCGGCACCTACACCTGGGCCAACCGGACCACGGCGCTGGTCGAGGAGACCCGGCGGCGGATCAAGGAGTTTCTCGGCGACCCGGATCCGGAGCGGTCCGGGGTGCACTTCGTCAGCGGGGCGACGGCGGGGCTGCGGGCGGTCGCGCGGGACTGGCTGGCCGGGTACCTGGCCGACGGGGACGAGATCGTGGTCCCGCTCGCCGATCACCAGGCGAACATCGCCCCGTGGCTGGAGGTACGGGACCTGCTCGCCCGGCAGGGCCTGCGCATCCGGGTCCGCCCGATGCCGTACCAGGCCGGGTCCGGCGACTACGACGCGGCGGCGCTGGCCTCGCTGGCCGGGCCGCGGACCCGCTTCGTGGCGGTCACGCACGTCCACCACGTCTACGGCGGCGACATGAATGTGCACCGCATCCGGCGCGCGGTGGGGCCGGACGTGCCGATCTGCCTGGACGCGGCGCAGAGCGTGGGCCACATCCCGGTGTCGCTGGCGGAGCTGGACGTGGACTTCGCCGTCTTCTCCGGGCACAAGGCCCTGGCGCTGCCCGGTTCGGGTGCCGTGTGGGCCCGGAACGCGCGGGGCCCGGTCTTCGCGCCCGGCGGCTGGGACGGCAGTCCCAACACCACCGGCATCCGCAGCCTGCGGGCCGCGTTCGACTGGCTGGACGCCACGGGCACCGGCCGCGTCGAGCGGTGGACCAGCGCCCTGGCCGCCCGTCTGACCGAGGGGCTGAGCCACCTGCCCGCGTACGAGGTGGTGGGCTGCCAGCGCAGTCTGGCGTCCGGGGCGGACGTCCAGCGGCGGCAGGGCATCGTGACCTTCCGGCACCGCGGCATCGACTCGGGCGACTTGGGCTTCGCGCTCTTCGACCACGGCTTCATGGTCCGTTCCGACAGCCTGTGCCAGGGCAGCGGGGGCGAGCGGCAGCACTCGGTCCGGGTGAGTCTGCACGCGTACAACTCGCCGGAGGAGATCGACCGGCTGCTGGACGTGCTGGGAGCGTGTGCGTGACCCCTTTGGAGTGACAGAACGCCATTGGAAACCGTTTTCACCTGTAGGTTGAGGGGCACCGGCGGACAGGTGCGAGACGGCTGAGGTGGCGCGACCGGATGGGACTGAGTGTGGCGACCGCCGCGCTGTGGGTGCGGCGGTGGGAACGGCAGCAGCGGCGGTACGCGATCGACCGTGAGGAACGCTTCACGGTCGTCGCGGACGCGGTCGAGAAGGTGACGGCCCATCAGGACCGGTCGCTGGTGCTGGACCTGGGGTGCGGGCCCGGGTCGCTGGCCGCGCGGCTCGCCGGGCGGCTGCCCCGCGCGGACGTCGTGGCCGTGGACAAGGACCCCGTACTGCTGGCGCTGGGCGAGGCCCACCACGGCGGCGCGGTGCGGTTCGTGGAGGCGCCGGTCGGCGGGCCCGGCTGGACCGGCGCCCTCGGCCTGGACCGCGCGCCGGACGCGGCCGTCTCGGCGACGGCGCTGCACTGCCTCGCGCCGGACGCGCTGCGCCGGACGTACGAGGACCTCGCCCGCCTGATCCGGCCCGGCGGTGTCCTCGTCAACAGCGACCGGTTCCCCGGCCCGGACGGGGACCGGGTGGCGGAGGTCGCCGCGCAGGTCGGGCGGCGGCGCGCCGAACGGCAGCGGCCGGCCGGCCACGAGGACTGGGCGTCCTGGTGGGCCGCTGCCGCCGCCGACCCGGAGCTGGCCGACCCGTTCACCGCTCGCCGGGCACGCCACATCCCGCACTGCGTGCACAACGGCCTGCCCGTGTCCCACCACGTACGGCTGCTGCGCCGGGCCGGCTTCCGGCACGCGGCGCCGGTCTGGCAGTTCGGTCAGGACGCGGTGCTGGTCGCGGTGCGGTGACCGCGGCGGGCGGGGTCAGGGGGTGGCGCCGATGATGTGGAAGAGGGTCCCCTCCGGGTCGCGCAGTTCGGCCACCGGGCCCTGCGAGGTGCGTTCGGCCCTGGACTCCACCTGGCCGCCGAGCCTCTTCGCGGTCTCGGTGGCCTCCTCGACGCTCGGTACCTGGAAGTGGATGTTCCAGCGCGGCCGCACCTGCGGATCGGCGGCGGCCTCGATCGCGCCGCCGTAGAGTCCGACGGCGTCCCGCCCGCCGACGCTGAGCACCACCCGCTCGTTCTCCCAGCGCGGGTCGAAGGGGCCGCCGGTCTCCTCGCTGTACCAGTCGAAGAGGTCGCCGTAGAAGCGCGCGGCGTCGAACGCGTCCCGCGTGCGCAGTTCCACCCAGGTCGGCGCGCCCGTACCGACCGGCTGCCGGTTCGTCCGCGGCGTGCTCTCGCGGCACTCCCACAGGCCGAAGCGCGCCCCGGCGGGGTCGGCGGCCAGCGCCAGCCGGCCCGCGTCGAATTCCAGCGGGCCGATGGCGACCGTGCCGCCGCGTTCGCGGACCCCGTTCGCCGCGGCGTCGGCGTTGCGGGTACCGAAGTACGTCGTCCAGGAGTTGGGCAGTTCGGTGTGGCGGGCGGCGGCGCTCAGCCCCGCCACCGCGGTGTCCCCGGCCATCGCCCGTACGTACGGGCCCCACCGGTCCGGGCCGGGCTCGAACCGCCAGCCCAGCAGCGGTCCGTAGAAACGCGTCGCGACGTCGAGGTCCCCCGTCAGGAGGGTGGCCCACGACGGCACCCCGGGAACGAACGTCATCTGGCAGTCGCCCATGTACAGCCGGCCCTTCTCCACCATTGTGTCCAGCACTGCTACTGCGGTCCTACCAGGAAAGGCAGGACCGCATGTCATTTCACCGGCTCATGCCGCGACCGAACTGGCGGGCGCCTCGGGGCCGGGGCCGTCGGCCTGCTCGCGAATGCGTGCGCAGGTCCGCTTGATGAGGCGGCACACATGCATCTGGGACAGTCCCAGTTCCTCGCCGATTCGGCTTTGCGTCATATCGCAGAAGAAACGCATGTAGAGGATGCGGCGCTCGCGCTCCGGCAGACCGCGCAGACCGTCCCGCACCGTTTCCCTGGCGAGGACCAGCTCGTACTGCGTCTCGGTGAAACCGATGCTGTCGCGGAGCGCGAACTCGTCGTCGGCGCCCGGCCGCTCGGCGTCCAGCGAAAGAGTTCTGTAGCTCTCGATGGCTTCCAGGCCGAGAATGACGTCGTCGGCGGAGAGCCGGGTGCGCTCGGCGATCTCCGCGACCGTCGGGAAGCGGCTTTCGGAGGCCGCGGACAGTTCGCGCACGGCGAGCCGGACGGTATTGCGGAGTTCCTGGACGCGACGCGGTACGTGCACGCCCCAGGTGCAGTCCCGGAAATGCCGCTTGACCTCGCCGACGATGGTGGGGATCGCGTAGCTCTCGAATGCGCTGCCACGCTCCGGCCGGTACCCGCCGATGGCCTTGACCAAGCCCAGGGCGGCCACCTGCTTCAGGTCGTCCATGCTTTCGCCGCGGTCCCTGAAACGCAGGGCGAGGCGTACGGCCATGGGCAGCCAGGCACGTGTCAGTTCGTCCCGCAGCCGCATTTTCTCCGGGCCCTCGGGCAGTTCTGCCAGGCGTGTGAAAACGGCGTTCGTCTCCGTCGCGTCCGGCGTGTCCGGAAAGGCTCGTCGGCGGCGTGACGAAGCCGTGGCGGCTGTGCTCACGGGATCCACTCTCCCAACGGACGCGGGGTCTGGGCGTCGTCACCGAGACGGCGGAGGCACACCGGGCGGACAGCCCTCGACTGTCCGCACACCAGGTCCGACCAGGCACGCGGCACACGCCCGACGTCTGCATGACCGAGCATAGGACGATCGGCACCGGCCCGCCTGCGGAGCCGTCACGCATCGTCGCGCCCCGTGTCCGGCCCGCCTCGAAACGCATGTTTGGCTGTCCGGCCGGCCGGTTACCCAGCCCGGCGAAGTGCCGTCGCGACGGCCGCGGGCCGCGGCGCGCGCAATCGCCGTGCGGGTGCCCGTACGCGCGCGGAGCAGGGCAGACAAGGAGCGAGGGAATTCCATGGCCGACCCGAAGCAAGAACAGCGTGACAGCTGCCGCGCCGAAGATCCGGCCTCGGGGCCGATGACGACCGACCAGGGCGTACCGGTCGACCACACCGATGATTCCCTCCAGGCCGGCGAACGCGGCCCCACGCTGATGGAGGACTTCCACTTCCGGGAGAAAATCACCCGCTTCGACCACGAGCGCATCCCGGAGCGGGTGGTGCATGCGCGCGGGGCGGGCGCGTACGGCTATTTCCAGCCGTACCAGTCGTGCGCGGAATTCACCCGGGCGGCCTTCCTCCAGGACCCGTCCGTACGGACTCCGGTGTTCGTCCGGTTCTCCACCGTGCAGGGCCCGCGCGGCTCCGCCGACACCGTACGGGACGTGCGGGGTTTCGCGACGAAGTTCTACACCTCGGAGGGCAATTACGACCTGGTGGGGAACAATTTCCCGGTCTTCTTCATCCAGGACGGCATCAAGTTCCCCGACTTCGTGCACGCGGTGAAACCGGAACCGCACAACGAGATCCCGACGGGCGCCTCGGCGCACGACACGCTGTGGGACTTCGTCTCGCTCCAGCCGGAAACCCTGCACACGATCATGTGGCTGATGTCCGACCGGGCCATCCCGCGCAGCTACCGGATGATGCAGGGCTTCGGCGTGCACACCTTCCGGTTCGTCAACGCGCGGGGTCAAGGCACCTTCGTGAAATTCCACTGGAAGCCGAAGCTGGGCGTGCACTCCCTGGTGTGGGACGAGGCGCAGGAGGCCCAGGGGCGGGACCCGGACTTCAACCGCCGGGACCTGTGGGACACCATCGAGGCCGGCGCGTACCCCGAGTGGGAGCTGGGCGTGCAGCTGGTGCCGGAGTCCGAGGAGCACGAGTTCGACTTCGACCTGCTGGACGCCACCAAGATCATCCCGGAGGAGCAGGTCCCGGTGCAGCCCATCGGCCGGATGGTGCTCGACCGCAACCCCGACAACTTCTTCGCCGAGACCGAGCAGATCGCCTTCCACACGGCCAACGTCGTGCCCGGCATCGACTTCACCAACGACCCGCTGCTCCAGGCCCGCAACTTCTCCTACCTGGACACCCAGCTGATCCGGCTCGGCGGTCCGAACTTCGCGCAGATCCCGGTGAACCGGCCGGTCGCCCCGGTCCGCAACAACCAGCGCGACGGCTACCACCAGGGCGAGATCCACCGGGGCACCAGCTACTTCCCGAACTCGCTCGGCGGCGGCTGTCCCGCCCTGGCCGACCCGGAAGACCCGGCGTTCCGGCACTACACCGAGCGCGTGGACGGCCGTAAGATCCGCCGCCGCAGCCCCAGCTTCGACGACCACTACACCCAGACGGCGATGTTCTGGCACAGCATGGCCGGCTGGGAGCAGCGGCACATCGTCGACGCCTTCCGCTTCGAGCTGGGCAAGGTGGGCGCCAAGGAGGTCCGGGCCCGTACGGTCGAGCAGCTCTCGTACGTGGACCACGCGCTGGCCGTCGCGGTCGCCGAGGGCGTCGGCGTCCCCACGCCGCAGGAGCGCCCGAACACGCCGCAGCCGACCCCCTCCCCCGCGCTGAGCTTCGAGAACAACCGCGGGGACGGCTCGATCAGCACCCGGCAGATCGCCGTGCTGGTGTCCGACGGCGTGGACGCCGCCGTGACGATCGCGGTGCGCGACGCGCTGACCGAGCGCGGCGCGACCGTGGAACTGCTCGCCCCGCAGGACGGCACCGTCCAGGACAAGGACGGCAGCACCCTCGCCGTCGACCGGGCGCTGCCCACGGTCGCCTCGGTGCTCTACGACGCGGTGCTGCTGCCGCCGGGCGGCCTGGACTCCGGCAACGCGGCGGCCGACGACGCGGCCCTGCGGTTCGTCCGCGGCGCCTACCGCCACGGCAAGCCGATCGGCGCCCTGGGCGCGAGCGTGGCCAAGCTGGCCGGTCTCCTGCCGGACGAGCTGCGTACGGCCGCGGAAGGCGACGCGACGGTCTCCGAGGCGGGCATCGTCACGGACCGGCTGCCGGGCGGCGCGACGGCCCAGGACTTCACCGGCGCGTTCACCGACGCGGTCGCCGCGCACCGGCACTGGAACCGCCCGGCGCTGCCGAGCTGAGCCACCGGCCCACGGGGCGGGGCCGGGCCGTTTCGGCTCGGCCCGGCCCCTCAGCTCATGGGGAGGTCGAGGTCGGCGGGGACGGCCCCCCTGGCGACGTCCTTGGCCAGGTCGGTGAGTTTGCGCTGCCGGGCGCGGGCGTGCCTGCGCATCCGCTCGAAGGCCTCGTCCATGGTGATCCGCAGGCGCTCGGACAGCACGCCCTTGGCCTGTTCGATCACCAGGCGGCTGTCCAGCGCGGTCTGCAGCTGTTCGATCAGGAGGGCCTGGCCCTGGAGGTGCTGCCGGTGGCCGAAGCAGGTGGCGGCGGCGTCGGCCATGGCCTGGGCGATGCGCAGCTCGCGCACGGCCGGCGGTGGCGCCGTGGTGCCCAGCAGGGTGAGCGCGCCGACGGTGAAGCCGGGCGCGCGCATCGGTACGGCGGCGACCGCGGTGATGCCGGCGCGGCGGGCGTGGTGGGTGAAGCGCGGCCAGCGCAGGGAGCCGGGACCGGACAGCGCGGTGGCGGTCTGGATGGTGCGGGTGCGGGAGGCGTCCACGCCGGGCCCCTCGTCCAGCTCGCTCTGAACCGCTTCCAGCCGGTGGCAGCGCTCGTCGGAGGCGATGGCGTACTCCACCCGGCCCAGCTCGTCGAGGACGGTGACGGCCGCGCCGGAGACGGGCAGCAGGGCGAGCGTCCGCGCGGTCAGGTCATGCAGCAGTTCCGGCGGATCGAATTCCAGGTCGCGGTGGACCAGGTCGCGCACCGCCTCGGCGACCCGTACTTCGCGCGCGGTGGCAGGCATCGGAAGCCGCCTTTCGACGGGCTCCCGCCACCGCGACGAGGGGCGCGGGGTCTGGGCGTGCGCCCGGCGGTGGGAGAACGGCCGGCCTCCAGGAGGCCGATGTGGCGCCCGCTGACAGGCGCGGATCCGTCCCGGCTCCGTCCGGCCGGCCTGTCCGAGGCTCCGTCGGCCGGTTCCACGCGGCCTTGGGCGGCCTCACGGTGCGTACTGTCACCGTAGCCTGCCGTGGGCGGCGCGAACAGGGACATCCGCGCCGGGCGCGCCACCGTACGGCCGACGGCTCCCAGGGGGCGGCCCACCGCCCCGGGCATGATCACCGCAGAGTTCGAGGACGCCGTCCTCGACGTCACGGACGACGAGGACGGGGACGAGCGGGTCGGCAAGGAGGGGGACACGTTCTCCACGAACCTGGGGGAGCAGCAGAACGCGGCCGGTCACCCGAGGGGCGAACCGGACGACGAACGACGCCGAGGTTTTCGTCAGCGGCCGGCGCGGGCCCGGTGCGCCGCCGTGACCCGGGCCCGCTGGTCCGGGTCGGCGGCCAGGTCCGCGGCCGTCAGGGCCAGCGCGAGCGCGGCGTCCGCCACCGCCCGGTCGGCCTGCTCGCCGGTGGTCATCCCGGCGAACTCGGTTGTGTGGGGCCGGGCCCGGCACGCCAGGCCGATGGTGGGATGGATGGCGGGCAGGACCTGGCTGATGTTGCCCATGTCGGTGGAGGCCCCGAGGGAGACGGCGGGCTCCGGGGCGCGGCCCAGCGCCCTTACGTGCCGGGCGTAGGTGTCGCCGAGCCAGGCGTCCTGCCGCAGGTCGGCGTAGGCGGCGGCCGGTTCGGTCAGCGTCAGCTCGCAGCCGGTGGCCACGGCGCCCGCCTCGAAGCAGGCCCGGACGCGCGGCCACAGCGCCTCCAGTTCGTCCAGGGTGTCGGCGCGCAGCTGCCAGCTCATCCGGGACCGCGCGGGGATGATGTTGGTGCGGTCGCCGCCGTGCGTGACGATGCCGTGCATCCGTACGCCGTCGGGCAGTTGCTGGCGCAGCAGGGCCAGCGCGGTCTGCGCGACCACACACGCGTCGGCGGCGTTGACGCCGTCGTGCGGCGCGACGGCCGCGTGCGCGGCGCGGCCCCGGTATTCCGCCGCCACGCCTTGTGAGGCCCGGGAGGTGCCGCCGAAGTCGTCCGCGGGGCCGGGGTGCACCATCATCGCGCACGACACGTCGTCGAAGGCGCCCGCGTCCAGCATGAGGATCTTTCCGCCGCCGCCCTCCTCCGCGGGCGTGCCCAGGGCCTTCACCCGCACCCGGAGGTCATCGGCGGCCGCCGCCAGGGCGATGGCGGCGCCGGCCCCGGCGGCGGCGATCAGGTTGTGCCCGCAGGCGTGGCCGAGGTCCGGCAGCGCGTCGTACTCCAGGCACAGCCCCACGGTCAGGTCCGCGTCGGCCGGGCCCGCGGTCGCGGTGAAGGCGGTCGCCAGCCCGGCCGTACCGCGTTCCACCGCGAAGCCCGCGTCCGCCAGCAGCCGGGTCAGGGCGTCCGCCGCGTGGTGTTCGGCGAAGGCCGTCTCCGGGTGCGCGTGCAGGTCACGGGCGAGCAGCAGCAGTCGGCCGCGTACGGCGTCGAGCCGGGTGCGGATCACGGCGTCGGGGGCGGGGGCGGTACGGGCCAAGGCGGCCTCCTCGTCGGTGCGTGCGCGGCCGGGCGCGGTGCCGACGGCCGGGTCCACGGTCCTGGACCGTAACGCGGCGGCCTCCGCGAGGCCCAGGGTGCGCACGCCGACCGGCGGAACAGGCGCGGCGCCGTGACCGGTTCGCTCCGGCCGGGGCGCGGCGCGCCTCGTGGGGCGGACGCGCCGCACCGCCCGGTGTGCGCCCGATTTCCGCGACCGGGCGCGGAACGTGCGCCCTGTCCGGCCGGTGCGCCCTCTCCTAGCCTGCGGACGTGGGCCACAGGAGGATGAGCGAAAGGAAGGTCGAGTTGACGTGACGGTCTGTACCAAGGCCGACAGCAAGCCGGTCAAGGCGCCTTCAGCCGGTCCTTACGGCTCCGCCTGACCAGCTCGGCCCTGTCTGCCGGGGCGGCCCCGGACCTGACGGCCGGCCCCGGCGGAAGGAGCCCGTCACGCGGAACCGGCCGGAGACCGACTCATGTGGCGGCGGACGAGCGGGGTCGTTCCGGGGCGGGCGTCCGTCCCGTAGCCGGCTGCCCCATGCGGGAAAGGGACCGGTGCCCGGGCGAGGCCCGCCCGCGCACCGGTCTCCACGCTGCCGGACCTACTCGTGCCGGACCTACTCGTGCTGGGTCGGCGTGCTCCAGCGGAGGACCGCGCCGAGGCCGCCGGCCGGGGCCTCGACGGGGTCGCGGACGACCACGGCCTCGGCTCCGTTCGCGGCGGCGGAGCGGAGCAGGGCGTCGTCCGCGCGGGCCGCGGACGGGTTCGTCTCGCCCAGGTACTGGAGTTCGGAGTTGCGCACCGCCAGCTGGTCCGCGCCGGGGCCCACCCAGATCTCGCGGCCCGCGTCGGCGCCGCCGGGGGTGATGATCAGGGTGTCGATACGGTGTTCGCGCGCCGCCTCGACGAGGGCCGGTACGCCGGTCGCGGCGTACGCGGGGTCCGTGCCGCCCACTCCGGCGCCCGCCCGGAAGCGGTCGAGGACATCCGCGACGTGGTCCCGTTCGTAGGCGGCGCGCACGTGGGCGATGTCGCGGTCCAGTCCGGCGCTCTCCGAGCCGCGGGCCCGGCCGCCGTGATCGGTCTCGTAGGCCACCGTGCGCAGCTTCTCGGGCAGCTTGTCGTGGACCGAGCGGCGCTCGCGGGGGTCGCCCGCCAGGAGCATGACCTTGGCGCCGCAGCTCTCGAAGACCCGCTGCGCGGCCTCGGCGATGTCACCGGCGTTCTGTTCCCAGGTGTTCTCGACCGCGGTCTGGAAGTGCCGTTCGGACCAGTCGGCCGTAGCCGTGCGGTGGATCGGCCAGTCCAGGCCCTCGACCGTCCCGGCGTCCAGGGCGCCCTGGTCGCTGTGCAGCGCGAAGTCGGCTCCCTCCCGGTCCACGTACACGACGAGGCACCCGGCGTCGTCCGCCGTGGCCTCGGCCCACGGGGTGATCCTGGGCAGCGGCGACCAGGTCGAGAAGGATCTGGCGGGACGTCCGGCGAGCGGGGCGTCCAGGACGACCTCGCCGTCCGTGGCGAAGACCGCCCGCCCGCCCGGGGGCGTCGCTTCCCCGTCGGCGCGGAGGCCGGCCAGTGCCTCCCGTACGGCGTCGCAGGTGGCCCGGTCCGCCCCTTGCTCCGCGAGCTGTCTGGCCGCCGCGTCCGCCGACAGCTCGCGCTGCTTGGCCGCGTCCTCGGTGCTGTGCGGTACCTCGGCGTACACGGATGCCCAGGGGCCCGGCCGGTCGATGATCGGTTGAAGGAGCGAAAGGTGCATGGCGCTGCCTCCTCAGGATTCGCGGGTACGGGTCACCGACTGACAGTCGTGACAGCCTTGACGGTGATGTCTTGACGGTGGTGCGGGTGCCCGGTTTTCGGCGGTTTCAACGTGGGCGGACGATTCTTGTGTGGTGTGTGGGACTCACGGTTCTCGTGTGCCGTGCCCCGTCCCCACGGCGTTCCCACGACCGCGAACCGCCGCCGGGCCTGCCGGCACGCATGCCCGTCCCCGGCGCCGCCATGCCTCACCAGTACCGGAGCGGTACCCCGGCACCTTTCTCACGGGCTCTCCTCGTACGCCCTTCTCGGTACGTCCTTCTCACATGCCCGGCCCGCCGCCGTTCCTCGCGGGCTCCTTCTCCACTCTCGACCCTCGGAGCACGGGACGCACCTGGAACGCCGTTTGCCCCGCCGCTTCCTGCCCCTGGTCCATGAAGACGCGTAACGCCACGGGGTCCGACCCCATCAAGCCCGTGGCCTTCACACCGGTGGCGTCGCGCGAATGCCTCCTCCGGCGCCGTGCTCGTCCGCTTTCGAGGAACGCATACGCCGAGCGTGCCACCAGCTCCAGATCGTGTGACCTACGAGGACCAACGCAACAGCGCCTGCGACGAACCGCGTCACATTCCACGTCACTCCGACAACCGCACCTTGGCCATCCCCTTCCGTCGTCAGCCGCATGGAGGTCTCGAAAATAGCCACGAGCGGAATGATCAGCCGGAAGGGGAGGCCGCCGATACCCGGCACCCGAGCCAGGTTGCCCAGGAGCCCCACAGGCGCCCCGAGGGCGAAGGCCGCTATGCCCCATACGAGAATCCTGGTGGACAGGTTCTCCCCCGAAGTGCCGGATTCCAGTCCGACCGGGACGGCGGGGCTCAGGTCCTTGAACAGATAGTATGCGACCACGCCGAAAGCCAGACCCAAAGACGACAGCAGCGCCGATTCAATTTTGGATCGACGAAAATACCCCACCAGGAACGCATAGCAGACCCATGACCACCCACCGGTGAATACAACCCCCAGGGCGACACAAGCAGGATTGTTCCATTTTCCGGCAACAGGGCCCGCCAAGCCGAGCAACAGACCCGCCCCGAGAGACGCGGCGAACGGCACAACGCGAGTGCGCGGAAAGTATGTGATTTCTCTTCCCTGTTCCGTGATCAAGCCAGAGGGGGGCCGGATTCTAATCGATGCTGTAGTAGGTGTAGCAGGTGTAGGCGTAGCCCGCCGTACGGTTGGCGTTGGAGGGGCTGCCGGGCCGCACCGAACCGCTGGAGCGCGAGATGCCGGCGATCTTCACCGAGGACGAGTGCCACTTACTCCCATGCAAATAGTTCGAGTAGCAGTACTTGCCGTCCGAATCGGCCGCGTACCAGCCGTAACACCACTTGCCGCCGCCGGCGGAAACGCAAGCGTTCGACAACGGCCTGCCGGACCGTGCCGAAACGCCCCTCTCGATCTTCACCACACCCCATTCAGAGGGGTTGCCCAGCTCTGCGGGCGGCTCGGCGCCGTCACCACGCTGATGAGTGGTGACCTGGCCGGCACCGGTCGCATTCCGAGGAACGTTTGCGGAGGCCGGCGTGGCAAGGCTCCCTACGGTGAGCGCCGAGCTCGCGAAGCAGAGAGCCAATGATCTACTGGATAACCTCACGGGACCCCCTCCTCAACCCCTCCTGCGGAGGTTTCGCAAAGACTTTCGAGGAGAGAGCGGTGGGAGTCAACGGCCGCTACCGGGAGCTGCCCGAAAAACGTCCCCACCTGTCTTACCGACCTGATGGGATTTTCACATTCCAGCTGCCGCGCTCCCCTCCCCCACCGCCCGGCCGCCGTCGAGCTCCAGCTCCCGTCCCTGGAAGCCGCTGCGGAAGCGGCGGTCGTGCGAGACCACGACCACCGCGCCGCGGTAGGCGGACAGCGCCTCCTCCAGTTCCTCGACCAGGGCGAGGGAGACATGGTTGGTCGGCTCGTCCAGGACGAGCAGGTCGGCGGGCCGCGTCACCAGGCGCGCCAGCTCCAGGCGCCGCCGCTGGCCCACGGAGAGGGCCGCCACGGGCACCGCCAGGTCCTCCTCCCGGAACAGGCCGAGGGCCAGCAGCTCACGCGTGTGCTCCTCGGGCGGCCCGGGGAGACCGGCGGCGAAGGCGGCCAGCAGGGACTTGCGGGGCGGCGCGGCGGACAGTTCCTGCGCCAGGTATCCGGTTCGGGCCGGACGGCGCACCGTGCCCGTGTCGGGGCGCAGGTCGCCGGCCAGGACGCGCAGCAGGGTCGTCTTGCCCGCGCCGTTGGGGCCGGTCACCAGCAGGCGGTCCCCCGCCGCGATGGTCAGGCCGGTGAGGCGCAGGCGTTCGCCGACGGTGATGTCGGTCAGTTCGGCGGTGTTCCGCGCCGGGGGCGTGTTCCGTGCCGGGTGCGTGCCCCGCTCCGCGTCCGGGCTCGGTGCCGAGTCCGGGCTCCGCTCCGCATCCGTGCCCGGTTCGGCGTACGTGGCCGGTTCGGTGTACGTGCCCGGTTCCGCGTACGTGCTCAGTTCCGCGGAGAAGCGGAGCGGCACCGGAGGTGGTGGCACCGGGTGGCGGCGGAGCCGGTCCAGGCGCTGTCTGGCGGCTCTGACCTGGCCGGAGAGCTTCGCCTCGTGCGAGCGGCGGTGCTTGCCGAAGCCCTCGTGGGGGTCCTTGCCGGTGCCGGCCAGCCGCCGGCCGGCCGACTCCGCCAGTCCGGCGGTCCGGGCGACGTCCGCCAGCCACTCCTCGTGGTCCTGCGCCCAGCGGCGGCGGGCCGCGGCCTTCGCCGTACGGTAGCCCTGCCAGCCGTCGCCGTAGCGTGCGACGGTCCGCAGGTCGCGGTCGACTTCGAGGATGTCCGAGGTGACCGCTTCGAGCAGCACGCGGTCGTGGGTGACGACGACCACCGTGCCGCGGTGGGCCTTCAGGTGGACCTCCAGCCATTCGGTGGCCTGCTGGTCGAGGTGGTTCGTGGGCTCGTCCAGCAGGAGCAGTTCGGGGGCGGCGGCGAGCACGCAGGCCAGTGCCAGCCGTGACTGCTCGCCGCCGGAGAGCGAGCCGAGCACCCGGTCGCGGGTGAGGTGGGCCAGGCCGAGGCCGTGCAGGGCGGCGGCCACACGGGCGTCCGCCTGGTAGCCGCCGCGCTCCTCGTACGTGGTCAACAGCTCGCCGTACGCGTCGAGTTCGTCCGGTGTGGCGGTGGCCAGGCCGGCTTCCGCCGCGCGCATCCGGGCTTCGAGGTCGCGCAGGTCGGCGAGGGCGGCGTCGACGGCGTCCTGGACGGTGCCGCGCGGGTCGAGGACGGAGGTCTGGCCGAGGTGTCCGGTGCCGCCGGGGAAGGACGCGGTGATCTCGCCCGTGTCCGGTTTCTCGGCCCCGGCCAGCAGCCGGAGCAGCGTGGACTTGCCGGAGCCGTTCTCCCCGATGACGCCGGTCCTGGCGCCGGGGCGCACGGTCAGCGACACCTGCTCCAGCACGGTGCGGTCGCCGTAGGCGAGGGAGACGTCCTTCATGGTCAATTGGGCGCGAGGGCGCACGGGAATTCCCTGGGTACTCGTGGCCACGCCGTGCCTGACGCGCACGGGGGCCGGATTCCGATGAGGCCGGGGCAGCACGGCGGTGAACGCGGCTGCGGGAGGGTGAGCGCACGCGGCGGGCGCGGCGGCCCGGCGGATCGTCCTGCGCGGGCGGGCGGCGCTGTCGGTCGTGCGGCGCGGCGGCCGAAGGTCAGCCGGCCGCGGTCACGCCCGGTCTCAGGTGAAGTAGTACCAGGAAGCCATGTGTTCCACTGTAGCCGACGGACGCGGCGCGCGAACGGAATTCTTCCGGCCACCGCGACAGGCCCACGCCGGACCGTGGCGCCCGGCCGTGGTGCGGGCCGATTCAAAAATGCGCCGCGACCCGACACCGATCCCAGCATTTGAGACGCGGGAGCGTTACGTTGCGAGGACGCGGACGCCTGACGGACACTCCGACCGGGAACGCGTACGACCGTTCCCGTACCCTTGAGAGAGTTCGGAATATCCACCGTGAGTCTGCTGCGCAAAAAGCCTTTGGAGCGAGCCGTCAAGGAGGCTCGCGGAGAGGGCGAACAACAACTTCGCCGGGACCTTTCCGCGCTCGATCTGACCGTCCTCGGGGTCGGTGTCATTCTCGGCACCGGAATCTTCGTCCTCACCGGCACGGTGGCCCGGAACATGGCCGGGCCCGCCGTCGCGCTGTCCTTCGTCGTCGCCGCCGCGGTCTGCGCCTGCGCGGCGCTGTGCTACGCCGAATTCGCCTCGTCGGTGCCGGTCGCGGGCTCCGCGTACTCCTACTCGTACACGGCACTGGGCGAACTCCCGGCCTGGATCATCGGATGGGCGCTGAGCCTGGAACTGACGCTGGCCACCGCGGTGGTGGCGGTCGGCTGGTCCGGCTATCTGCAGTCGATGCTGAACAGCCTCGGACTGCATCTGCCCGCCGCGCTGAGCGGGGGCGACAACGCCGTGGTGAACCTGCCCGCGGCGCTTCTCGTCCTGGTCCTGGGCGCGGTGCTCGTCGTCGGCGGAAAGCTGTCCAAAGGCGTCACCAATGTGCTCGTCGGCGTCAAGCTGGCCATTGTGCTGCTGGTCATCGTCGCGGGGCTCTTCTTCATCGACACCGCGAATTACAGCCCCTTCGTGCCCGAGGCCCAGCACACCGCCGAGGTGTCCGGTCTGCAGGCACCGGTGTTGCAGCTTTTGACCGGCATCACCCCCACCGCATTCGGCGTCGCGGGAATTCTCAGTGCCGCCGCGATGGTCTTCTTCGCCTACATCGGCTTCGACATGGTGGCGACCTCCGCCGAGGAGACCCGCCGGCCGCAGCGCGATCTGCCCATCGGCATCATCGCCTCACTGGTCATCGTCACCGTGCTCTATGTGGCGGTGTGCCTGGTGGTCACCGGAATGCAGCACTATTCGCAACTGTCGGTCGAGGCGCCGCTCGCCGACGCCTTCACCGCGAAGGGCCACCCCTTCTTCGCCACCGTCATCAGCCTCGGCGCGGTGGTCGGCCTGGCCGCGGTGAGCCTGATCTGCTTCCGGTCGCAGAGCCGCGTGATCTTCGCGATGGCCCGTGACGGGCTCCTGCCGAAGGCGCTGTGCAAGGTGGACCCGCGGCACGGCACCCCCAAGGCCAACCTCGTGGTGCTCGCCCTGATCATGGCGGCGCTGGCGGCCTTCCTGAAGTTCGACCTGCTCGCCGAAATGGTCAACATCGGCACGCTGTTCGCCTTCGCCGCGGTCTCCGCCAGCGTGCTGATCCTGCGGCGCACGGCCCCGGACCTGCCGCGCGCCTTCCGTACCCCGTGGGTGCCGTTCATTCCGCTGGTCTCGCTGCTGTGCTGCCTGTATCTGATGCTCAACCTGCAGCTGATCACCTGGGTCGGTTTCCTGGTCTGGCTCGCGGTGGGCCTCGCGCTGTACTTCGGCTACGGCCGGCGGCACAGCAAGCTCCGCGAAGGCGCGCCGGACGCGGCGGAACAGGCCGACGCCTCGGTGTAGCGGTCCGCCGGGCGGACGGGGGTCCCGCGCCCGTCCGCCCGGTCTCCTCACTTCGCCGCGGGCAGCTCCGCCAGGAACTCCAGCAGCGCGGAGTTGACCTCGTCCGGCCGCTCCTGCTGCGTCCAGTGGCCGCAGCCGGGCAGGGCCGGGGCCAGGCGCAGGTTCGGCATCGCCCGCTCCAGGGCGGCCAGCAGTTCGGCCGCGCCCGGGAAGGCCCGGACCAGGTCGCGGTCGCCCGCCAGGTACAGCGCGGGCACGTCGATGCCGCGGCCCTCGAACGGTGCGAGCAGCTCCCAGCTGCGGTCGATGTTGCGGTACCAGTTCAGGCCCCCGGTGAAGGCGCGGGCGCCGTGCCGGGAGAACTCGCCGACGTAGGTGTCGATGTCCTCCTGGCTCAGCCAGCCGGGCAGGTCCGCCGGGTCCGGCATCGTGTCCAGCAGCTTGGCGCCCTCGGGGATGATCCACGGGCGGGGCGGGTCGGTGAACGCGCTGTCCCCGGAGCCGTTGGCCAGCATGGCGCGGAACGTGGTGGTGAGGTTCTGGGCCAGCTCGGCGTCGGCGACGCCCGGCTCCTGGAAGTAGATCTGGTAGAAACCGTCGCCGAGCAGCTCGCGCAGCCGGGCGAGCGGCGCCACCGGAGTGCGCGGGGCCGGCGGCACGCTCAGCCCGGCGACGCCCCGCACCACGTCGGGGCGCAGCAGCGCCGTCGTCCAGGCCACCGGGGCGCCCCAGTCGTGGCCGACGACGACCGCCTGTTCCTCCCCCAGCGCCCGGATCAGGGCGATCACGTCGCCGGTCAGGTGGAGCAGGGTGTACGAGGCGATGTCGGCGGGCTGCTCGCTTCGCGCGTAGCCGCGCTGGTCGGGCGCCACGACCCGGTATCCGGCCGCGGCCAGCGGCGCGAACTGGTGCCGCCAGGAGTACCAGCATTCCGGGAAGCCGTGCAGGAGCAGGACCAGCGGCCCCCGCCCCTGTTCGGCGATGTGCAGCCGGACGCCGTTCACCTCGACGAAGCTGTGCTCGACTGCGCTGGTCACATGTCCTCCTGCGGTCGTCTGCCGGGCGTACCGTACGGGCGGTCCTCGCGCCCCGCACCGCACGGTACGGCCAACGGCCGCGCGGGGAAACGTCCTTGCCCGGCCGGGCCGCCCGTGGCGTCCGGCTCAGTCGGTGTACTCGACCGTCACCGGTGCCGTGTTGTTCTCCTGGTCCGGATCGGCTTTCGGGTCGGAGGCGGCGTACACCGATCCCCGGCTGCCGTCGACCCGCTCGTCGATGCGGACCCGCAGCCAGGTGCCTGCCGTCCCGGGGCCCGAGCACCTGACCGGGCCGTCCGCCGTCGCACGCCGCCCGCAGTAGATCATTTCGCTTGAGTGATCGCCGGCCGTCACCTCGGCGAGGCTGATGCCGGCGGGCAGGGTCACCAGCGTCTCGCGCGCGTCGGAGTTCCTCGCGTACGGCACCTGGACCTCGACGACCTGGCCCACCTTGCCCTTGATGGTGAACCCGATGGCCTGGACGTCGCGGATCTGCGTCGTCGCGAAGTCCAGCTTGCCGTAGGCCCTGTCGGCCGTCGGCCACGACGGGGTGAAGTCGTCGCCGCTGCCGTCGACGGGCCGCAGGCCGAGCGGCGCTCCGGTGCCACGCGGGGCCGAGGCGGGCAGCAGGGGGAAGCCGAGCGTGTCGTGGGCCCGGTAGACCGTGTAGGAGATGCGGCCGTGCATCGCCGTGGCGTCGGCCACCGCCCGGAGCGGCACGTCGGTCTCGTACGCCGTGCCGGCCGGCAGCGGGCCGGGGAAGTCGCACTGCGCCCGGGTGGGCGCGACGGCCTTGTCGTACCGGCAGTTGTCGTGGAGGGGCCGCAGCGTCGCCTGGTCGGCCTCGACGAGCACGGTCAGGCCCTCGTCGATGTCGGTGTCCCCGCGGTTGCCGAAGGCGGGCGTCAGCCGTAGCCCGGAGCCGGGCTCGACCCCGGTCCGTTCCGGGGCCTCGCGCGCGGTGAGGACGGGCGCGCCGACGATCACCCGGGTGGTGTGCCGGACGGTGGGCGCGTTGGCGCTGGTCACGGTGGTGTTCATGGTCCCGGCCGGGCCCCGCGCGGCATCCGCCCGCGGCTTCAGGGTGAACGGGATGAAGGTCGTGGACCTTTCGATGCTCCCCAGCGCGCAGGTCACGATCCGGTCCGCGAGGACGCACCCCCGCGCCTTGTTCAGCGAGGTGACGCTCACCCGGCCGTCAAGAACGTCAAGGTCGATGGCGACCTTGACGTTCTTGACGGTCTGCGGCTCCGGCACCTCCAGGGTGATGGTGAACTCGTCCGTCGAGCTGTCGGAGCCGGCGGGGTGGGGCGGGGGGAGGTAGTACGTGCTCATCGCCCGGGTGATCGTCAGCTGCGCCTCCGTGGCGGGTGCCGCGCCGCCGGCCGCGACCACCTGCGTCTTGCCGCCGATCCCGACCGTCACGGCCAGCATCACCAGTACCACGGCCGCCCCGGCCCCCGCCACGCGCTGCGACCGCGATCCCGCTATCGATCCGTTCATACGAGGCCAGACCGGCGCGGATGCCGGATGGTTGCACGCTGGACCAAAATCCGCGCAGGTATACACCGGTTCCTCTCACTGCGCGCCGGCCTCGTCGCGCGGCTGGGTGCCCGGCATGATCTGGACGAGGATCGTGTCGTCGTCCTCGATCACATAGGTGGGGTCGGTACGGGCGTGCCAGCCGACGGGGAGGGTGTAGTAGCGGCGGTCGCGTTCCAGGATCAGGCGCAGCCCCGTGTAGCGGTAGCGGTAGTGCATCCCCGGCAACGTCTCGGTCACCAGGCCGGGGCCGGTGAGGCTGAGGCGTTCGGTGCTCAGGACGACGACGGCGGAGCGGCGGACCAGATGGGCCGCGGCCGCACGGGCGTCCTTGGTGCCGAGCTGGCCCGCGACGAGGGCGACGACCCAGACCAGGAACAGCGCCGCCGCGGCGACCGGAAGGCCTCGGCGCCACAGGCCGCGTGCGGGACGGACGGGGTTCGCCGGGCCGCTCTGGCCCAGTACGAGGCCGGTGGCCACCAGCAGGGGCGCCGCCCATCCGTACGGCTGGATGCGCTGCCACAGCAGCATCAGGGCGACGCCCGCGGCCACGAACAGCGCGTGCTGCCGGGCGACGGCCCGGCCGGCCCGTCGCACCCGGAGCGTGACGCGGCTCGGGACGCGGAGCGATACGAGGAGTTCCGGCAGGCGCGGGGCCAGGGCCAGGAGGGCGAGGCAGACCAGGACGGGCAGGGTCACCAGCCGCAGGCTGTAGATGATCATCTGCGGGAAGCCGAAGCCGAGGACCGACGCACGGATGTGGAAGTAGGCGTAGTAGGCGCTGCTGTGCATGACGCCCGCGTAGAACATCAGGCCGCCGACGAGCGATCCGGCGCCCAGGACGGTGTTGGCGAACTCGAACCGCTGGTCGGACTGTGGCGGCGTGCCGGGGCCGGACGCGCGTGGCGGCGGGACAGCCCGGCGGAGCCGCCTGCGCCGGGCGCGGGCGCGGGCAGCAGCGACGGCCGCAGCACCCGGTACGGCAGAAGGGCCATCCGGTACGGCGGAAGGTTCACCCGGTACGGCAGGAGGACCATCCGGCACGGCAGGAGGTTCACCCCGTACGGCAGGAGGTTCACCCGGTACGGCAGGAGGACCGCCCGATGCGGCCGGCGGGGTTCCCATGGCCGGGTCAGGACCCGCTGGAGGCGGCCGGGCTGGGGCCGGGCCGGTCGGACTGCCCGCGCTCCCCGGACTGCTCGGGGTGTGTGTCCGTAGGCGAAGGGCTGGGCGAACCGTCGACTGTCGGCGGGGAGGAGTCCTCGGTCCAGCAGCTGACCGTCTCGCCCGAGGAGTTGGTGCACGAGGGCATGGGCGACTGGTTATCGCCGCTGGGCGTGCTGCCGACGCCGGTCGTCTCCGCGTCGCCGGTGTCCGCCGGCGGTGCCGGTACCTGCCGCACCGGATCGCCGCCCTGGCTGTACGAGGCGGGGCCACTCCCCGCGCCGTGCGAGCCGCCCCCGGCGTCCGTTCCGCCGGTGCCCGGACCGCCGGTGTCTGCTGCGCCGTCGTCCGCCGCGCCGCTCCCCGTCGCGGACGACGCGGCGCCGCCCGATCCCGCGCCGGACGGAACACCGCCGGGACCGGGCCCTGCCGACCGGCCGCAGGCCGTGGTGGTGGCGAGGAGGACCAGTACCACCGTCGCGGTGGCACGACCGGCTTTCGCTGCTGCGGACCTCATCCAGGACCCCCGTCCCCCGCGACCGCTGCTGCGAGGCTAGCAGCGGCCCGACGGCGGGTCACCGGGCCGCACCAGCCCTGGCCAAAGGAAGACCGGCCCGGGTCCGGGCGGGCGGCGGGCCCTAGTCGAGGTAGTCGCGCAGCAGCTGGGAGCGGGACGGGTGGCGGAGCTTGGACATGGTCTTGTTCTCGATCTGGCGGATGCGTTCGCGCGTGACGCCGTAGACCTTGCCGATCTCGTCGAGGGTCTTGGGCTGCCCGTCCGTGAGGCCGTAGCGCATGGAGACGACGCCGGCCTCGCGGTCGGCCAGGGTCTCCAGGATGGAGCGCAGCTGCTGCTGGAGGAAGGAGAAGCCGACGGCCTCGGCCGGGACGACGGCCTCGGTGTCCTCGATCAGGTCGCCGAACTCGCTGTCGCCCTCCTCGCCCAGCGGGGTGTGCAGGGATATCGGTTCACGGCCGTATTTCTGGACCTCGACGACCTTTTCCGGGGCCATGTCGAGTTCCTTGGCCAGTTCTTCCGGGGTGGGTTCGCGGCCGGTGTCCTGGAGGATCTGGCGCTGAATCCGGGCCACCTTGTTGATGATCTCGACCATGTGGACGGGAATGCGGATCGTCCGGGCCTGGTCGGCCATCGCACGGGTGATGGCCTGGCGAATCCACCAGGTCGCGTACGTCGAGAATTTGAATCCCTTGACGTAGTCGAACTTCTCGACCGCGCGGATCAGCCCGAGGTTGCCCTCCTGGATGAGGTCCAGGAAGAGCATCCCGCGGCCCGTGTAGCGCTTGGCGAGCGAGACGACGAGCCGGAGGTTGGCCTCGACCAGGTGCTCCTTGGCGCGTCGGCCGTCCGCCACCAGGATCTCCAGCTCGCGCCGGAGCGGCCCGGTGGGCTCGCCGGTGTCCAGCTTCTCCTGGGCGAACAGGCCGGCCTCGACCCGCTTGGCCAGCTCCACCTCCTGCTCGGCGTTGAGCAGCGGGACCTTGCCGATCAGCTTCAGGTAGTCCTTGACCGGGTCGGCGGAGGCTCCGGCGCCGGCGACCTGCTGGGCCGGGGCGTCCCCCTCGTCACCGTGGGACAGGGTGAATCCGCCGGCCGCCTCGATCGCCGTACCGTCGGACGGTACGCCTTCGGGGGCCGGGGATTCGGCTGTTTCCTGCGGTCGCATGACGGGCGAGGTGAGTGACACGAGGGAACCTCTCGATACACATAGGCACGGTGCACGGCGAGCACCTCTTTATTCATCGCGCACTTACCGGTGGTTTGTTACACCGCAATTCCCGTGATCTGAATCACGCCTTTCCGCGGGGGCGGCCGGCCGGGGTCCGTCCGGCGGCCTCAACATGATCACAGAGCTGGTGTGCCGCTCGACCGCGGCGCGGCTGTGGAGAAGCGGAAAGGCGCGGTCCGCCGCCCAGTCGGCGAAGAGGTCGTGGTGGTGCGGGCTGTCCGGATCGCCGGACTGGCCGGGCGCGTTCATGGCCACCGACGCGTCCCAGTCGCCGACGTCGATCACCAGCCGGAAGGTCGCCCCGCCGGTCTGCCGGAAGTCCGCGCCGTACGCGGTGGCGTCGACCGTGTCGCCGCTGCCGCCGCGCGGCGCGGGCCCGACCCGGGTCCAGTGCGGGCCCCGCTCCCCCAGCCAGGCGGCGAGCGGGTGCCGTGGTTCCGCCTGGTGCAGCGCTCCCCAGGTCCAGCGGTCACGGTCCGGGCCGAGCAGCCCGCCCAGTTCGGCGAGCGCGGCGGGCAGGGTGGCGAGGACGGCCGTCCGCAGGACGCGGCCGGGGTCCGGGCCGAGCCGGTCGCCCGGGGCGAGCAGCAGGCCGAGGTCCACCCGGGGGTCGCTGGTGGCGGCTTCGCCGGTGGGCAGGACGCGGGCCAGCGCGGCGGCCCTGCGGTCCGGGGGCAGCAGGCGGGCCAGTGCCTGTTCCAGTACGGCCGGACGCAGGTGCCGCCGGTACCAGACCTCGAAGACTGCGGCGGGTACGGACTCGGGCGCCAGCCGGGCGTCCCAGCCTCTGAGCCGGTCCAGTGCCCACGCCACCGCGGGGTCGTCGCTGGTGAGGCCGGTCAGCAGCGGCTGGATGCGGCGGGCGGCCGGGCTGGTGTGGTCGGTCTGCAGCCGGACGCAGTCCGCGACGGTCCAGTCGGTGCGCGCGGCCAGTTCCGCGGCGATCCGGTCGTGCCGGGCGGGTGCGGACCAGTCGTAGGTGACGGTCCGGTCGGCGTTCGGGTAGCCGGGCGGGAGGTTCATCTGGTTGGCGGTGGCGAACCAGCCCTGGGCCGGGTCGCGTACGGACGGCAGTGTGTCCACGGGGTGGCGGCCCGCCCACTCGTAGCGGCCGTCGCCGGGCACCGGCAGCGTGCCGTCCCAGTTCGGCCGGTCGGGGACGTGGCCGGCGGGCTGCCAGCCGATGGTCCCGTCGGGGGCGGCGTACACCTGGTTCTCGCCGGGCGCGCCCCACCGGCGCATCGCGGCGACGAAGGCGTCGGGGCCGTCCGCCGTCATGTATCCGGTGCTGCCCAGGTACGGGGCCATGCCGGGGCCGAGCCAGGCCGCCCGTACCGCGAACGCCGTGCCGCGCTCCGGGTCGTCGTGGATCACCGGGCCGTGCCGGGTGAACCACAGCTCGACGGTGGCCGGGCGTTTGCCGCGCACCGGGACCGTCTCGGTCACCCGGGTCATGGGCTCCCAGCGGCCGTCGTACCAGTACGCGCGGGGCTCCTCGGGGCGGGTGCGGTAGACGTACAGGTCCTCCTGGTCGATGGGGAAGACGGTCAGCCCGAAGGCGATCCGGCCGTTGTGGCCGATGGAGACGCCGGGCAGCGCGGGCTCCCCGGCGCCGATGGCGTCGATGCCGGGGGCCGACAGGTGCGCGAGGTAGCGCAGCGCGGGCAGGGTGACGGCGCGGTGCGGGTCGTTGGCGAGCAGCGGCCGGCCGGTGGCGGTACGGGACGGGGCGATCACCCAGTTGTTGCTGCCGTCCGGGCCGCGGCAGGGCGTGCTGTTCTCCCACGGCGGGGTGGTGGCCAGCCGGTAGACGCGCAGCACGTCGTCGGGGATGACGGACAGGTCGAGGCCGTCCGGTACGCGCAGGTCGTGCGCGGGCTCCCGGACCCGGCGCAGGTCCTCGACTGCGGGGCCGTGGTCGCGCAGCGTCAGCGCGCGGGCGACCTCCTGCTCCAGGTTGTAGTAGAGGCCGTGGCTGCGGATGCGGGCGACGTCGGCAGGCTCCCAGTAGGCGGGCAGGTGGCCTAGCAGCGTGAACTCGGGTGGCAGATGGTCGGGGTCGTCCCGGCAGAGCGCGACATAGGCGTTGATGCCGCGTACGAAAGCGCTGGTGATGCGCTCCGTACCGGGGCCGTAGGCGGACCATTCGTCCGCCATGTCGCCGCGGTACAGGAAGAGCCGGGCCGCCCGGTCGTGTTCGAGGCAGCTCTCGCCGAACACTTCGGAGAGCAGGCCGAGTCCCCGGCGGCGCCACAGGTCGATCTGGAAGAGCCGGTCCCGGGCGGCGTTGAAGCCCTGGGCGAGGAAGAGGTCGTCCTGGGAGGCGGCGTACAGGTGGGGCACGCCCCAGCGGTCGACGCGGATCTCGACGGGAGCGGTGAGGCCGGGGACGTCGTAGGCGGTGGTGCGCGATGGCATGTGCCTCCCTGGTGGTTCCGGGTTCCGGTGCGCCGGTGCGGCCGGTCGGGCGGTCTCAGACCGACGGCTCGAACCGGCCGTCGACCGCCGTCCACCCGCCGTCGACCGACAGCACGCTCCCGGTGACGAACGTGGACGCGTCCGAGACGAGGTAGGCGACGGCCCCCGCGATCTCGTCGGCGCGCGCCCAGCGCCGCAGCGCGGACGCCTGGGCATAGGCGTCGTACCACTGCGGGTCGGCGGCGATCTGGTCGGTGAGCGGCGTACGGACCACGCCGGGCGCCACCGCGTTGAACCGGACGCCGCGCGGCCCCCACTCCGCGGCGGCCGTCCGCAGGAACTGCACCAGCCCGGCCTTGGACGCCGCGTACACGCTCTGTCCCGGCTCGACCTGGAAGGCGCGCATGGAGGCGAGGCCGACCACGCTGCCCCGGCCGCGCTCCGCCATGGCGGGGGCGAGGGCCTGTACGAGGGTGAAGGCGGCCCGCAAGTTGAGGCCCACGACCCGGTCGAACTCGGCGGCGGTGTAGTCGGTGATCCGCTTGCGCACGTTGACGCCGACGGTGACGACCAGCCCGTCCAGGGCGCCCCACTGCTCCGCCGCGGCCCGTACCGCGTCGTCGTCCAGCACGTCGAGGGGGAAGGCGGTCGCGGTGCCGGTCCGGCTGCCGGGGGCCGGTGTCTCGGCCGCGGCGGCCTCCGCGGCCGAGGCGGCGCCGGCCGCGTCCAGGTCGGCGACGATCACCTCGGCGCCGTGGGCGGCCAGGGCGCGCACCGCCTCCCGGCCGATGCCACCGGCCCCGCCGACGACCGCGACCCGGCGGCCGTCCAGGCGGAACAGCTTCGCGTACTCGACCGCCGCACCGGCAGCGTGGTCCATGGCCTGCTCCCTGTCCGTAGTGCGCTCTGTGTCGTGTTGTCCGTCGGCGCCGTCGTTCCCCGCGCCGCTCATGGGCGGATCACCGCCATCCGCGTCACCGTCAGCTCCTCGATCGCGAAGCGCGGCCCCTCGCGGCCGAGTCCGGAGTCCTTGACACCGCCGTACGGAGCCACGTCGCTGCGGTAGCCCGGGACCTCGTTGATCACCACGCCGCCGACGTCGAGCGCGTCCAGCGCGCGGAACGCGGCGTCCAGGCCGCGCGTGAAGACCGCCGCGTGCAGCCCGTACCGCCCGGCGTTGACCATGTCGTACGCGGCGTCCAGGTCCGGGACCGTACGCAGCGCGACGACCGGCCCGAAGATCTCCTCGTCCCACGCGGGCTGGCCGTCCGGCACGTCGGCCAGCAGGGTCGGCGTCAGGCACCGGCCGGTCCGCCCGCCGCCCGCCACCACCCGGGCCCCGGCCGCGCGGGCCCGGTCGATCCAGGACAGCACCCGTTCGGTGGCGGCCTCGTCGATGAGGGCGGCGACCCGGGTGTCCTCCTCGCGCGGATCGCCCACGACGATCTCGGGCAGCCGCCCGGCGATCCGGCGTTCCAGCTCGACGGCGACCTCCGCGACGGCGATCACGCGCTGTACGGCGATGCACGCCTGGCCGGAGGCGTAGTAGCCGCCGCGGGCCACCGCGTCGGCGGCGGCGTCGAGGTCGGCGTCGGCGGCGACCACGAGCGCCGCGTTGGAGCCGAGTTCGAGCACCACCTTGCGGGGCGCGGCGTCCCGGGCGATGCGGTGGCCGACGGCGGCGGAGCCGGTGAAGGAGACCGCGGCGACCTCGGGGTGCGTGGTCAGGGTGCGGCCGACCTCGGCGTCCCCGGTGACCAGTTGTACGGCGCCGGCGGGCGCGCCGGCCGCGGTGAGGCGTTCCCGTACGAGGTGGACCAGCCACAGGGTGGCCAGCGGCGTGGCCGGCGCCGGTTTGACGATCACCGGGCAGCCGGCCGCGAGCGCCGGGGCGATCTTGTGGGAGGCCAGCATCATCGGGTAGTTGAAGCCGGCGATGCCGACCACGACGCCGACCGGGCGCCGGGTCCAGAAGCCGACCATGCCGTCCCCGGACGGCAGCAGGTCCAGGGGCACCGTCTCCCCGTGGATGTGCGCCACCTCGTCGGCGGCGGCCTGCCAGGTGGCCACGGCCCGTGTGACCTCGGTACGGCAGTCGGTCCGCGGCTTGCCGGTCTCCCGTACGAGCAGGTCCTCCATCGGGCCGGCGATCGCCTCCAGGTCCGCCGCCACGCCGCCCAGCACCCGGCGCCGTGCGCGCGAGGTCAGCTTCGCGACGCGGCGGCGGACGGACACGGCGTGCGCGACGGTGCGGTGGGCGAGGGCCGCGTCGCCCACCGGTGCTCTGGCGAACTCCTCGCCGTCGTACGGGAAGACCACCGGGCCGGTGCGCGGGGTGGCCACCCAGCCGTCGCCCACGGGTAAGCCGGGCGGCGGACCGGCGGGGAGTACGCGGCGTGTGCCGGTGCTGTCCGGGAGGGTCATGCGGCGTCGCCGCCTTCGGCGCGCCCTGGTCCGGGACCGGTGTCGCCGCCGTCGAGGAAGTGCCGGGCCGCCACCGCGTACACCCGGGCGTACTCGGCGATCTCCCGCACCGCCACGTACTCGTCCTTCTGGTGGGCGATCCACTTGCCGCCCGGCCCGTAGACGACGGTCGGCAGGCCCGCGTCGCGGGTGAGGACCGTGCCGTCGGTCGTGCCGGGGACCGCGCCGAACGACGGCGCCCCGCCGTGCACCCGCCGGTGACCGGCCACCAGCGCGGCGACGAGCGGGTGCCCGTCGGCCAGTTCGACGGCCGGCCGGTCGTCGACGACGGTCAGTTCGACGGTGACGCCCGCGGTCGCCGCCGCGGCCTCGGCCGTCCGCCGCAGGTGCTCGACGATCTCGGCGTGGTCGGTGCCGGGGACGGTCCGCACGTCGATGCCGAGCAGGCCGTGCCCGGGGATGACGTTGAGCTGGTCGGGGTCGCCGGCCCGCAGCACCGTGGGGGTGACGGTCACCGTCCCGGCGTGCGGGTGGGTCCCGTACCGCCGGACCGCCCACTCCTCGGCCGCCGCGAGCGCGGCGACGATCCGCGCCCCCGCGATGAGCGGATTGCGGCCCTCCTGCGGCATCGCGCCGTGCGCCATCACCCCCTGGAGACCGAGCCGCAGGCGGATGCCGCCGCGGGCCGAGGTGCACACCTCGTACCCCTCCGGCTCGCAGACCACGACGCCGTCCACCCCGGCGGCCGTCGGCGAGGCGGCGAACGCCTTGGCGCCGAGCATCAGGCCCTCCTCGTCGCACAGCACGCCGACGACGACCCGGCCGGGGAAGGGCCCGGCCTGCTGGAGCGCCCGCACCCCGTAGATCATGGCCGCCACACCGGACTTCATGTCGGCGGCGCCCCGGCCCCACAGCTTCCCGTCGCGGATCTGCGCGCCGTACGGGTCGACGGTCCACGCGGCGGCGTCGCCCTCGGTCACGACGTCCGAGTGCCCCTCGAACATCAGGGTCCGGCCGGGCCCGCCGCCCCCCTCGACGACCGCGACGACGTTGGGGCGCCCGGGGGCGACCTCGGTCACCTCGTGCGGCCAGCCGAACGCGGTGAAGAGCCGGGAGACGAGGTCGGCGGCGGGCTGTTCTACGGCGGTGGCGCCCGCGGCGTTGACGGTCCGCAGCCGGACGAGGTCCTGCGTGAGGGCCACGGCGGCCGCCTCGTCGACCGGCGGTACGCCGTCCTGCCGCTTCCCTGCCTCCGGTGCGCCGGTGTCCGGGCCGGACGGCACGACACTCGGGCTGCTGTGCACGGCACCCTCCAACTCTCCCGGCCGTACGGCCGGGAGACGGGTCGGACCAGACGGTCCCCCGTACTGTGCTGGCCCGCTCGCGTACGGGTCAAGAGGGGCACGACGGGCCAAGTGGGTCATACAAGAATCAGGGGTGTGGGAGGAGCGGGGCCCGGCGTCCGCCGTCAGCCGCGCGCGTCCGCGGCGGAGCAGTGGTAGAGGCTCTGGCCCGCCGCGGCACCGGCCCGCGGCCCGCTCCCGGACCGCGTCCCGCCTCCGTACGCCGCCGGATCGACCTTCTCGCACGCCGAGCGCACCCACCGGCTGATCCGCGCCGTCTCCGACGTGCCCGTGCCGTCTCCCTGGCCGACGAGCGCGAAGCTCAGCTTGCCGGCCGCCACCAGCCGTCGGTACGCGTCGAGGCCGACCGGTTCGGTCCCCGCCGCGAACCCGCCGAGCGGCAGGACGGCGGCGCCGCCGAGCCGGATGTACGGCTCCGCGGTGAGCAGCCCGGCGGAGAACGCGTAGTCGGCGCCTCCCCGGCGGCGCTCGGCATAGTCGAGGATCTTGCGCTGGGTGTCCGTCAGCCGGGTGGGCGTGCCGAGCGTGGCGTCCTGCGGGCCCGCGGAGGCGGAGTGCGCCGAGCCGGTGTAGCGCGGGTCCAGCACGGACAGCGACCAGGTGGCGGGGGCCGCCAGCATCGTGACGCAGGCGGCGACCAGGCCGGCGGTTCCGATGCGCCGGGCGAGGGTGTGGCGTCGGGAGAGGGGGCGGGTGCGGGAGCGGAGAGCGGCGTGGGCGAGCAGGCCGAAGGCGGCGAGCGCGGTCACGACGATCACGGGGATCAGCCACGGCACCCAGTCGGAGTGCCCGGAGACGAGGTGGACGGCCCAGACCGCCTGCACCACGACGACGGCGGGCAGCGCCCACGCCCGGAGCCTTCCGATGCCCTTGCCCGCCTGACGCTCCGTCTCCTTGTTGTGGGCGCTGTGGGCGCTGTGGCCGCTGTGGGCGCTGTTGGCGCTGTTGGCGCGCCACAGCGTGACGACTCCGGCGGCGGAGAGCGCGGCGAGGCCGGGTGCCAGGGCCGCCATGTAGGTCGCGTGGGGGACGTTGATGGCGCTCATGACGCCCGCCGCCGTCAGCAGCCAGCCGCCCCACAGGAGGTAGCCGCCGCGTACCGGGTCCGTACGAGTCTGCCTGCGGCGGGTGACGAAGCCGAGGACGAGGGCGGACAGCGCGAGCGGGAACAGCCAGCCGATCTGCTGCGCCAGGGGTGCCCGGAGCAGCTTGAGCCAGCCGCTGATGGGAGCGCCCACCGCCACCTGCGATCCGCCGCCGGCCGCCTGCCGTGCGCCGCCCGCCTGCCGTGCGCCGTGCGCCAGGCCGGTGCCGGGTGCGGCCCCCGCGTCGGAACCGGCCGTGCCCGGCGCGTGCCGCCCGGACCCGGCCCCCGGCGGGCGCTCGGCCGTCGCCGCACCGCCCTTGGCGCCGGTGCCGGCACCGTTCTTGGCGTCGTGCCCGGCCCCGCCGCCCGCTCCCGATGCGGCCTTGGCCGCGCCGGGCGTCGTGCTGTTGGCGGCATCGATGTTCCAGCCGGACTTCAGCCGGTCGAAGCCGTTGTAGCCGAACACCATCGACAGGGCGCTGTTGTCGCGCGACCCGTCCACGTACGGCCGCGAGTTCTGCGGCACGACGGTCATCAGCAGGACCCAGGAGAACGAGACGGCGAGCAGCACCGCGCCCGCGGTCAGCAGGTGGCCGAGCCGCTTGCGCAGCGCGGCCGGGGACACCACGGCGTACGCGACGGCCAGCGCCGGCACGATGATCCACGCCTGCATCATCGCCGCCTGGAAGGCCAGCCCCACCCACACGGCCGCCATGACCAGGGGCCGCAACCGGCCGCTGGTCATGGCCTGCGCGCACCGGTCGGCGGCCAGGACCAGGCACATGGTCAGCGGCGCCTCCAGCAGCGCGTGCCCGAACATCGACGCCGCCACCGGCGTGAGTGTCAGCACTCCGGCCGCGAGCAGTCCGGCCGCCGGGCCGCGCCAGCGCCGTACCGTACGGTGGATCACCAGGACGCAGACGACGCCCTCGACGCACTGCGGAAGCGTCAGCGCCCAGTTGCTGAAGCCGAAGAGCCGCGCGGACAGCGCCTGCGGCCACAGGAATCCGCCGATCTTGTCCAGGGTGACGGTGGACGCCGGGTCGAAGGACGTGAACAGGAACGCCTTCCAGCTCTCCGACATGCTGCGTACGGCGGCGGCGTAGTAGCCGGCGTAGTCGCTGCTGGTGATGTTCCACGCGTACAGCACCGCGGCGAGCGCGGCGATGCCCAGGAGCGCGGGCCTGGACCAGCGTGGCCGGCCCGCGGGCGTGTGCCAGAACTGCCAGCGGACGCGCGGCCGTTCGGTGCTGAGGGGCCGGTCCACGAAGGTGGTGGCGGACATGGTGGTCTCTCCCGGAAACGGAGGAGGGTCGGGGGCACCGCAGGGCGACGGTGGGTTCCCGGCGCGGGCACGGCCGTGCCGGGCGCCGCCGCGGACGGCGCCTTCGGGGCCGGCGGCCTCGCGCCGAGGCCGGATTTTCGGGGGTTCAGCGCATTACCGGCGGCGGCATCGGAATAGCGGGACGTCCCGCCACCGGGAATATGCGTACGTAAGTGGATGCCGGTGCCGCCGCGAACTCGCAAGCCCAACGGTGACACCCAAACATGAGAGGAGCATGAGCCCGGGAAAACGGAATCGCGAATGCTGCTGCGTCCAGCACGTTTCCGGTCAATCCCGCCGGAGGGAAACCCGCGACCGGCGCCACCAGGAATGACCGCGCCGCAGGAACGCTTCCTCCCCCCACTGGGGCACCGTCGCCACCCGCTCCGACGTGCAGCGGCACGGCCTCCGCAGGCCGCGCCCCCCCGTAAAAGACGCCACCCATCATGGCCGATATCGGCCCATCACAGGAAAGAGATAGCCCACACACAGGAATTACACAGCCGAGTTGTTTTCCGCACCCTCAGCGGCACATCGGACCGGCCGGAGCCGAAGTCCGAGCCGGAGTCGTCCACCGCGTTACCGGCGGGCCGTCGGCCGGAATACGGGGGCGCGCCGAGGACGCGCGGGAACGTATCTTCAGTCCGTCATCACCTCGGGGGCTTCTCGGGCCGGGCCGACGGCGGGCCGCAACCCGGGGCGCCGGGTTCGTGTTGGGTCCGGGCATGAACGGTGACGGGAGCACCCCGATCTTCGACCAGCTGCTCAGGGAATGGCGTACCGGAGTGCTCCGCCCGTGGCCCGCCCGGCCACCGGAGGAGGGACGGCCGGGAAGAACACACGGCAGGGCACTGTTGTTCCCGAGGAAGTCCGTCCGCAACAGCGGTCCCGTAGCGAGGAGCCCGAACGTGAGCCTGTACGACATCCCTCTGCGCACCCTGACCGGCGAGCCCGCATCGCTGGCCGACTACCGGGGCCGGGCCCTGCTGGTGGTCAACGTGGCGTCCAAGTGCGGCCTGACGCCGCAGTACTCGGGCCTGGAGCGGCTCCAGAAGCAGTACGCCGACCGCGGGTTCACCGTCCTCGGCTTCCCCAGCAACCAGTTCGCGGGCCAGGAGCCCGGCAGCGCGGAAGAGATCGCCACGTTCTGCTCGGCCACCTACGGGGTCAGCTTCCCGCTGTTCGAGAAGACGGACGTCAACGGCCCGGAGCGGCACCCCCTGTACGCGGAGCTCACCCGCACCGCCGACGGTGCGGGTGAGGCCGGTGACGTGCAGTGGAACTTCGAGAAGTTCGTCATCGACGCGCAAGGGGAGGTCGTGGGGCGCTTTCGGCCGCGGACCGAGCCGGAGGCAGCGGAGCTGACGGAGGCGATCGAGGCGGCCCTGCCTGCCTGACGCATCGTCAGGCGACGGCGCTGTCCGTGGGGGCGCCCGGTGCGGCCGGGCGCCCCCCGCCTTCGGGCCGGGCGCAGGGACAGTCCTCGCCCGGCCGGGGCTCGGCACAGCCCTCGCCCGCGGGCCCGAAGGCCGCGTCGGCACTCGGGTCGAGGCAGAGGTCGAAGGCGGACAGCAGGCCGGTCAGCCGCAGCAGGCGCAGTACGCTCCGGCTCTCGGCGACGCCGGCCAGGCGCAGGCGGCCCGCCTTGACCTCGATCCGCCGCCGGGCGCGGCACAGGAGCGACATGCCGCAGCAGTCGATGAAGGTCACGTCCCGCACGTCCAGGACGAGATCGGGACAGCGCGCGCCGGTGATCTCGTCGAAACGCGTGAGCAGCGTGGTCGCCGCCAGAATGTCCACTTCTCCGCTCAGTTCCACCACCGTGGTCGCGCCCACCACGTGTTCCCGGCTCGTGAAAGTCCGCCCCTGGTCCACCATTCCTGTCCCCACCTCCGTGCCCGTGCGCGGGATGCCGCCGCACGCTGACGGTGGGGACGTACGGAAGTTTGGGGACTCGCCCAGTGCGGTCCGGGCGGGGATGACCACCGTCGGCGTTCGGCGTCCGCGCGGTGCCAGCCTCCGGCGGGGTCCGGGTCGTCGGCTGTGCCCTTACGTGTCTACGGCTTACCCGCTGGCCCCGGCATCAGTCCGGACGGCACATACGTAAAGAAGTTGTCTCAAACTCACGCCATGAACCCGGCCGGTGGACATACGCCCCGCGAGGGCGACAAGTGTGACAGCGGTCACTCAAGCCCGTGTCCGTCCGGCGGACCGAAGCCTGCCGAGGCGGGCGGTGCGGAAGTGGCGGCCGATGCGGCGAGGCACGCCGGCCGCCTTCCCGCGGGCCCGCCCGTCAGTCGAAAGACCGAGCTGTTTCAGGACACCGCTTACCTTTTCCCCACGCTTTCCTGACGCGGCGTCTGCGTACGCTCCCCACCAATCGGTTATAAGTTCATCGATTCGGGCGAACAGGGCTGAATTCAACCAATCGGCCGCCAAGGAGGCACGGTCACGCCCCGATGACCTGCAAGGCCCCCCACAGCGCCAGCGTCGACAGGACCAGCCCCGCCGGTACGGTCAGCAGGCCGAGCCGGGTGAAGGCGCCCAGGGCCGGCGCGTCGCCGCGGTCCTGGAGGATGCGCCGCCACAGGAGCGTGGCCAGCGAGCCGACGTACGTCAGGTTCGGGCCGAGGTTCACACCGATCAGCACCGCGAGGACGGGGCCGGCGCCGCCGTGCGCCGCCACCGGCAGCAGCGCCAGCACCGCGGGCAGGTTGTTGATGACGTTGGCGAGGAGCGCGGCGAACACGGCCACACCGAGGAGCGCGGGCAGCGAAGCGCCTCCGGGCAGCAGCCGGTCGACGACCCGGCCGAGCCCGTTGGTGACCACCGCCTCCACCACGATGCCCAGCGCCAGCACGAAGAGGCAGAAGAACGGGTTGGCCGCCTTGGCCACCCCCGTCACGGTGGTCTCCCGGCGTGCCAGCGCGCGGATGCCCAGGACGAGCACCCCGGCCAGCGCCGCCCAGACCGGGTTCAGCCCGGCGAAAGAGGTCACGACGAACCCGGCGAGCGTCAGCGAGAGGACCACGAGCGCGAAGACGGGAAGCGGCGGCGCGGACCGCGGCTCGTCCACCGCGTCGCCGCGCCCCGCGTCCTCCTCCAGGTCCCGCCGGAAGAACCGCCGGAACACCAGGTATTCGAAAACCACCGCCACCACCCACGGCAGCGCCATCAGGGCCGCGAACCGCGTGAAGGACAGCCCGGCCGCGCCGAGGGCCAGCAGGTTGGTGAGGTTGGAGACGGGCAGCAGCAGCGAGGCGGAGTTCGCCAGGTGGGCACAGGCGTACAGGTGGGGGCGGGCGCGCGCGCCGGCGTGCGCGGCGGTGGCCATGATCACCGGCGTCAGCAGTACCACCGTCGCGTCCAGGCTGAGCACCGCCGTGACCGCGGCGGCCAGCACGAAGACCCCGGCCAGCAGGCGCCGCGGCCGCCCCGCGCAGCGTCGCGCCAGCAGCGCGCCCGCCGCCTCGAACAGCCCCTCCCGCGCGCAGAGGTACGCCAGGACCAGCACGGCGGCCAGGAAGCCGACGACCGGCAGCAGCTTGTGCACCTGCTCCCACGCGGCGGCCGGCGACACCGCGCCGACCAGCACGAGCAGCCCCGCCGCCGGTACGGCAACCACCGCCTCGGGGGCGCCACCCGGCCTCCGTACGGCGAAGACCAGGACGCAGACCAGCAGCAGGAGGGAGAGGATCTCGGCGACGGCGGTGCTCACCCCCGCAAACTACAGGGGCGGAACCGCGGTCCGAGATCGCCCCACTTAGGGTGGATTCACACCTGTCCGCCCCATCGGTGCACCGCCCGAGCCAGGCCCGTGTCCCCATCCGCCGCCTGACTCCGGCCCGTCCACCGCCCACCCCGAAAGGAGCGCCGGCCATGCCGACACCGGCCGCGCCCGACACCGAGATCACCCTGCACCCCCTGCGCCCCGAACACCTCCCGGCCGTACTGGAACTGGGGTCCCGGGTCTACGACACCGATGCCATGCCGTACACCGGCTGGTCGCTGACCGCCGTCGCGACCCACCTCGACGCTTCCGTCCCCGCCTGCCGGGTCGCCCTGGCCGGCGAGCGGCTCGCGGGGTTCGTGCTCGGCTCGATGACCTTCGAGCAGCGCGAGGACTGGGGGTACCTGGAGTGGATCGCGGTCGATCCGGACTTCCAGGGGCGCGGCGTGGCCGGGCAGCTGGTACGGGAGTGCTGCGCGGCGCTGACGGAGGCCGGCGCCGCGTCCGTGGTGACCGACGTCGAGGTGAACAACACCGCGTCGGCGGCGCTGATGCGTCGCAACGGCTTCACCGAGGGCGTCACCGTCACCCTGTTCGTACGGCCCGGCAGCGGCGAGGCGCCGCACCGCGGCGGCATCTCCCTGCCGCACTTCGCCCGCACCGGCCGCCCCCGGCCCACCCACCGCGACGGGCGCTGAGCCGGGGCGGAGCGCACGGGGCCCGGCTGGGCAGACGGGGTTCGGCACAACGGGCGGGGCGGACCGCGGCTCGGCACGGCGGCCGGGGCGCCTGTTTCTCACCCGGTCGCAGGAGGTACCCGGTGGGCGCGGTGGCGGGCCCCGCCGCCGCGTGCCAGCGTGGCCGGAAGCCGACACAGCTGCCGACAGAGGCGAGGACGCGTCATGGAACGACCCAGAGTCCTGATCGTGGGCGGCGGCTTCGCCGGGGTGGAGTGCGCGCGGGGCCTGGAGCACGGCCTGTCCGCCGAGACGGCCGAGATCGTGCTCGTCACGCCCAACAACTACGAGCTGTACCTGCCGCTGCTGCCGCACGTCGCCGCCGGAGTGGTGACCCCGCAGTCGATCGCGCCCTCCCTGCGGCGCATCCTGCGCCGGACGCGCCTGGTGCCCGGCGGGGTGATCGGCATCGACACCGCGGCGAAGGTCTGTGTCGTACGGCTGATCACGGGCGAGACCACCGACATCCGCTACGACCGGCTGGTCCTGACCCCCGGCAGCATCACCCGCACGTTCGACATCCCCGGGCTGACCGATCACGCGCGGGGCATGAAGACGCTGGCCGAAGCGGCGTACATCCGGGACCACGTCATCGCCCAGCTCGACATCGCGGCGGCCTCGACGGACCCGGAGGAGCGGGCGGCGCGGCTCCAGTTCGTCGTCGTCGGCGGCGGGTACGCGGGCACGGAGACCGTCGCCTATCTGCAGCGGCTCACCAACGCGGCCGCGCGGCGCTATCCGCGCCTGGACCCCACCCAGATCAAGTGGCACCTCATCGACATCGCGCCGAAGCTGATGCCCGAACTGGGCGACCGGCTCGGGCGCAAGGCGCTGGAGCTGATGCGGCAGCGCGGTACGGAGGTGTCGCTCGGCGTCTCGGTCGCCGAGGTGACCGAGGACCGCGTGCAGTTCACGGACGGGCGGGTGCTGCCGTGCCGGACGCTGATCTGGACCGCGGGCGTGGCGGCCAGTCCGCTCATCGGCACCCTCGGGGCGGAGACGGTGCGGGGCCGGCTCGCCGTCGACGCCGATCTGTCCGTGCCGGGCATGGCGGACGTACTGGCCTGCGGTGACGCCGCGGCCGTCCCGGACCTGACGAAGGGCGCCGGCGCGGTCTGCCCGCCCACCGCGCAGCACGCCCAGCGGCAGGGCAAGCACGCCGCGCGCAACATCATCGCCGATCTGCGCGGCGTGCCGCGCTCGCCGTACCGGCACAAGGACCTCGGGCTGGTCGTGGACCTCGGCGGGATCGACGCGGTGTCCAAGCCGCTGGGGTACGAGCTGACCGGGCTGCCCGCCCAGGTCGCGGCGCGCGGCTACCACCTGATGGCGCTGCGCACCGGCGTCGCCAGGTTCCGTACCGTGGCGAACTGGCTGATCAACGCGACCGCCGGGGACGACTTCGTGCGGACCGGCTTCCAGGCCGAGAAGCCCGCGACGCTGCGCGACTTCGAGCGGACCGATGTCTATCTCTCGCCGGAGGACGTACGGGAGCGGCTGGCGGCGCGCGGAACCGGGTGAGCGCGGGCGCGCACGCGGGGCACTCCGGGCCTGGGGCCTGGGGCCTGGGGCCTGGGGCCTGGGGCCTGGGGCCTGGGGCCTGGGGCCTGGGGCCTGGGGCCTGGGGCCTGCGGAGAGGGTGCAGCGACTCGGGGAGTCAGCGGCTCAGGGGCTCCGCCCCGGCTCCGGTCCCGCCGGACTCGCCCGCTTCTGCGGCCTCCTCGGATTCCTCGGCCTCCGCCGTGCCGGGCGGCAGGTCGCGCGCGCCGAGGCGCAGGTGCTCGATGTGGTAGACGGCCTCGTCGAGGAGCTGGGCCACATGCGTGTCGTACAGGCTGTAGACGATCCGGCGCCCCTGGCGGCAGCCGGTGACCAGACCCAGCGCGCGGAGCAGCCGCAGCTGGTGGGAGACCGCCGACTGCTCCATGCCGACCGCCTCGGCCAGCTCGCCCACCGGGCAGGGTCCCTGGCGGAGCCGGGTGAGGATCATCAGTCTCGACGGGGTGGCCAGCGCCTGGAGGGTGGCGGCGATGGTCGCGGCGGCGTCCGCGTCCAGATGCGCTGCCGGTGTGGTCCTGCCGTCGACTCCATGTCCCATACGCCTCATCGTATCTTCGGTAACACTTGAAGACGTCTTCATGTATTCGGTTATGGTGTGCGGGTTCCGCTCCCTCCCCGCACAGAGGTATCGATGACATCCACGTCCAGTCACGGCCGTACGCAGCTGCCACCGACCGCATCCGCCGACGCGCCCACGCCGGCCCCGGCCGCCGCACCCGCCCCTGAACCGACGGCGGCGACTCCCCCGCCCCACCTGCCCCGCCCGCGCCGCACCCGCCTCCTCGCGCTGCCCGAGGTGCGCTGGGCCGCCCTCTCCGCGCTCGCCTTCCTGCCGGCCTTCCTCCTCGATCTGGCGGGCGCCCCGGCCTGGGCGTGGGGGCCGCTGTACGCGGTGTGTTACGCGGCCGGCGGCTGGGAGCCCGGCCTTGCGGGCCTGCGGGCGCTGCGCGAACGGACCCTGGACGTCGACCTGCTGATGGTCGTCGCGGCGGTCGGCGCCGCGGTCATCGGGCAGTTCCTCGACGGCGGCCTGCTGATCGTGATCTTCGCGGTCTCCGGTGCCCTGGAGGCCCTGGCCACCCGGCGCACCGAGGACTCGGTGCGCGGCCTGCTCGACCTCGCGCCCTCCACCGCCGTACGGCTGGCGGACGACGGCCGGGAGGAGACCGTCGAGGCGGTCGCGCTGCGGGTCGGCGACACCGTGCTCGTACGCCCCGGGGAGCGGCTGCCCGCCGACGGCACGGTGCTGGACGGCGCGAGCGAGGTGGACCAGGCCACCATCACCGGCGAACCGCTGCCGGTGGACAGGGCGCCGGACGACGAGGTGTTCGCGGGGACGCTGAACGGCACCGGCGCGCTGCGGGTACGGGTCGACAAGGACGCCTCCGAGTCGGCCATCGCCCGCATCGTGGCCATGGTCGAGGAGGCGGGCCGGACCAAGGCGCCCACCCAGGTGTTCATCGAGAAGGTGGAGCAGCGGTACTCCGCCGCGGTGGTGGCCGTGACCCTCGCGCTGTTCGCGCTGCCGCTGCTCTTCGGCGCGGACTTCACCGCGACCCTGCTGCGGGCGATGACGTTCATGATCGTGGCGTCGCCGTGCGCGGTCGTGCTGGCCACCATGCCGCCCCTGCTGTCCGCGATCGCCACCGCCGGGCGGCACGGCGTCCTGGTCAAGTCGGCCGTGGCGATGGAGCGGCTGGGGGCCGTGACGCGCGTCGCGATGGACAAGACCGGCACGCTCACCGAGGGCGCGCCCCAGGTGGCCGGGGTACGTCCGCTGGGCGGCACGGACGGGGCGCGGGCGCTCGCGCTCGCCGCCGCGGCGGAGCGGACCAGCGAGCATCCGCTCGCCCGCGCCGTGGTCGCCGCCGCGCGGGAGCGTGGCCTGCCGGTGCCCGGCGCACGCGAGTTCTCGTCCATGCCGGGACGGGGCGTGCGCGCCGTGGTCGAGGGGCGCGCGGTGCAGGTCGGCAGCCCGGCCGCGCTTCTGGGCGCGGAGGCGTCCGGGAGCGGTGAAGGGATCGCAGACGAAGGGCACGCAGACGAAGGAACCGCAGCGGAAGGAACCGCAGCGGAACGGCTGCGCGAAGCGCGCGCCATCGCGTCGGAGACGGAGGCCGCCGGGCTCACCGCGGTGGCCGTGGTGGCGGACGGTACGCCCCTCGCCGTCCTGGCCGTCACCGACCGCCTGCGCCCCGGCGCCCCCGAAGCCGTGGCCCGCCTCCACCGCCTGACCGGGGCCGGGACCGGGGCCGGAACCAGGACCGGGACCGGGACTGGGGCCAGGACCGGCGCCGCACCCGCAGCCCGAACCCACCCCGAATCCCCCGTCACCCTGCTGACCGGCGACAACCCCCGCGCCGCCCGCCGTACGGCCGAGGAGTGCGGCATCACGGACGTACGGGCCGGGCTGCTGCCGCAGGACAAGGTGGCCGCCGTCCGGGACTGGCAGGACGCCGGGGCGAAGGTGCTCATGGTCGGCGACGGGGTGAACGACGCCCCCGCGCTGGCGGCCGCGCACAGCGGTGTCGCCATGGGCCGGGTGGGGTCCGACCTGGCGCTGGAGACCGCCGACGCGGTGGTGGTGCGCGACGAGGCCGGGGCGGTGCCGACGGTCGTCGCGCTCTCGCGCCGGGCGCGCCGGCTGGTGGTGCAGAACCTGGTCGTCGCTTCCGTGTGCATCGGCGCGCTGGTCACCTGGGACCTGGCCGGGCAGCTGCCGCTGCCGCTGGGCGTACTCGGGCACGAGGGCTCGACCGTCCTCGTCGGGCTCAACGGGCTGCGGCTGCTGCGCACGGCGGCCTGGCGGCGTGCCGCCGAGGCCTGAGAGGCGCGCGGGCCCGGTGCGCGCCCCCGTCGCACCCCCTCCCCCACCGGCGTCCGGCGCGCCGATCAAGGAATCAGTTGACCTCAACATTGGTTGAGGTCATAGCTTCTGGCATATCGCCGGTCGCCACGGCCCGCGATCGATCCCGTGCCGACCACGCCGCCCTGGAGGACCGCGATGGACATGGAAGTCACCGCCTGGCATTCGCTGCACAGCACCATGAACGCGCAGCGGGACCGGCGCCCGTTCTCCCGCTCGACCCTGCGGCGCATCGTCGCCTTCGCCCGGCCGCACCGCCGCCGGATCGCGTGGTTCCTGGTGCTGAGCACGGTGACCGCCGCGCTGGCGGTCGTCACCCCGCTGCTCGCGGGCCGGGTGGTCGACGCCATCGTCGGCGGCGGCGCGGCCTCGACCGTCGCGGCTCTCTCCGGGCTGATCGCCGCCATCGCGCTCGCGGAGGCGGGACTCGGCCTGCTGACCCGCTGGCTGTCGGCGAGCCTGGGCGAGGGACTGATCCTGGACCTGCGGACCACCGTCTACGACCACGTGCAGCGGATGCCGATCGCCTTCTTCACCCGTACGCGGACGGGCGCGCTGGTCAGCCGCCTGAACAACGATGTGATCGGCGCGCAGCGGGCGTTCAGCGACACGCTGTCCAGCGTGGTCGCCAACGTCGTGACGCTGCTGCTGACGCTCGGGGTGATGCTGAGCCTGTCGTGGCAGATCACGCTGATCGCGCTGGTTCTGCTGCCGGTGTTCGTGCTGCCCGCCCGCCGGGTCGGCCGCCGCCTGGCCGGGCTGCGGCGGGAGGCCGCCGACCACAACGCCGCGATGGGCACCCAGATGACCGAGCGGTTCTCCGCGCCGGGCGCCACCCTCGTCAAGCTGTTCGGCCGCCCGGCCCGCGAGTCCGCGGAATTCGCCGCGCGGGCCCGGCGGGTACGGGACATCGGGGTCCGTACCGCCATGGTCCAGACGTACTTCGTCACCGCGCTCACCCTGGTGTCCGCCCTCGCCCTGGCCGTCGTCTACGGACTCGGCGGCTTCCTGGCGCTGCGCGGCCACCTCGAAGCGGGCGCGATCGTCTCGCTGGCCCTGCTGCTGACCCGCCTGTACGCGCCGCTGACGGCGCTGTCCGGCGCGCACACCGAGGTGATGAGCGCGCTGGTGAGCTTCGAGCGGGTCTTCGAGGTGCTCGACCTCAAGCCGCTGATCGAGCAGCGGCCGGACGCCCGCGCGGTGCCGGACGGGCCGGTGTCGGTGGAGTTCGACGCGGTGCGCTTCGGCTACCCGTCCGCCGACAAGGTCTCCCTCGCGTCCCTCGAAGAGGTGGCGTCCCTGGACACCCGGGGCGGCGCCGAGGTGCTGCACGACGTCTCCTTCCGGGCCGAGCCGGGCCAGATGGTCGCGCTGGTCGGCTCCTCGGGCGCCGGCAAGTCGACGATCGCGC
This sequence comes from Streptomyces sp. NPDC059788, assembly GCF_042732265.1. NCBI lineage: Bacteria > Bacillati > Actinomycetota > Actinomycetes > Kitasatosporales > Streptomycetaceae > Streptomyces > Streptomyces sp. NPDC059788. Next base: position 18,743 of record NZ_JBHWHY010000027.1, on the reverse strand, counting down.
AGCTGCTGCCGCGGCTGTACGACACGGACGCCGGCGCCGTACGGCTCGGCGGCGTGGACGTGCGCGACCTGACCGCCGACTCGATCCGCGACACCCTCGGCATGGTGACCCAGGACGGGCACCTCTTCCACGAGACGATCCGCGAGAACCTGCGACTGGCCAGGCCCTCGGCGGCCGAGGACGAACTGTGGGACGCGCTGCGCCGCTCCCGCCTGGACGGCCTGATCGCCTCACTGCCCGACGGCCTGGACACGGTGGTCGGCGAGCGCGGCTACCGGCTCTCCGGCGGTGAACGGCAGCGGCTGACCATCGCCCGCCTGCTGCTGGCCAGGCCGCGCGTGGTGATCCTGGACGAGGCCACCGCCCACCTGGACAACACCTCCGAAGCGGCGGTGCAGGAGGCGCTGTCCGAGGCCCTGGAGGGCCGTACGTCCGTGGTCATCGCCCACCGCCTGTCGACCGTACGGGCCGCCGACCTGATCCTGGTGGTCGAGGACGGGCGGATCGTCGAGCGCGGCACCCACGACACGCTGCTCGCGGCGGGCGGCCGGTACGAGGAGCTGTACCGCACGCAGTTCGAGCAGGCGCAGACCTCCGCGGAACGGGCGGTGCGCGAGGCGGCCGGGCAGGCCCCGGCGCACTGACCGGCCGTCCACGCCCTGTCCCGGGCCCCCGCCCCTCGGCGGGGGCCCGCGCCCGTACGCGCGACGGGGCCGGACGGCCGTATCACCGACGCGCACCGGCCCTTGGCGGGGACCCGCCCATGCCGAACACTGAGGCGATGACCCAGCGCGTGGAACACACCACTGTCATGGACCGCCTCGCCATCGACGACCTGGTCACCGGCTACGCGATCGCCTTGGACGACGGCGACTGGGCCGCCTACCGGGCCCTGTTCGTCCCCGAGGGGCACGTCGACTACCGCTCGGCCGGCGGCATCGCGGGCCGCGCCACCGACGTCGCGGACTGGCTCGCCGAGATGATGCTGCGCTTCCCCGTACGCCAGCACCTGATCGTCAACCGGCGGATCGGCATCGAGCTGCGCGACGGCGGCGCGCCCGGCGACACGGCCACCGTGCAGGCGGACTACCTCAACCCGATGCACCTCGCGGACCCGCACGACACGCCGCCCGGCAAGGCCGCGGGCGCGTCGGCCGCCCCGAACTACACCTGCGCGGGCCGCTATGCCTTCGCCGCCCGCCGCGCCGCCGACGGCTGGCGGCTGAGCGAGGTCGTCGTCCACGAGAAGTGGCGCCGGCTGCTCCCGGCGGCGATCTGACGGGGACGCCCCGCCTGCTGTCCATGATCGGCCGACGCGCGCACACTGGATGCTGCGATCCGGTGGAGGGAGCGGTATGCGGGAGTCGGCCGACTGGTGGGTGAAGGGGCTCGCGTCGCCCTGGGGACGCGGCGCCGCGGCGCTCGCGGCCGGCGCGCTGCCCGCACTGGCGTTCCCGGCGCCCGCCCTGTGGTGGCTGGCCTACGTCGCCCTCGTCCCCTGGCTCCTCCTGGCGCGCTCGGCCCGTACGAACCGCCGGGCGGCGCTGGACGGCTGGCTCGGCGGCGCCGGGTTCATGCTGGCGGTCCACCACTGGCTGCTGCCGAGCCTGCACGTGTTCATCCTCGTGCTGGCGGCGCTGCTCGGCCTGCTGTGGGCGCCCTGGGGCCTGCTCGTACGGGCGCTGCTGCACGGGACGCCGACCGCGCGCCGGTGCGCGGCGTCCCTCGTCCTCGTACCGTCCGGCTGGCTGCTGGTCGAACTGGTCAGGTCCTGGGAGTACTTGGGCGGCCCCTGGGGCCTGCTCGGCGCCAGCCAGTGGCAGGTTCCGCCCGCCCTGCGGCTCGCTTCCATCGGCGGGGTGTGGCTGCTGAGCCTGCTCATCGTCGCGGTGAACACCGCGCTCGTCCTGCTCGTCGCGGTGCCGCGGGCCCGTGTCCCGGCCGTGGCGGGCCTCCTCGTGTGCGCGGTCGGCGGCACCGCGGCCTGGCTGTGGGCGCCGGTGCCGCGGGCGGCCGGCACGGTCCGGATCGGTGCCGTCCAGCCGGGCGAAGTGGCGGGCGCCGACGCGCGGATAGCGCGCGGCGAGGCGCTGACCCGCTCGCTGGCCGGGCGCGGCGTCCAGCTGGTGGTCTGGGGCGAGAGCAGCGTCAACCGCGACCTGACCCGGAGCCCGGCCATGGCGGCCCGGCTCGCCGCGCTCTCCCGGGACGTTGGCGCGGACCTGCTGGTCAACGTCGACGGGCGGCACGCCGGACAGCCCGGCATCTACAAGAGTTCCGTGCTGGTCGGCCCGCAGGGCGCGACGGGCGACCGCTACGACAAGATGCGGCTGGTCCCCTTCGGCGAGTACATCCCGCTCCGCTCCGTACTGGGCTGGGCGACGCACGTCGGCAAGGCCGCCGACCAGAACCGGATGCGCGGCACCCGGCAGGTGCTGATGCCCATCGGCTCGGCAGGCGGGCTGCGCGTAGGGCCGCTGGTGTGCTTCGAGTCGGCGTTCCCGGACATGAGCCGCCGACTGGCGCACGACGGCGCGCAGCTGCTGGTCGCCCAGTCCTCCACGTCCACTTTCCAGGACAGCTGGGCGCCCGCGCAGCACGCCTCGCTGGCCGCGCTGCGCGCCGCCGAGACCTGGCGGCCGATGACGCACGCCACGCTGACCGGCGTCAGCGCGGTGTACGGGCCGCGGGGCGAGCCGGTCGGCGGCCGGCTCGGCACCGAGCGCGGCGGGGCGGCCGTGTACGACGTCCCGCTGGCCGCGGGCACCAGCCCGTACGTGCGCCTCGGCGACTGGGCGCTGTACGGGGCGATACTGGCGCTCGGTACCTACGCGGTGGCGGCGGGGGTGCTGCGGCTGCGGCGCGGGACGTACGGTGCGGGGCGGAACCGGTAGCCCCGCCCTTCACGCGTACAGCCTCAGGCCCCCTGCGCCAGCGCCTCGCGGACCACCCGCTCGCACAGCTCGTGCGTACGCAGCGCGTCCTCGGCCGGGACGAACCGGCCCGCCCGCACGTCGTCCAGGAAGCCGAGCACGATCTGCTCGATACCGCGCTGCCGGGCCACCGGCACCCAGTCCCCGCGCCGCCGCACGCTCGGCTGTCCCTTGTGGTCGATGACCTCGGCGAGATTGACGACCTGGCGCTTGGTGTCCTGCCCCGACACGTCCAGGATCTCCTCCGTGGAACCGCTGAGGCGGTTCATGCTGCCGATGGCGCTGAAGCCGTCGCCAGAGAGGTGGAGCACCACGTGGTGCATCAGGCCGTCGCGGATCTTCGCCCGTACGTCCACGTGCTCGACGGTGCCGGGCGCCAGGAAGCGCAGCGTGTCGACGACGTGGATGAAGTCGTCCAGGACCAGCGAACGCGGGTCCTCGGGGAGGCCCACCCGGTTCTTCTGCATCAGGATCAGGTCGCGGGGGTGCTCCAGGCACTGGGCGTACCCCGGGGCGTGGCGGCGGTTGAAGCCGACCGCCAGACTGACGCCGCGCTCCTCGGCGAGCCGCACGATGCGCTCGGTCTCGGCCAGTTCGTACGCGATCGGCTTGTCGACGTAGGTCGGCACCCCGGCCTCGACGAGACGGGTGACGATCTCCGGGTGCGCGGTGGTGGGCGCGTGCACGAAGGCGGCGTCCAGGCCGGCCGCGAGCAGGCCGTCCAGGTCGGTGTGGCACTGTGCGGCGGGCAGGCGATACGTTCCGGCGACCCGCTCCAGGGTGGCCGGGGTACGGGTCTGGAGGTGCAGCTCGACACCGGGGCGCGCGCCGAGCACCGGCAGATACGCCTTCTGTGCGATGTCGCCGAGTCCGATGCAGCCGACCTTCACGCGTACTCCCTGGGTTGCGCCGCCGCCCCGGGCCGCCTGCGCGGACCGGCGCTGCGGGTGTGCCGATGATGCCGCCCGCCCCGATGCCGTACGGACATCGCGCCGGGCGCGCCGGTGGTGTGCCCGGCGCCCCGGAAGCATACGTGCCGGGCGGCGGGCGCCCGTCGGCGATGCCGCCGGGAGCGCGCGACGCGGGGTGCCGGATGTTCCGGGAACGGTGTAGGGGCGGGGCGGGCGGTGGGCGGCGGAGTGGGTGCGGGGGGCGGCGGAGTGGATGTCGTCTGCGGCTGCGCCGTTGTGGCCGTGCCGTGCCCGTGCCGTGGTCGGGCGCTCGGCAGCGGCCGCCCCCGGGGTCAACGCCACGCGGGAGCGTTCACCCCTGCGGGTCTTTCCCAAAAGGGCCCGTGATCGGCAGAGTTGGCCGGTGTTCCGTATCCCCGCAGCGGCGGTCTTCGCGGTGACGACGGCCTTCGTCACGACCGGATGTGTCACCGTCGTCCACCGTCCGGCCCCCGAGAGCCTCCTGCCGCGCCCCGCGCTGCCCGCCCCTTCCGTGGAGCCCATCGGCCCGGAGGTCAGCCGGCCTCCGGCGCGCGGGCGGCCGACCACACCGTCCGGAGCCGACGCGGGGCAGCCCGCACCGGCCCGTCCGCCCGCGTCCGGCGGCCGGCGGGCGCAGCCGCAGCGGCCGGCGCCCCCGGCGACGGGCAAGGGTGAGGGGCGCGGGCAGGGCGCCGCCAGGGGCGTACGGGACAAGTCCAAGGCCCCCGGCACCCGCCGGTACGGGCCGCCCTGGCAGCGCTCCGGGGACCGCCGCCCGGCCGCCCCGGCCCCCGGCCTGTGCGAGCTGGCCCGCGACTACGGGCACTGGCAGGACGACGACAGCGCCGACGCCCTCTGCCGCCACGTCTACGGCGACTGACCGGCTACGGCGACCGGTCCCCCGCGGGACCCGCGCCGCCGTCACCGCCCGCCCGGCTGCCGGTGACCCGCACCCCGAGCCGTTCGATCGCCTGTCGTACGCCCCGGCCGTACTCGTCGTCGGCCAGTGCCGCCGCCGTCGCCCGGGCCCGGTCCAGCTGGGCGCGGGCCTCGGCGGGGCGGCCGAGGACGGCGTAGTCGGCGGCGAGGCGCAGGTGGAGGGACGGCAGCAGCGCCGCCAGCGCGAGAGAGCTGCCGGGCGAGCGCGACGACCGGGGCCGGGGCCGGGATCGGGCTTGGTTTCGGGCGCTGTCCGCGTCCCGGTCCCGGTCTCGGTCCCCGTCCCGGCTTCGGTCCCCATCGCCGTCTCGATCCCGGTCCTCGTCTCGGCTTCGGTCCCCGTCCCGGCTCCGATCCCAATCACCGTCCCGATCCCGATCCCCGTCCCGGCTCCGATCCCAATCACCGTCCCGATCCCGATCCCCGTCCCGGCTCCGATCCCCATCGCCGTCTCGATCCCGGTCCCGGTCCTCGTCTCGGCCCCGGCCCCGATCGCCGTCCCGGCCCGCGTTCCGCTCCCCCTCCCCCTCCGTCGTATGTGCCGCGTCCGCCTCCCACGCCGTTTCCAGCGCGGTGAGGTCCCAGTCCAGCTCGGCGGCCGGGTCGTCCTGCGTGTCGGCGAGGTAGTGCGCGAGCGTGCAGCGGTGGAGCGGGTCGCCGTCCGGCCCGACCTCGGCCCACAGCTGCGCGAGGCGGTTGCGGGCCTCCTCCCGGTCGCCGCCCCGGTGCAGCATGACCGCCTGCCCGATGCGGGTCAGGACGATGTCACCGCCCGCCTTCGCACGCTGCTCGTCCACCACCGCACACTCCCGCGCTCGTCCGCCGCCCTGCCACGGCCTGCCTGCACCGACGCTAACCGGCGGCGGGCCGGACCGCGCGGTGTGCGCGGCACGCCGCGGCTCCCGGCTCAGCCCAGGTCGGGGATGCGCCAGTCGATCGGGGTGTGGCCCTGCGCGGCGATGGCCTCGTTTATCCGGGTGAAGGGCCGCGAGCCGAAGAACTTCTTCGCGGACAGCGGGGACGGGTGCGCGCCCTCCACGACCGCGTGCCGCTCGGTGTCGATCAGCGGCAGCTTCTTCTTCGCGTAGTTGCCCCAGAGCACGAACACCGCCGGGTCCGGCCGGGAGTCCACCGCCTTGATCACCGCGTCGGTGAACTTCTCCCAGCCCTTGCCCTTGTGCGAGTTCGCTTCGCCGGCCCGCACCGTCAGCACCGCGTTCAGCAGCAGCACGCCCTGCCGGGCCCAGGGCATCAAGTAGCCGTTGTCCGGGACCGGGTGGCCCAGCTCCTCCTTCATCTCCTTGTAGACGTTGCGCAGCGACGGCGGGGTCCGGACACCGGGCCGCACGGAGAAGCACAGGCCGTGGCCCTGCCCCTCGCCGTGGTACGGGTCCTGGCCCAGGACCAGCACCTTCACCTGGTCGTACGGCGTGGCGTCGAGGGCCGCGAAGACCTCCTCGCGGGGCGGGTAGACCGGCCCCTTCGCCCGCTCCTGCTCGACGAACTCGGTGAGGTCCTTGAAGTAGGGCTTCTCCAACTCCTCGCCGAGGACGCCGCGCCAGGACTCGGGCAGCATGTCGGTCATCACTGAGCAACCTCCGGTGTGCGATCCGTTCTCGGCAACGAACTTACCGGCGACCACTGACAACGCCGACACACCCGCTCCCGCCCGGCCTCCGCCCGGCCCCGCCCACCCTCTTCCGCCCCGCTACCCGCTTACCGCTCCCCACTCAGACCGTGTCGAGCCGCGCCCGCTGCGCCGCGTCCAGTCGCAGGTCCACCGCCGCCAGGGCCTCGTCCAGCTGTGTCAGCGAACTCACACCGAGGACGGGTACGACCGGGACCCGGCCGCCCATCAGCCAGGCCAGCACCACCTGGTTCACGGTGGCCCCGGCCTCCGCCGCGACCTCCCGGACGACCCGCAGCCGGGCCACCGACCCGGGGTGGTCGTAGCGTTCGAGCAGCGGCTGCTCCGGCCGCGCGTACGCGCCGTGCATCAGCGTCGAGTACCCGAGCAGTGTCAGGTCCTCGTGCGCGGCGGCGTAGTCGAGCAGTTCCTCGTCGGTCTCCCGCTGGAGTCCGGAGTCCGCGCCGAAGCGGGGCCGCAGGTAGGTGTGCCGCTGCTGTACGGCGCGGAAGCCGGGCAGGCCCTGCGCGGCGGCGATGCGGCGGGCCTCGGCGAGCCGCCACGTGGCGTGGTTGCTGAGTCCGAGCACGCCCACGGTGCCGTCCTGCACCAGGCCCGCGAACGCCCCGACGGTCTCCTCCAGCGGCACGTCCCGGTCCTCGACATGCGCGTAGTAGAGGTCCACCCGGTCGGTGCCGAGCCGCCGCAGGCTGCCGTCGATCCCGGCCCGTACGGTCTTCTCGCCCAGCCCCTCCAGGTTGGCGGGCCACTCGGGGCCGCGCGACGGGTCGGGGCGGGCGCCGACCTTGGTGGCCAGCACGGTACGGTCCCTGGCGCCCCTGCTGCGCAGCCAGCGCCCGAGCAGCAGCTCGCTCTCGTCGCCGGTCCCGCCCGGCACCCAGCAGGCGTAGTTGTCGGCGGTGTCCACGAAGGTGCCGCCCGCCTCGGCGAAGCGGTCGAGAAGGGCGAACGAGGTCGCTTCGTCGACGCTGGTGCCGAACGGCAGGGTTCCCAGGCACAGGGCACTGACCGTGGGCCCGGAGCCGCCGCCGAGTGTGCGGTAGCGCATGGTGGATCTCCTTGTCGGAGTGCGTCGCGAGCCCCCGTGCATCCGGGCCCGGAACAGGTGTGGTGCCGGTCCCGTCCGGACCGGCACCACAGACACTGCCTCTTGGAGTGCACACCAACGCAAGCCCCGTCGGCACACCCACGCGCGGGCGTACGCACCGGCACGCGCCGCCCCGCCCTGGCTCACGCCGCCGCCCTGGCACGCATCGCCCCGCAAGCGCGCCCTGGCACGCTCCCCGCGCCTGCCTCCCCGGCCTCAGACGCCCGCGTTGAGGAACAGCCCGCCGTCGACCTGGAGCGTCTGCCCCGTGACCCAGCCGGCGGCGTCGGACAGCAGGAACGCCGCCGCGCCCCCGATGTCCTCCGGGACGCCGAGGCGCCCCATCGGGTAGCCCGCGGCGGCCTCCTCCTCGCGGTTCTCGTACAGCGCGGCCGCGAACTTGGTCTTGACCACCGCGGGGGCGATGGAGTTGACCCGTACCGCCGGCGCGAACTCGTGCGCCAGCTGGAACGTCAGGTTGATCATCGCGGCCTTGCTCATGCCGTACGCGCCGATGAAGGGCGACGCCGAGACGCCCGCGATGGAGGCGATGTTGACGATCGCGCCGCCGTTGTCCTTCTGCCACGCGTGCCAGGTGCGCTGCGCGAAGCCCAGCGCGGAGATGACGTTGGTCTCGAACACCTTGCGGGCGACGTTCAGGTCGAGGTCCGCGATCGGGCCGAAGACCGGGTTCGTACCGGCGTTGTTGACCAGGTAGTCGACGCGGCCGAACGCCGCCATGGCCCGCTCGACGGCGACCCCCTGGTGGGCCTCGTCGTGCGCCTTGCCCGCGACGCCGATGACGCGGTCGGCGCCCAGCGTCTCGACGGCCTCCTTGAGGGCGTCCTCGTTGCGGCCGGTGATGCAGACCTTGTCGCCGCGGGCCACGAGCGCCCGCGCGATGCCGTAGCCGATGCCCCGGCTGGCGCCGGTGACCAGCGCCGCCTTGCCGGAGAGCGGCGGCAGCGTTTTGTCCTGTGCGGTCATGTCGCCTTCTCCCGGCTTCAGTTGAGCGGTCCGCCGGCCACGTACATGACCTGGCCGGAGACGAATCCGGCCGCCTCGCCGGTGAAGAAGGCGATGGCGTTGGCGATGTCCTCGGGCCGGCCGACGCGCTGGACGGGGATCTGGGTGGCGGCCGCGGCCTGGAAGTCCTCGAAGCCCATGCCGACGCGCTCGGCGGTGGCGGCGGTCATGTCGGTGACGATGAAGCCGGGGGCGACGGCGTTGGCGGTGACGCCGAACTTGCCCAGTTCGATGGCGAGGGTCTTGGTGAAGCCCTGCAGGCCGGCCTTGGCGGCCGAGTAGTTGACCTGGCCGCGGTTGCCGAGCGCCGAGCTGGAGGAGAGGTTGACGATACGGCCGAACTTGGCGTCGACCATGTGCTTCTGACAGGCGCGCGACATCAGGAACGCGCCCCGCAGATGCACGTTCATGACGGTGTCCCAGTCGGTGTCGCTCATCTTGAACAGCAGGTTGTCACGGAGCACGCCCGCGTTGTTGACGAGGACGGTCGGCGCGCCCAGCTCCGCCGCGACCCGCGCGACCGCCGCCTCCACCTGTTCCGCGTCCGAGACGTCGCAGCCGACGGCCAGCGCCCTGCCGCCCGCCGCGGTGATCTTCTCGACGGTGTCCTTGCAGGCCGCCTCGTCCAGGTCGAGGACGGCGACGGCGCGGCCCTCGGCGGCCAGGCGCACGGCGGTGGCCGCGCCGATGCCGCGGGCCGCGCCCGTCACGATGGCTACGCGCTGCTCGGTGGTGGACATGCGGGGTTCTCCTCACCCTCGAAACCTCGACGAGCGGTCCGCCGCACCGCAACCGCAGGTGAGCAACCGCTTAGTAGCTTCAGCAGGGCTGACGCTAGAAGCCCGGCCACCCCCTGTCAACGCCTCCCCGGCACGCCCTCGCACTTCACGGCGGCCGCCGGACTCCCGCACGGGCCGGCGGCCGTCCGCCTCACCTCACCAGCAGGTCGAGCAGCCGCTCCGCCTCGATCGACGGGTCCGCGGTCAGCCCGGTGTGCACCGGCCCGGGCTGGACGACGGTACTGCGCGGCGCGATCAGCCACCGGAAGCGCCGCCCCGCGTCGTCACCCGCGGCCTGCCCGGCCCGCTCGCCGCCCGCGCAGACCCCCTCGACGGCACGCAGGGCCGCCTTGACGCCCTCGACGTCGGCCGACGCGTCCAGCGCCCGCAGCCGCCCCTCGTCCAGATGGGTGCGCGCCTCGACGAAGCGCCGGGCGCGGCAGTACACCACCACCCCCGCGTTGATCATTTCGCCGCGCTCGACCCGCGGTACGACCTTGAGCAGGGCGTACTCGAACACGTCGCGTCCGTTGTGCAGGCCGCTCACTTCACTGTCCTCCGCGGCAACTCGGTCGCCAGCCAGCCCGGTACCCGGGAGGGTCCGTCCTTCGTACGCTCACCGAGGGTGATCTGCTCGCCGATCACTCCGGCGCGTCCCAGCAGCGCCCGTACGTAGGCGCGGCGCAGCTCGTCCGGCGAGTCGAAGCCGGGCTCGTCCGCCAGCCACTCGTCCGGCACCGCGGCGGCGACCTCGGTCAGCAGTTCCTCGGTGACCAGGGGCGCGAGCTCGGCCGCCGCGGCCGCCACGTCCGGTCCGAAGCCCGCCAGCACGTGGTCGGAGGCGTCGTACGGCTTGGCGGCCGACTTCTCGGCGGAGGGCCAGTTGTGCTGCCAGATCATCGTGGCGCCGTGGTCGATCAGCCACAGCTCACCGTGCCAGACCAGCAGGTTGGGGTTGCGCCACGAGCGGTCCACGTTGTTGATCAGCGCGTCGAACCAGACGACCCGCCCCGCCTCCCGCCCGGACACCTCGAAGGCGAGCGGATCGAACCCGAGCGACCCCGGCAGGTAGTCCATCCCCAGGTTCAGCCCGCCACTGGCCTTCAGCAGCTCCTGCACCTCCTGGTCGGGCTCGCTCAGCCCGATCACCGGATCGAGCTGCATCCGCACCAGCTCCGGCACCCGCAGCCCCAGCCGCCGCCCCAGCTCCCCACAGACAACCTCGGCGACCAGAGTCTTGCGCCCCTGCCCCGCCCCGGTGAACTTCATGACATACGTACCGAGATCGTCGGCCTCGACGATCCCCGGAAGCGACCCACCCTCACGCAAGGGCGTGACATAGCGAGTCGCGATGACTTCGGACAACATGCGAATCAGGCTACTTCCTGAGCTTCGTCGCAGGTCAGCGACGTACGGTCAATTCGGTCCGGCCATACCGATACAACTATATCGGTACAACCGCATCGACTCCGTCGCGATCGTCACCCCCACCCGGGAACACTCCCGAAGGGATCTGGGGAGAATTCGGGGAGTTTCACTTCCCAACCACAGCTCCCACCGGATCACCGAGCTCCCCGTCGACAGCCCTGCACCCTCGACCGCCGGCCTCCGGCCTCCGGCATGAAGTGAGCATAGTGACTCAGCGTGACCATCGACAACGAGCGCCCCAGCCACCCGGCCAAGGTCACCACTGACTCGCCAGGCTCTGGAACCACCGACGCGCATGCATGCCTCAGCACATGAAAACCGTCTCGGTGCGCAGCCTTCCACCGCCACGGCTTCGCACCCGCAGGACGCGGAGGGATGATCCCGATGCACGCCAACGCGGGCCTCCACACATAGGTGTTGTACGTGTTCACCGCGATGGCGTTGCCGAATCTGGTCGTAAGCAGCAGCGAAACCGTCCTCGTCGGCTTACCTGGCCCCCATGGCAACTCCGCCCACACGGCCGGACACATTCTTCGAATGTCCCCCCAGCCCACAGGCGACGGAAAAATACATGTCCACGGCATGCGTCTTGCCGCCCTCAGGGAGCGTGAAGTAAAGGCGCACGCCGTCGGGTGTCTTGCTGCTGAGCACGGTGCGTGGCCCGCGCAGGCAGGTCTTGAGCTCGGCGAAGACCGCTTCCGCCTCCCAGCGCTCACGGTAGAGCGCGGCCAGCCGGCGGGCCGGGGAGTGGCGGGCATCGAGCAGGCTGGTCACCAGCCGGTACTCCCCGGCCGCCCGGCCGGTGCCGTCCAGGCGGTAGGCCACCACCCGGACGGTGACCGGATCGCTGCGGGCGGCGTCGGTGCAGGCGTGGATGCGCGACAGCCAGGATCCGTCCCGCAACGTGCGCTCGACGGGCAGGACGCGGTTGGCCGGCACCCGCCACAGCAGGACGGGCCGAACCAGGGGGTGAGAGCGGTGTCGTTGCGTCCGCGGAAGAGCAGGGGTGTCCCGGTCAGGGGGAGTGGCTTCGATGCCGGCGCGGATCGCGTACCGCCGCTGCCACTCCTCGGTGGCCTGCTCGCGTCGGTTGTTCATACGGGACGAGTCCGGTCGCGGCGGGGATGCCGTAGCGCCTGAGTTCGGCGGTGATCAACGGCTGGGACTCGTCGACGAACTGTCCGCCCATCTCCACGGGCTGTCTGGCGAAGGTGGCGGTCCAGGTGCGGCCGCCGATCCGGTCACGAGCCTCCAGCAGCAGCGGGGTGAGCCCCTTGGCCTGCAACTCCCGTGCCGCTATCGCTCCCGCGAAGCCGAGGCCCACGACGATGGCGTCGTAGCCGACGCGCGGCTCGGCACCCCGGGCGGCGGTGCCGCCCAGGGGTCCGGTGACGGTTCCGACTGCAGTGGCCGCGGCGGTGAGCCCGCCGAGCCTGAACAGCCGCCGACGGGACAGGCCACCGGTGCCGCGTATGCCTGGCTGGTTGTCTTCACTCACTGGGTTGTCCTCAGATTTCCTGTGATCGCGTGTACGTAGAACCAGGGGGGCGGCTGAGGAATCGACGTCTGCCTGCGCGGCCCGTGTCCTCGCGACGCGCTCGCTCCGCCGGTTCGGCACGGCTGATCGGCTCGACAGCCGGCGGAATCCAGCTCGCGTTCGCGAGACAGGCGATCGGAAATGTGGTGCCACCTCAGAGCGAGACAGAACCCGGACGAGTCCGTGGCTCCACAACGGTGACAGGCCGGGACGCGTCCGCGTACGCGGTCGCGTCAGCCTGCCACAAGGTGCTGCTCCCCCGTTGCTCGTGCAGTGTTGCGTCGGCCTGCTCCGGGAACAGGCCCTCCGGCGTGCCGTCACCGGTGTCGCCGGACGTTCAGATGGTACGGCCCCCGCACCTCACGGTCGCGGGGGCGGTGTCGTGCGGTCGGTGGCTGTCACCGACCGCAGGTGACATCAGTCGCGCCACGCCCCGGCGGCCGCGGCGTCCGAGACGAACTGGGCGAAGGAACGAGCCGGGCGGCCCAGCGCGGCCTGCACACCGTCGGACAGGTGGCTGTCCATGTCCCGTCGGATCGGGCCGACCGCGTCCGCATAGTCCTCGGCGTCGGCCTTGGGCCAGCCTTCGGCGATCAGTTCGGCGACGAAGTCCTCGGGCGAAAGGGGCACGTAGCGCACCGTGCGGCCGGTGGCCTCCGAAATGAGGGCCGAGGCCTCGCCAATGGTCAGCGCGCTCGGTCCGGACAGCTCGTAGGTCTTGCCCACGTGCTTGTCCTCGGTGAGCGCCGCGACCGCGACGGCGGCGATGTCCTCGGCATCCACGAAGCTCGCCGCGCCGTCACCGGCGGGCAGCCGGAGCTCGCCGGCCATCACCGCGTCCCGGAAGAAACCCTCGCTGAAGTTCTGCGCGAACCACGCCGGCCGGACGATCGTCCACTCCAGCCCGCAGTTGCGCACGGCGTCCTCGCCGTCGATGTGTGTCTTGCCCGCGATACTGTCCTCGCCGGCGTAGCCGGGTACGTCGGCGCCGCGGCCGGACAGCAGCACGACGCGCCCGACGCCCAGTTCCTTCGCGCGCTGGACGAACGGTCGCGTCAGCAGCTCGCCATCGTGCGGCACGATGAAGACCTTCTTCACGCCCTCAAGAGCGGCGTCCCAGGTGCTCTGGTCCGTCCAGTCGAACCGGGGGTCGCTGGAACGTGACCCCACGCGCACCGGGGCGCCCTTCGCGCGGAGCTGGGACACGGCGCGCCCGCCGACTTTCCCCGTGCCGCCGGTAATCAGAATCTGGTGCTCAGTCATGGGCCCCACTCAATCGTCCGGCGTGGAGCGAAACCATGGTTGAGACGCCCATGTCGATGTTCGAGCGTCTACATTGGAGGGGTGGACACGTTAGCGAATCTGCTGGACGGGGTACGAGCGCGCGGCGCTGTGTTCACCCGGACTGTCATGAGCCCCCAGTGGTCCCTGCGTTTCGCGAGCGGCGCCCAACTTACGCTGGTGGTCGCGGTCAACGGCGGAATCTGGGTCACGCCCGCCGGCAGCAAGCCCGTCCGAGTCGACTCCGGTGACATCGTCGTCGTGCGCGGCCCCGCCCCGTACACGGTCGCCGAGGACCCCGCGGCGCCGCCCCACCAGGTCATCACCAGCGCGGACTACTGCGCGCACACCGCCCGTGCCGTCGCGGGAGGCGGGCCGGCCCCCGACCCGCGGACCTGCGGTGTCGGCGAAGCAGGCGCGGCCCTTCTGATCAGCGGTGCCTACGAGGGCCGGACCGGCATCAGCGACCGCCTCCTGGACGCCCTCCCGGACGTCCTCGTCGTACCGGAACGGGACAGCGAACGTACGCTCCTCGCCCTGGTCACCGAGGAGCTGCGACGCGACAAGCCGGGCCAGCAGGCCGTCCTGGACCGGCTGTTGGACCTGCTGCTCGTCTCCACGCTGCGTGCCTGGTTCGACCGCCCCCAGAACCACGCCCCCGCCTGGTACCGCACCATGGACGACTCGGTCGTCGCGAGCGCGCTGCGGCTGATGCACGACAACCCCGCCCACCCGTGGACCGTAACGACCCTCGCCTCCAAGGTGGGCTCCTCCAGGTCCGGTCTGGCCCGGCGCTTCACCCGCCATGTCGGTGAACCTCCCATGACCTATCTGGCCGCGTGGCGGGTCGCCCTGGCCGCCGACCTGCTCCGCGACACCGACGCCACGGTGAGTTCCATCGCCCGCAAGGTCGGGTACTCCAACACCTTCGCGCTCAGCGTCGCCTTCAAGCGCTGCCGCGGCATCACGCCCACCCAACACCGTGCCGCCACTCTGCGCACCCGGGAGCTGAACGCCTGACCGAAAGCAGCGCCCTGTCCGCAGGTGCCGTCCGTGGCGCGGTCCGGACGCCCGCGACAGACGAGGACCCCGGTGGCCAGGCAGGCCGCCGGGGTCCTCGGGTCTCGGGTCGCGCGAGGCGTCACACCGTCACGGATGCGGATTCCTGCGGACGGGGGGCCGGAAAGTAACCCTGGTCGGTGAAGAACTTCAGGTAGCGGGCCAGCAGTGCGCCCGTCACCCGCGGGCAGCTGATGCCGCTACCCGCCAAGGCCGCCTCCGTCTTGTGGGTGTCCATGTCGGGGTAGCCGCCGATTCCGGAGATCGCGGCTTCGAAGACGTCGAGCAGCGGCAGCAGCGAGTTCTCCGGGTCGCTCCGCACGGTCCGGCTCCACTCGGCCCCGTCCAGGTCCACGAGGGTATGGCCGAGGGCGCGGAGCCGGTCGACAACCTCGGAGAAGTGCAGGCGATGCGGGTTGGACAGGTTGTACGTGTCCCCCACCCCCGTGAGCAGGGAGGAGAGCCGCAGGATCGCGGCACTCACGTAGTCGACCGGTGTGGGGTGGAAGTAGCCGGAGATCCCCACGGGGACCGCGCCCGCCGTGAGCATGCCGCGGATGCTCAGCCACACGAAGTCCTGGGTCTGGCAGGCCCCGTTGACCTGGTCACCGGAGACCACGTCGACCCGGTACACCGAGACCGGGATGCCACGCGACCTGGCGATGTCGATGACACCCTCGGCCACCCACTTCGCCTGCCGGTACCCGTTGGACAGCACCTCCGGCGGTCCGATCGGGTCGTCGACGGAGATCCGACGGCCCTCGACGGCCTCCTGGGCGTAGACGCCGGTGGACGAGATGTAGTGCACGGGCACGGTCCGGTGCCGGGCCGCGAGCCGCAGAATCTCCTCGGTGCCCGCGACGTTGGCGGGCCGCAGCGCCTCGTACGGGTAGAGCCAGTTGACGCCGGCGCCCGCATGGTAGACGACGTCGACCAGCCGGGCCAGCGCGTCGAAGTCGTCCTCGGTCAGCCCGAGGGCCGGTTCCGCGAGATCACCGACGACGATGTCGATCCGGTGGAAGTCGAGGTCGGCCCCGGTGCGGTACCACTGTGCGGCGGCCTCGATGCGGGCCCGGGCGTCGTCCTCGTCCACGCCCCGGACCAGGCAGCTAATCCGGGCCGTCGTCGTCTGCAGCAGATCCCGCAGCAGGAAGGAGCCGAGGAACCCGGTTGCGCCGGTCAGCAGCACATGCCGGGGCTCGGCGACCCGGTCGACGCTCTCCGCGGCGGTGATGTCCGGTGCGAGACGGACCTCGGCGGCGAAGTCGACGGTCTCCCGGCTGCCTTCCGCGCCACCGGCCAGATCGGCGAGCAGCCGCCGCGCCAGTTGCCGGGGGGTGGGGTGGTCGAAGACCAGTCCGGCGGGCAGCGGCAGGCCCACGGCTTTCGTCAGCCGGTTGCGCAGTTCGACGGAGGTCAGCGAGTCGAACCCGACGTCCTGGAAGACCTGGTCCGCGGGTATCGGGGCGTCGGGCCCGCGTCCCAGCGCCGCCGTCGCCTGCTCGATGACGAGGCCGAGCAGCAGGCGCTGCCGCTCCGGCTCGTCCAGGGCGGCCAGACCGTCGAGGACACGGCCCGCACCGGTCAGCTCTTCGGCGGCCGCCGCTACCGGCCGGTGCCGCACTCGCGTCAGGGCGCGCAGCACCACGGGCTGGCGGGGATGGGTGCGTGCCGCGGCCAGGTCCACCGGCAGCGCGATCACCGCGGGGTGGGCGGCGCCCGCCACGGTGTCGAGGATCGCCAGACCGAGGTCGGTGGGCAACAGCCGCATGCCCTCGCGCGCCATGCGGCTCAGATGCACCTCGGTGAGGTGCTGGGTCATTCCGGTGGCGTCGGCCCACAGGCCCCAGGCCACCGAGACGGCGGGCAGCCCGAGGGCGGCCCGGTGCTGGGCCAGGGCGTCCAGAAAGGAGTTGGCGGCCGCGTAGTTGGACTGCCCGGGAGTGCCCAGGACGCCCGCGACGGACGAGTAGAGCACGAACGCGGACAGACCCAGGTCCTTGGTCAGCTCGTGCAGGTTCCAGGCCGCGTCGACCTTGGGCCGCAGCACGGATTCCAGCTGCGCCCGCGCTGCCCCGTCACCGCGGCCGGCCCCAGTTGCCGCCGGGGACGGCGGTCGAGGTCGACCGCGCGGTCACGCGCGATGGCGTGGTCGGCCTCGGAGACCGTGACGTCATGCTGTCCCGGACGCTGGCGGGCAGCCGCGTGGTGCTGCGGATGGACGAGCACCTCCTCCACGTCATCAGCGGCGGACGCGTGGTGAAGACCATGCCGCCGCCCATCCCTCCCGGCCGGCTTCCGCTTCTCAAGGGCGTCCGGGCCGCCACCGAGGCACTGCCTCCCAGCGGTCCGATCGGGCCCGTCACCGTTCAAAGACTCGTCAACGGCAACGGCCGCGTCATGGTCGCCGGCCAGTACAGGAGGATCGGAGCCGTCCACAGCGGCAAGGTCGTGAACGTGATCGTGGAGGACACCCACTTCCGGATCGTCTACGACGGCGAAGAACTGGCCGTTCATCCCCGCACCAGCGACAAGCCAGTCACCAGAGTCAAAACATGGCCAAGCCGACAATCACGCCCGCCACGTCAAGCAAGTCATGAGGACACAGCGTCAAGTAAGTCTTGAGCCCTCACACCAGAGCGCCTGCCGGGGCGCCAAGCAGTCCATCGACAGCCCGCCGCCCCGCCCGCCGACCTCCGACCTCTGGCCTCCGGCACGAAGCGAGCACAGCGACTGAGCGTGATCACGAGAACAAGTGACCGAGCCACCTGGCCAGGGCCACCACCGACTCACCGGTCTCAAAGGACCACCAACGCGTACGTGTGCCTCAGCACATGAAAGCCGTCCCGGTACGCGGCTTTCCACTGCCACGGCTTCGCACCTACCGGTCGCGGAGGGATGATCCCGATGCGGGTCAACGCGGGCTTCACACGTAGGTGTTGTACGTGTTCACCGCGATGGCCTTGCCGAACCTGGTCGTGAGCAACAGCAGAACCGCCCTCGCCGGCTTGCCGGGCTCACCATCGAACCCGCGCAGCAGACCCCTGAGCTGAACTGCGACGAGTTCTCGTTCACCTCGACATACAACAGCGACGGCATGCCGAAGGCCGAGGGCGGCCTGAACCCTGACCTGCTGCCCGGCGGCACCCCCACCGGCAAGGCGTGAATGAGCACCTACACGAAGAAGCTGGGCTCAGTGGTACACCTGCTCACCCTCAACGGCACCGATCCGACATTCACGATCCGACATTCACGGAAGTGTGTGGCCGGTCGGCGATCTCCGGCATGCACGCCACGCCCGTCACCTGTAAGCCGGCGGCACCTCAGACCATGGGGATCAGGAGCGCGGGAAGGTCGCCGGCCTCAACGGCCTCCTGGTCGATGGACAGGTCGCAGTAGGTGCCGACGGCAGTGAACACCGCTGCGGGCAGCCGGGGCCCGTATTCCTCGAAGTGCGCCACCACGGCGTCTTCGCCCACATCCCCGATGGCCGGGAACACCGCGCCCGCTGCCCGGAGTGCCGCGGTCAGAGCGGAGGCTTCCCCGGTGTCCTCTCCGAAATCGGCCTGCAGGACGCGTCCGTCACCTGGTGCATGGACGATCTGAGACGGGGGGCTCCACCGGTTCATCGTCACGCAGACGATCTCCTCGTCCGGTCCGGGGCGCATCGACTCTGCTTTTCGGTAGCCGGTGCACCACGTCGCCATGCCCCAGTCTTCCAGCACGTACACCCAGTCGCCGCACGTCCCGTACATGACCGGGTTGACGTGGGGCGCGGGCCGGCCCGGTCGCCCCACCGGCACGGCGACATCCTTGTACGCGATTCCCTCGGCAAGCTCATCGAGGTCGGCACCCAGCGCGATGAGGAACTCGTCCGCGTCGAGGCCCCGGGCGCAGGTCAGCGATATCCCTCCGAGCATTCCGGGCAGGGCGGCGGATTTGGCTGTGGTGCTGTGTGCGCCTATCCAGGCGACCCCGTCAGACATACGCATCACACTAAGGGCTTGCAGAGAATCAAGGTGTTGCTTCCCGTGATTCGGCTCGTTGGTGTGGTATGTGCATCTCCGACGAGGTCCGTGGTCAACTCGCTGTGA